>JANODP010000481.1:0-7977 GCA_031412755.1 Schlesneria sp. | reverse complement strand
CCTGGTGGGGGGGGGGGCCCGTGCGCCCCCTTTTTTCGGTTTTGTTCAAAGCCGGCTCTTATCCGGGGCACCCACCCCCCCCGCTCCGAAGAGCCTGTATTGCAAATGATGATTTCCGGCGTTTTGAAACTGCTTCTAACCCCCTCGCCGCAAAGCCCGGGCGAGGGGACAAGAGCTCCGAAGATTGAAGCCACGGCTACGCGAACAACTCGTGGATCGGCTTGCCCCCTTCGGTGACGATGGGGATCGGGCGGCCTTGAGAATTGGTCCAGTGGGCGTTGAGGTCGATCCCCATGAACTTGAAGACGGTCGCGGCGAGGTCTTGCGGTGGGACCGGGCGTTCGTGGATGCCATAGCCGCGCGAGTCGGTCGCGCCGATGACCTGGCCGTGTTTCAGGCCGCCGCCGGCGACGAGCATCGACATGCAGTTGGTCCAGTGATCGCGGCCGGCGGTCTTCGTCATCACGGGGCCTCGGCCGAACTCGCCCAGCATCAGGATGAGGGTCGAGTCGAGCAGACCTCGCGATTCGAGATCGGTCACCAGTGTGTGCATGACTCGGTCGACGCACGGCAGCAGCGGCTTCAGACCCTTCTCGATGCCGCCCCACTTCACTTCGTCACCGTGATGATCGAAGTAGCCCCACGCACCGCTGACCACCACGAACGAAACGCCCGCTTCCACGAGTCGCCGCGCGAGCAGCGCCTTCTCACCAATCGAGTCCCGTCCGTAGGCGTCACGCAACTGCGGCGATTCGGCGTCAATTTGAAAGGCCTTCTCGGCGCGACCCGATGTGACGTACTCGAAGGCTTGCTGCGTGTAGCGGTCAGTGCGGGCCAGCGTCTCGCCCCGGTCGAGGTCTCGCCGGAACTTGTCGAACTGGCGGCGCAGGCCATCGCGGTCCTGCAAACGGTCGAGTTGAATCCCGTCGGGCAGTTTAAAACGTCCGGCCAGTTCGCTCCCCTTCACGGGCGAGAACTCGGAACCCATCTGCCCCGCCTCCCACACATCGGCCGCCCAACTGTCGGCCAGTCCGACGAACGCGGGGAGGTTCGGATCGTTGCTCCCTTTGAACTTCGACACGACCGAACCCATCGACGGATAGCCGTCGCCATCCTTGCCGTTGTCCACCCGCCGGGCGAGCGGGTTCCCGGCCTGAAGCGTGATCGGCGTGTGGTTGCTCGAACGGCAATCGACCGACCGAATGATGGTCAGCTTGTCGAGGATCGCGGCCTGCTTCGGCAGGTGCTCACACAGTTGAACGCCGGGCAGTTTGGTGTCGATCGTCCCGAACGGCCCTCGAATTTCATTGGGAGCATTCGGCTTGGGATCCCACATATCGAGATGACTCGGCCCACCCGACAGCCAGAACAGAATGACCGACTTCTTCCCGGCCGCCGGCGCGCCGGTTTGTTTGAGGTCCGTCTCCGCCTTGAGCAGCGCCGGCAGAGACAACCCACCGAGCCCGGCCAGCCCCGTCTGCAAGAACCAGCGTCGAGACCCCACGCGGATCAAATCGTTGACGGACGGACGAAAGGGCGAGGGATGCGAATGGCTGACAGACATCGTGCAACTCCCGAGGGAACTCGTAACGCGACCGGCAATTCAGTAGCCCTGTCGCTCCGCGACAGGAAAGCCGAGCGCGTTCCAACGTCTCATAACAATCGGCTCTCCTGTCGCGGAGCGACAGGGCTACTTGGGGCAAGACAATTCTCGCCGGGTGTCTAACGGCGGGCACAGTCTCATCAAAATCGACTGTTCCCACAAGAGTCTTCATCGGTTTCACGTCTCGTTCCCAAGCTCCGGTTTGGGAAACAGAACCAAACGCGAGCGTTCCCGAGCGGCGGTGTTTGTCGGCGTCCCAAACGACCGCCGACAGGCCCGCACCCGCCAAATTGTGTCCTAAACGGGAGCCGTCCAGAGCAGCGACGGCCGTCTACGTCCTAAACGGGAGCGTTCCAGCGCTCCGACGCCCGTCTGCGTTCCAAACGGGAGCCGTTTAACAGATCTCGCGTGCCAATGCGTCCTAAACGGGAGCGTTCCAGACCATTTCCGCCCGTTTGTGTCCCAAACGGGAGCCGTCCAGAGCTCCGACGGCCGTCTGCGTCCCAAACGGGAGCGTTTTAGAGCATCTTTTGCCCCCGCTCCCCTTCCGAAGGCCCAATTTCCACGGAGTTTACGGTGTCGAACGCCGGGCGGCCCCACGTTTCTCGTTCCCCAACTCCGGCTTGGGAACGCCTGTCTTTGAAGCTCCGCTTTGCCTTCGATCGCCAAGCCCAAGCCGGAGCTTGGGAACCAGAAAAACCAACCCGAGGCGTGAGCAAAAACCAACCCGAGGCGTGAGCGAGGGCGATTCCACGCTGGACATCCAACGCCCTCGCTTACGCTGCGGGTTAGTTTCGGGGGTTGTGAAGCCGCTTTTGCACCCGCGTCCTCCCCGCGCCGGGTGCCACTGGCGGCTGCTTTGAGCCGCCAGTGTTTTCCAAGAGCACTGGCGAGCGAAGCCCCTCGCCAGTGGCACCCGGCGCCGAAATCGGCTCCCCGGTTCGCTCGCAATCGACCGGCTCGCATGGCACGCTCTGAGACCGACAGCCTCCCGGCACCGACACCAGCGACAAACGGGAACGACACATGGCCCAGCAGCTACCGGAATCCGATTCCGCCTACGCCATAGCCCTCGAACGCATTGCTGCCTGTCGCCAGTCTGGCGAGAAACGTCTTCGTCTTTCGATCCTCGGGCTGTGTGGCTGGGGTCGGGCGTTTCGACCGCCTCCAGCGGCATGGGATTGCGAACGCTGGGGGCTCGAAGACTCGACCCCAGCCACACGGCCAGTCTGTGTCCGACGCGAGCGCGGGAGGTCGCGAGATTGTTCCTTCGCTTGCGCGTCAGACTTTGAGTTGGCCCGCCGATCTTTCTTTCCGCCGCTGCCTTATTGGTCGGTATCCGATTGAGGCGCGAAGCCTCTGCGCAGGGTGTTCTCGGTGATGTTGATCGGGATCAGGAAATGTTTGAGGTAGTCGGGGCCGCCGGCTTTGCTGCCGATGCCGCTTAGTTTGAAGCCGCCGAAGGGTTGGCGGCCGACGAGGGCGCCGGTGATCGGGCGGTTGAGATAGAGGTTGCCGACCACGAACTCGTGGCAGACGCGTTTGAGGTTGGCGGGGCTGCGGCTGTAGCAGCCGCCGGTCAGGGCGTAGTCGGTGCCGTTGGCGATCGACAGCGCCTCGGAAAGGTCTTTTGCTTTGAACGCGACGAGGACCGGGCCGAAGACTTCCTCCTGAGCCAGCTTCGAGTCGGGGGCCAGGTCGACGAAGATGTGCGGGCCGATGTAGTAGCCTTCGGCGGCCAGTTTTGGATCGACGCTTCCCAGGACCAGGCGGCCCCCCTGCGTTTCGCCCAGTTCGATGTACTTGAGGATGCGCGTGGCCGAGTCCTCGTCGATGACGGGTCCGATGTCGGTCGCGGGATCTTCGGCCGGGCCGACCTTGAGCGACTTGGTCGCCTCGATCAATCGAGCCAGGAACTCGTCGTAGGCGTCGGCGAGGATGATGACTCGCGAGCAGGCCGAGCACTTCTGGCCGGCGTATCCGAACGCGCTCTGCATCACGCCGACGACGGCCTCATCGAGATCGGCGTCGCTGTCGACGATGATCGCGTTCTTGCCACCCATCTCGGCGATGACGTGTTTCACGCCGGCCTGCGAACCGTGCGTGGCGGCGGCCTGCTCGTTGATCATCAACCCGACTTCGCGCGAACCGGTGAAGGCGACCAGATCGACATCGGGGCTGCCGACGAGAACCGGCCCAATCTCCTCACCGACACCCGTCAGCAGGTTGACCACTCCTTCGGGCAGGCCGACCGAGTGGATGATTTCCATCAGTTTGGCCGCGACGACGGACGACTGTTCGGCCGGCTTCATCACGACGGTGTTGCCGGCCGCGATGGCGGCGGTCGTCATGCCGGTGAGGATCGCCAGCGGGAAGTTCCACGGCGCGATGACGGCCACCACGCCGCGCGGCCGATAGAAATACCGGTTCTCTTCTCCCGGCAGATCGAAGTGCTGCGGTTGGTCGAGTAGCTTCATTTGCCAGGCGTAGTAGAGGCAGAAGTCGATCGCCTCGCAGACGTCGGCGTCGGCCTCGGCCCACGGCTTGCCGCATTCGCAGACCTGCCACGCGGCGAGTTCGTAGCGCTGCAGCCGCAGTTCGCGGGCGATGAGTTCGAGGTATTCGGCCCGAAACTTCACCTCGGTAGACGACCAGGCGGGGAAGGCCCGCCGCGCGGCGGCGACCGCCGCTTCGGCATCGTCGTGAGTCGCAGAGGCGATGCGGCCGACAACCTGTCCTTTGTGAGACGGGTTGCGCGACACCATCATCGGCCGGGCGTGAGTCGCCTTGCCGCCGATGTTGATGGCGTAGGACTGGCCCAACTGGTCGACGACGTCGTCGAGCGCCTGCTGCATCGCGTCGCGAACCTCCTCGCGGCTGAAGTCGGCGACGGGTTCGTTGAGGAACTCGGGTGCGGGCGGTTGCTTCTTCACAGGTGTCTTGGCGGCGACAGCGGCGGGTTTCATGAGCAGGTCCTCGATCTTCACTTGGTCGTCGTAGCTGTGTCGCAGGAACGAATCGTTCGATGTGTTTTCGAGCAGCCGCCGGACCAGATAGGCCATGCCCGACATGAGCTGTCCGAACGGCGTGTAGATCCGCACGCGATGGCCCAGTTCGGCAAAGGCCCGCGCCTGCTCCTCGGCCATGCCGTACAGCATCTGCAGTTCAAAGGCTCCGTGGGGAACCCGGAGTTGCTTCGCACAGGCCAGCGCGTGGGACAGGCTCCGCAGGTTGTGACTGCCGAACGCGGGCCGCAGCAGTTGGTGGTTTTCGAGCAGCATCTTCGTCAGACGCTCGTAACTTTCGTCCGACTGCCACTTCTGCTGGAAGACGGGGACGGGCCAGTTGCGACTCGCCGAGATGACCGTCTCGTAGTCCCAGTAGGCTCCCTTCACCAGCCGGACCCAGACGGGAGTCCCGCGCTGTTTCGACCAGTCGAGCAACCCGGCCAGGTCTCGTTGCGAATCGGGCAGGTACGCCTGCACGACGATCCCCACGTCGGCCCAGTCGCGGAACTCCTCTTCGAGCAGCGTCTGCTTGAAGATGTCGAGCGTCAGATCCTTGTACGAGTACTGTTCCATGTCGACGTGCAGATAGGCGTGCTGCGCGCGGGCGGCCCGCAGCAGCGGTCGCAGCCGGGCCTGCACGGCCGCCGTGGTCCCCTGCGCATCGGCCGGGCGGAAGTGACTGACCAGGGCCGACAGCTTGATCGAGACGTTCACGCGCGGCAGCGGTCCCTCGTGATCGCAGTCGACCTGGCGGTACTCGGGCCACGCATTGACGACCGGCGCGATCCCTTCGATCAGGTTGAGATACTCGCGCTGGTACGCCTCCGCCTCGGACTCGCTGATGACCGCCTCACCCAGCAGATCGAGCGTGAAGGCGAAGCCCGACCGGCGCAGCGTGGTGACCGCCGCCAGCACCTCGTCCACGCTGGAACCGGCGATGAACCGGCGGGCCATCCGCGCGGCGTTCGAGCGCGCGTTGTAGGCCAGCGCCCGCGAGAGGACCGACTCGGGCGAGAGGTGCTCGACGCCGAACCGCACCATCTCGATTGCGAACGGCAGGTGTTCCTTCACCTCGTGAAAGTACTCCTGCAGATGCCGGGTGACGTCGCGATGCGTCTTCAATCGCGGCAGCACATCGACGAACCGAAACATCTGCACCTTGAGCGACTCGTCGGCCATCGCCGCCGCCAGGATGCGGTCGTCCCACCAGCGCCGCTCGAAGATCGAGGGCCTGCGCCGCGCGAGATGCCCCCACACGTCAGTCCCGACGCGCTGCGTTTCGGCTTCCACCGCCTCGACCCACGCCGGATCTTCGGCCACCGTCATCGCGACCGGTCGCGCGGAGCGTGTGGCACGCCCTGATGCCTTGGGAAGGGCGTGTTTCTTCGGGGCCACGCCCTTCGCAGACTCAGGGCGTGCCACCTCACCCGCCGGCGGCGGCGAATCGGGAGGGGTCTTGACTGACTTCTTCTTGGCCAAGTTCGCATCCGTGCCGAGCGATTCAAATTTGAGCGGACATTGTTCGAGGACCGGATTCTAAGAACGCGGCATTCGACTGGATAGTCCGTGACAAAACACGGGTGCATCGCGGGCGTGGTTGCCGATTGGTGGTCGTCTTCCGGTCCCCTCGCCCCCGTCTTCGGGGGAGAGGGTTAGGGTGAGGGGGCGAAGTGATCGAGAAGCATTGAAAAATGGGGAACGAATCCGCACGAGCTGGGTCACGACGAGTCCGGTTGCTGCCGCTCTGAAATGAATCCCCCCGCACCCAAAACCACACCCCCCCAAGACGGGCGGGAGAGGGGACCAGAAAAGGCGACCACCAATTGACGAATGCACCCGAGGCGCACCCTTCACCCACAAACGCCTTCCGCGACGGCGAACAGTTCTGTAGTGTGGATGTCGTCTTCGGACCCGTTCCGCCCGGAGAGCGGCCACGTCACAGGATCGACCGTTCGGTCGGAAATGTTTCACGCGGACACTTCACCAGACCAGGAGTCAGCATCATGGGAACCGTCAGCGAAATCCTCCAACAGAAGCAGGGGCACCCCCTGCGATGCACTCAGCCCGACGAAACGGTGCTGTCGGCCACACAGAAAATGAATGAGCACGGGATCGGGGCCTTGTTGGTCATGGACCAGGGCCGCCTGGTCGGCATCTTCACCGAGCGCGACGTGTTGCGCCGCGTGGTCGCCGCCGAACTGTCTCCCGCCACGGTGCGCGTGGCCGACGTCATGACCACCGCCATCGCCTGCTGCACGCCCGACACTCCGATCGACAACGCGCGGAACATCTTCAGACAACACCGTGTCCGCCACCTGCCGGTCGTCGACGCACAGGGAGATACGCAGGGATTGATCTCCATCGGCGATTTGAACGCCTACGACGCCAATCATCAGGAAGTCACCATTCACTACCTGCACGAGTACCTGCACGGACGGGTCTGACCGGGACTTGCCGACGCGACGCGCTTGTTGGACTCACTGAGACTTCCCTTGGAAACACCCTGATGACGGCATTCAGCGCGAATCTGAACAAGATCGCACTCGTGCGGAACACGCGCGACAACGGCATTCCCGATCTCGCCCGCCTGGCACGGCTGTGCGTTGCGGCGGGAGCGGCCGGGATCACCGTGCATCCTCGCCCGGACGAACGCCACACGCGACCCGGCGATGTCCGCGACTTGCGGCTCCTCACGCGCGAGCTGCGCGTTGAATTCAACATCGAGGGTTATCCGACCGACGATTTCCTGCGGCTTGTCCACGAAGTCCGTCCCGAGCAATGCACGCTCGTTCCCGACGCCCCCGACCAGAAAACATCCGATCACGGCTGGGACGTCGCCACCCACACGGAATTGCTCCAGCGAATTGTTCCGCCGCTGCGAGCCGCCGGAATCCGGGTCTCCCTCTTCATGGACCCCGATCCGCTCGCGATTCCGCTCGTCCCGATCACGGGAGCGCACCGCATCGAACTCTATACCGAACCGTATGCCCGCGCGTTCCAGACCGCCGGCAAGGCCGCGTCACTCGCACAGTACGCCACCACAGCCGAAGCCGCGCATCTGCTGGGTCTCGGCGTGAACGCCGGTCACGATCTGAACCTCGACAATCTCGGCGAGTTCCTGTCGCGCGTGCCACATGTCGAAGAAGTCTCCATCGGCCACGCCCTGATCGCCGACGCACTGGAACTGGGCATGACGGAGGCCGTGCGACGGTACGTCGCGATCTGTCAGTCATCGGCGGGGTAACAAACAATGGAGCGTCAACTCGTTCCGATGAATTTCGGAGCGGGGTGGCGTCAGCCCCCTGGCTCTTCGGGCGTCAGCCCTTCTTCAGTGGCATGAACCGCCAAGAGCCAGGGGGCTGACGC
>JANODP010000480.1:0-8980 GCA_031412755.1 Schlesneria sp. | reverse complement strand
CCCCCTGGTTCTGGGGCGTCAGCCCGTTTTCTGTATGAACGAAGAACCAGGGGGCTGACGCCGCCCCGCTCAGAAACTATTCGATAACGAGTTGTCGCCTCAACCAAACAGCTCGGTCAGCGGGCGTCCGTCCACGACGTGATGCGGGCGACCGAGAGGATCGTGGAACTGCGCTTCTGGGGAGACGCCGAGCGAGTGATAGACCGTCGCCAGCATGTCTTCGGGCGAGACCGGGTTCGAGGCGGGATAGGCCGCGTCGCGGTCGCTCGATCCGTAGATCTGGCCACCGCGAATGCCTCCGCCCGCGAAGACCGCCGACTGACACGCGCCCCAGTGGTCGCGGCCCTGAGCCGGATTGAGTTTCGGGGTTCGTCCGAATTCGCCCCACATTGCGACGAGCGTCTCATCGAGCAACCCTCGCCCCTGCATGTCGTCCATCAGCGCGGAGAAACCCTGATCGAGCGACGGCAGGCAGTAGTACGCCTTCAGCATGTTGGTGCCGGTCAGTCCCTCGAACGGACCGTGATTGTCCCAGACGTTCGCCACGTTGCCGCCCGGTTGAATGCGCATCCAACTGATCGTGACCAGCCGCACGCCCGACTCGATCAAGCGCCGCGCCAGCAAAATACTCTCGCCGTACTCGTTGCGGCCGTAACGGTCTCGCGTGCGCGGGTCTTCCAGTTCCAGATTGAACGCCCGCTTGGCGACCGGTGACGACAACATGCCGAACGCCTGCTCGCGGTAACTGTCGAGGCCGCGTGCCGCACCGACCGACTGATAGCGGCGATCGGCCTCTTCGACGACGCTCAGCAATCCGCGCCGCGCCAGCAGCCGCGACTCGGCCATGTCGGCGGGCAGGGTAATCGAATGCGTGGGCGTCTCTTTCGTTTCCTCGGCGGCGGCGACCTCCATCGGGTCGTAACGGCCTCCGAGGAACCCGGCATACGTCCCGGTGTACGTCGCGCCGTCGTGCCCGATCGGTCGAGGAATCGTCACGGCGGCCGGCATCGCCCCCATCGGCGAGAAGTACGACACGACCGAGCCGACGTTCGGAAAGTCGTTTCGATTCCGCTGGTTCCGCGGCACGGCCAGCGTGTTGTTGATCCGGCCGGTCAGCGTGCGATAGACGCTCGGTTCGTGGTTGTTGCTGTCGTGAGTCAACGAACGAATGATGGCCGTCTTGTCGGTGTGTTTCGCGAACAGCGGCATGTGCTCGCAGACATCAATGCCGGGGACGACGGTGGAGATCGAGTTGAACTGGCTGCGAATCCCCTCGGCCGACAGCGGCTTCATGTCCCACATGTCCTGTTGAGGCGGACCGCCCCACAGGTAGATCAGGATGCAGGCCTTCGCCTTCCCCGTGCGCGGCAGAGACCCGGCACGCGAAACATCTCCCGCTGCGCGAGCCTGCTCCGCTCGAAGCAGCCCCGGCAGCGTGACGGCTCCCAACCCGAGTCGTCCCAATCGAATCATGGCATCGCGGCGGTGAAGCATGGACAGGACTCCCTGATGCTTGAAGCGGCCCGCCAGACACGACGGGGAGTACTTGCGAATCGTCAACCGAACGGGCGGCTCTTCACAATCGTCTGCAGGGCCGCGAGATTTTCCAGTGGATCGAAGCAGGCTTTCAACGGCAGTGTCAGGCCACCGAGTGTCGGGCTGGTCAACTCGCCCGAATCGGACTTGAGCTTGAGTTCAAACCGCCCCTCGCAAACGAGGTACTGCTCGACGACACCCGCCTCCGGATCGACGATCCAGTATTCGGCGACGCCGTGTGCCGCGTAGTCGTCGAACTTCACACCGCGATCGCGGTGTTCGGTGCTGTCGGAGAGAACCTCCACCGCCAAGTCGGGCACCGGAAACTTCATCGTGTGCGGCGTGAAGGATGCCGCTTTGGCCTGGCCAAAGAACACGACATCCGGCTCATAATCGTTGCGGGGAAATACGCACAGGCACTTCTCGCCGCGAACAGTTCCCAAATTGTGAATGAGGGCGTGGTTCAACAACAATTGGTGGATGTTCTGCTGGACGATCAGGTGCATATTGCGGGCTGGCGAGTGCATCACGACCTTGCCGTCGATGAATTCGACTTTTTCGGCGTCCGTCATCTCGGAGTAGAAGCGGCGACGGCGAGCGGTCTCGTCGCGCAGGCGAATCTGCAGCGCCTCGGCAATCTCCGGCAGGCGGGGCGAGTGGATCAGTGGCTCGATCAGGGCATCCAAGGTTGGCGACATGGACATGATGCTACGTGCCGCTGGCGGGGCAGACAAGCCGAAGGTATCGGACTGACTGCATTCAAAAACCCCGCCGGGGCGAATACCATCCCGCCATGATTGCTCAGTTTGCGTTGTTGTTGGTGTGTGGGATGAGCCTGATGTGGGGCTTGATGCCGCGCGCTCAGGTCACGGCCGGATTCTTCCGCATCCAGATGCTGATCGTGCTGGGCCTGAGTGTCCTCGCGCTGCTGACGCTCGGTCGGTTGGTCGACATGTCGGGCGAGCCGCTGGCAGATCAGTGGCTGCTCGCCGCGCGAATCGCCACCGGCCTGATCGCGTTCGTGGCGTATGTCGGCTCGGTTCTGTGGACGCTCGATCGGCGACCGGCGGGAACCGTCTGCGTCTTCGCGATTCTGGCCGCGTCGGTCGCGAGCCTGATCCTGTCACGAGGCGGCATCGTCTGGCTGGCATCTCCATCAGGAGCCTTCCTGTTCCTGTCGAACCTCGCGACAGCGGGAGTTCTCGGGGGAGCGGTCACCGGGATGCTGCTCGGTCACTGGTACTTGACGGCACCGACGATGTCGATTGATCCGCTCAAACGACTCAGTCTGTTGTTCGGTGTGGCGGTCGTTTTGCGGTTGGTGGTCTCTGTCGTCGGGTGCATCCTCGGCGGACAGAGCCTGCACGACGGCACTCACTGGACGTGGTTTGCCATGCGCTGGCTGGCGGGCATCCTCGGTCCGTTGGTCATCTCGATCATGGCCCTGCGTATTCTGAGGTACCGCAACACTCAAGCCGCCACGGGTGTCCTCTTCGCCGGAGTGATCCTGACGTTCATCGGAGAAATGTCGGCAGCGCTGCTGTATTCGGAGTTGCATGTGCCGCTGTGATGAGGCTTGTCGGGAGGCACCGGCCTGTCACTATTCGAATAGCATCTCATAAGGGATCTCAATGCTCAAATACCCGATGACTGAGATTATTGCCCATCGTGAGTATGAGTTTACGGGACCCGAAGGCCACGTTTCGGTCGTCGCGTCAGTTGGGCGACCAGCTCTAATGCCTGGCGCTCCGTACGGTGATTGGTACTGCCCCTTGCGCATTGCGGGTCCACAGGGTGATACTGAGCGTTCTGTCGGTGGCGTGGACTCAGTGCAAGCACTGTTGTTGGCCATTTCCCTTGTGCGAGTCGAATTGCAACTCATCGCGCTGCAAGGCTCATTGACATGGCACGAACAGAGCGATCTTGGCCTAACACTGGGAAGTGACCTAACAACCGTTTAACCCGACCCCCAAATGTTTTTGACTCGACTCTCAACCCTTGATCCTCAACCCATGCTGATTTCCTTCGATTGTCCCAAGTGCCTGAAGCCTGCTCGCGGGGAAGCAACCTCGGCGAGTCGCGGCGTGATGTGTACCGACTGCGGCTGGACGAAGCCGGTCGTGGACGGAGACGTTCGCGATGAGACACCGACGCGCTGTCTGGTCTGCGGCTGCGGTGACCTTTGGCGGCAGAAGGATTTTTCGCCGAAGCTCGGCGTGACGATCGTCGCCATCGGGATCGCCATCAGCACCTGGTTCATGATGCAGATGCAACCCGAATGGTCGCTCGGCACGCTGATGGCCTTCGCGCTGGCAGACATGGTGATGTATGCCGTCATGCGCGATTGTCTGGTCTGTTACCGCTGCCACGCGCGGTATCGGCGGGTTCCCCGGCTGGAACAGGTCGCGGCGTTCGACCTGGAAGTCAACGAACGGTATCGTCAGGAAGCCATTCGGCTGAAGCAGGCTGGTGGAGGACAAGGGGGCAAGGGAACGGGGGACAAGGGGAACGGGGGACAAGGGGAGAAGAGATGATCCGCCAGTGACGGTTTCTCTCGTTCTCGATTCTTTCCCCCCATCTCCCCCTCTCCTTGTCCCCTTGTCCTCCCGCGATTGCGATCAGACTCACATCACAGTTCCGGCAACATCGTCATCACCGGCGGCAACACGACCCTCATGGACACTCGTCAGGCGAGACTCGTCGAAGACATGGCTGGATTGTTCCGAGGTGAGCTTCGGTGCAGTGCAGTCTCGACGGCGCTGTACGCCTCTGACGGCAGCCTGCATCAGATCACACCTCTGGCCGTGGCCTGTCCGCGCGACCGTGAGGACTTGCTGACGCTGGTCAAGTACGCGGCCGAAGAGCGTCTGCCGCTGGTGCCGCGCGGGGCGGGATCGAGTGTCGGCGGCGAATCGCTCGGCGCCGGGATCATCGTCGATTTCTCGCGGCACATGCATGCGATTGAAGAGGTGAGCGAGCAGACCGTGCGCGTGCAGCCGGGAGTCGTTCACAGTCGGCTCAACCGCTTGCTGGCTCAAACGGGACGCTGCTTCGCGCCGGATCCCTCGAACACCGCGACCACGACGATCGGCAGCATGCTCGCACTCGACGCGGCCGGGTCGCACTCGCCGCGCGTCGGGTCAACGCGCGACCACGTCGTCTCGCTCGACGCCATCCTGTCCAACGGACAGGGCTTCACTGCCGAGGTCGAATCGCTCGATCCGTTCAAGTTGCTGCCGGAGGGTTCGCTGACGAACGGTCTCGCCGCGAAGCGGGACGTGGTGAGCCAGCTGGCGCTGCTGCTGTCTCACCATGCCGAGTTGATCGAGGCGCGGCAGCCCGCCAGTCTGCCCCGCAACCGCGCGGGGTACTTCCTGCGGGGTGTCCTCACGACGACGCATCTGCATCTGCCGCGGTTGCTCGTCGGGTCGGAGGGGACGCTGGCGATGTTTGCGTCGGCGGTGCTGAAGACCACGCCGCTGTCGGCTCATCGCGGGGCGATGCTGATCTCGTTTGGATCGCTCGAAGGGGCCGTGCGGGCGGTCGCGCAGATCGCCGAGGACCGGCCGAGCGCGTGCGATCTGCTGGACCGTCGTCTGCTGACGCTCGCCCGCGAAACCGATTCGCGCTTCGAGCGGCTGCTGCGGGCCGATGCCGAAGCGGCACTGCTCGTCGAACACGTCGGCTTCAGCGAGAACGAGGTTGCGGGCAAATTGACCACGCTGGCGAAGAGGCTCGGCGAACTGGCCGATTCGGGCGCGACGGCTTTCGTGGCACGGACGGACGAAGAATTGGTGTTCCTGTGGTCGCTGCCGCATCGCGTGGTGCCGCTGCTCAACGGCGTGCGCGGTCCGAGCAGCAGTCCGTTGCCGTTCGTCGAGGACATCTCCGTCCCACCCGCCGCGCTGGAAGAGTTCGTGGTGCGGATGCGGCGCGTGCTGCAACGGCACGAGGTGACGGCGTCGCTCTATTCGCATGCGTCCGCCGGTCAGCTTCACATTCGTCCGTTCCTGCCCGTGCCGACGCCGCACGATGGTCCGCGGCTCGAAGCCCTGGCGCGAGACCTCTATCACGCCGCCCTCTCCGTCGGCGGATCGATCAGCGGCGAGCACGGTCTCGGCCTGTCTCGCACCGCGTTCCTGCGGTCGCAGTACGGCGAACTGTATCGCGTCTTCCAGCAGATCAAGCACGTCTTCGATCCGTACAACCTGCTCAATCCCGGCAAGGTGCTGTCCGACGACCCACACCTGACGGTGCGGCATCTGCGTCCCGCCGTCGAGGTGAAGCCCGAGCTGTTCGACCTGCAACTGAACTGGTCCGCGGCCGAGTTCGCCTCGGCCGCGACGGCCTGCCACGGCTGCGGTGCCTGCCGGACACAGGAGCCGTTGCTGCGCATGTGCCCGTTCTTTCGGGCCGACTCGTCCGAGGATCGCACGCCGCGCGCGAAGGCCAACGCGGTGCGGGCGATCGTCGACGGCCGCATCCCGGCTCACGAACTGGCCTCGCCCGACATGGGCCAACTGGCGAAGAAGTGCTTCAACTGCAAGCAGTGCCAGCTCGAATGCGTCAACCACGTCGATGTGCCGCACCTGATGATCGAGGCCAAGGCCCAGCACCTCGCCACGCACGGCCCGGCCACGCCGGACTGGTTCCTGTCGCGAGTCCACCTGTGGGGCGAGTGGCTTTGCCGGCTGTCGTGGCTCGTCAATCCGTTGCTCGGCGGCAGCGGCTCGCGCTGGCTGTTGGAACGAGTCGTGGGCGTGGCCCGCGAACGGCGGCTCCCTCCGTTCGCGCGGCGTTCATTTTTGAGAAGCATCCCGCGCGAATGGACCGCGCCGCCGGTGACGATTCGGGAAGGACAGCCCGTCGTCTACTTCGTCGATCACTTCGCCAATTATCACGACCCGGAACTGGGCTTCGCCTTCGCGCGGATTCTGCTGCACAACGGCCAGACGCTGCATGTGCCTCCCCAACAAAAGCCGTCGGGCATGGCGTTGATCTCGATGGGAGACCTCGACGCCGCCCGGTCGCTCGCCGAGCAGAACGTGCGCGTGCTGGCCGACTTTGCGCGGGAAGGCTGTCCCATCGTCTGCACCGAGCCGACCGCCGCCGTCTGTCTCAAGCACGAATATCCGCGACTGCTCGATCATCCCGACACGCAACTCGTGGCCGACCGCGTCATCGAAGCGGGAGCGTATTTCGCCGGGCTGCAGCGCGCGGGGGGACTGCGCACCGACTTCACCGAACTGCCGCTCACCGCGACCTATCACACGCCGTGCCACCTGAAGGCGCTGGGCAGTTCGACCCCGCTGGCCGATCTGTGCGGTTTGATCCCGCGATTCGAGACACGGCGCGCCGATGCCGGTTGTTCGGGGATGGCCGGTCCGTTCGGCCTGACGCGCGAAAACTTCGCCGATTCGCTGGAGATGGGCCGCGAGTTGATCGAACGCATGCGGTCCGCCGACCATCAACTCGGCCTGACCGAGTGCAGCAGTTGCCGGATGCAAATGGAGCAACGTTCGCCGACGCCCACGCTCCATCCGCTGAAGGTTCTCGCGCTGGCCTACGGCCTGATGCCCCAGATTCATCGCCGCCTGAAGCCGAACACCCGCAAACGACTGACATCGTGAGTGAGCAGCGAATCTGTGGAACGCCAGATAACCGGAACTTTGCACACGCATACTTGATGAACGTCTGGTGACGTCGGCTGCATGCGATTGTCAGGTGCCACCTGGTAGCGCATAGGTGACGTTCGCTCCAGCAATTTTAAGATAACCGTCGTGGAACAATCTTTGAACAAGGGCCTCGACGTCATCTTCTGGGAGCTGATTCTGGAACAGCGAAGCAATCGTACTGCTGAGCGCCTTGATGGTCCGCGGCTTTGATGTCTTGAGTTGCTGCAACCTGCCGAGAATTACCGCGCTTCGTTCTACCGGCGATTTCGCAGTTGACACTTTTACAACCGGGATATCGGCAATGGCCGCGACCCGGCCAGCGAGTATCTTCTTCGACCTCAGGTGCTGAATCAGCGGATCAAAGCCGGTGTCCTTGGAGACGATGTGAAAGTACGCAGACGACTCTTCGGCCGCGAGTCTTCCGATGTAGTAGGCGATGTGGAAATCGAGAGCATTCGAACCATTACCTGAGATCCTGATGTATTCCGCGCGCGAGCCAAGCTCCTGCAAGGACGCAGCAACGTCAAACGGCAGTTTGTTCTGATTCGCGCCCACGAACACGAGCACTTTGAAGTGGTCTTGGGCCAGCGTAGTCAGCGACTGGGGTTGAACGCTTTCAAAATCAATCAAGACATAGTTGGTTCTCACGGTGTCCCTTCGTGACGTCTAACTAGCCGGTAGACACCGGCGCCGCGCCGATGTGATCTACACTATACGTCACAAACCTTGGCCGCGTGGCGCAGGGCTTCGATTTTGTCGGGCCAGGTCGGGATGAACTCCTGCGCGACGAAGCCCTTGTAGCCCGTGTCGAGAATCGCCTGCATGATGGCGGGGTAGTTGATCTCCTGTTTCTCATCGAGTTCGCCCCGGCCCGGATTGCCGGCGGTGTGGTAGTGGGCGATCACGTCGTGGTACTGGCGCAGGCGGCGGATCACGTCGCCGTTCATGATCTGCACGTGGTAGATGTCGAACAGCAGCTTCATGCGCGGCGAATCGACTTTCCGGATCAACTCGACGCAGAAGTCGACGTCGTCACCGAAGTAGCCGGGATGTCCCTTCATCGGATGGCTGCCGTCGCGCGAGTTCAAATGTTCGAGGCACAGGTTCACCTTCTTCTCCTCGGCGTACGCGATGACCTGCTTCCAGCAGTCGATGCAGTTCTTGGTCCCCTGCTCGTCCGTGATCCCCTTCTCGCGCATGCCGGTGAAGGTGATGACGTTCTCGCACTCGTTCTCGACCGCCAGATCGATGCTGGACTTCAGCTTGGTCACGCAGAATTCGTGGTTCTCGCGAGTGAACGGCCCTTTGGCGAACCCGTGGCTGCTCACCAGCGAAATCTTCAGCCCGAGCTTGCGCACGGCGGGGTAGTGCTCGGCCCCGATCCCCTCGATCGCCACCAGGCCGATGTCGCGGCAGTGCCTGGCCAACTCGGGAGCCGGCAGCGGATTGAAGCACCAGCCCATCACCGACTGCCGGATGCGACCGTGACGAACCTTGTAGTCCGGCTCGACGCGCGGGTTGGCGGCCAGCGTCATCGTGCTCGAAGTGGCCACCGCCCCGGCGGCAATCGTGCCGGCCGCCGTCTTCAACATGTCGCGTCGTGTGATCTGTGTGTTCATTTGGCTTCGTCCATCCAGAGAGATGAAATGTTGCGAAATAGCAGTTTGAAAACCGGCTCTTCGGAGCGGGGGACGTGAGTCCCCTGAATTCGCCTGGTTCGCAATACCGGCCTGATTCAGGGGACTCACGTCCCCCGCTCCGAAGAGCCC
>JANODP010000479.1:0-13635 GCA_031412755.1 Schlesneria sp. | reverse complement strand
GGTTTCTATTATTTGAAGGACACGACGAATGGGAAGACCACTCCGTCGCAATGGCTCTGCGGCGGCAAACCACTGTTTGGGAATTGTCATTCATGTCCGACCGTCCTCGTACTCTGCGCGAACTGCGCGAATCCGGTTATCGCTCCGTCGGCGTGAAGCGCGAGCTGCGCCGCAACCTGCTGACGAAGCTCCGTCGCGGCGAGCCGCTGTTTCCCGGCATCCTCGGCTATGACGAGACCGTCATCCCGCAGGTGCAGCACGCCATCCTGTCTCAGCACGACCTGCTGTTTCTCGGACTGCGCGGTCAAGGGAAGACGCGAATGCTGCGAATGCTGACCTCGCTGTT
The DNA here is from genome assembly GCA_031412755.1 of Schlesneria sp. GTDB lineage: Bacteria > Planctomycetota > Planctomycetia > Planctomycetales > Planctomycetaceae > Schlesneria. The sequence continues at coordinate 13,289 of JANODP010000479.1, read as the reverse complement.
GGACGAGGCGCTGCCGATCGTCGCCGGGTCCGAGATTCACGACGATCCGCTCGCCCCGCTGTCGAAGTTCGCCCGCGACGTGATCGCCGTGCGCGGGGACGAGACTCCCATTGCCTGGATCGGCCGCGACGAACGCTATCACGAGAAGCTGGCCACACCCGACGTCACCATCGCCGACCTGATTGGCGAGGTCGATCTGGTCAAGCACGCGGAGGGACGGCACCTGTCGAGCGAAGACGTGCTGCACTTCGGCCTGATCCCGCGCAGTCATCGCGGCATCTTCTGCATGAACGAACTGCCGGACCTCAGTCCCAAGATTCAGGTCGGGCTGTTCAACGTGCTCGAAGAGCGGGACGTGCAGATTCGCGGCTTTCCGATCCGGCTGAACCTCGACGTCTGCATGGTCTTCAGCGCGAACCCCGAGGACTACACGAATCGCGGCCGGATCGTGACGCCGCTCAAGGACCGCATCGGCTCGGTGATTCGCACGCACTACCCGCCGACGCGCGAACTCGGCATGCGGATCACCACCGAGAATTCGTGGACCGATCGCGACGACGGCGTGCCGGTCGTCGTCCCCCGGTTCCTGCAGGAGATCGTGGAGGAGACCGCCCGACTCGCGCGAACCAGCCCGCACGTCAATCAGTCGTCCGGCGTGAGCGTCCGCATGTCGATCGCCAACTACGAGAACCTCGTCTCCTCCGCCGAGCGCCGCGCGGTCGTGGCGGGTGAGTCGCTCGCGGTCGCCCGTCCCGCCGACCTGCTGCACCTGTCCGCCAGCTCGCGCGGCAAGCTCGAACTGACCATGAGCGACGAGCCGGGCGAAGAAGACCGTCTGATCGGCCGCCTCATCGACGAGGCCGTCAAGACGGTCTTCGATCTGCACGAACTGAATCCCAAACAGTTCCGCAACGTGGTCGAACACTTTGAAGGAGGCAAGACGCTCGACTTGGGAGACGACGTCTCGACAAGGGAGATGTTCCAACAGATCGACACCATTCGCGGCTTCCGTTCGCAGGTCGAGCAGATTGCCAAAATGCTCGAGCCCGATCTGGCAACCGGCTCCCACGCGGACGGTTTCCACGCCGCCGTGGCCGAGTTCCTGCTGGACGCCCTCCACTGCCACAACCGACTCAACCGAACACGCCAGACAAGGGTCAGCACATATGGTTCGTGAACCGGCCATGTAGGATGAGCGTTCCGGACGTTCCTCTGCCAGATTTCAACGTGACCGGCAAAAGTGTTCATCCGCCGAATCTGAACTGGAGACTGTTGTGGCCCGTCAACGCACCTGGCTGGAATGGTTGAATCCGCTGACGCGGGCTCGACGCTGGTTCACCTTCGGCTCGATCGTCTGGCTGATCGGGGCGGCCTTGCTGTTGACGCAGGCGTTTCGCGAGAAGACTCAACTGTCGGCCCTGTTCGCGATCTATCTGCTGCTGACGGTGGCGTGCAGTGCCGTCGTGTTCGTGTTGTATGGCATCGACAAGCGGCGGGCGATCAAGGCGAAGCCCCGCATCCCAGAGCGGACGTTGCATCTGTTCGCGTTGGCGGGAGGCTGGCCCGGCGCGTATCTCGGCAGCCGGCTGTTCCGGCACAAGACGCTGAAGGTCTCCTTCCGAGTTGTCTTCTGGCTCACCGTGGCCGTGCATTTGGCGGTCATCGGTTACGGCATCGCGTGTGGCTGGTGGTGGATCGCGATCAAGGCCCTGCTTCAATCGCAGGGGTTCGCATCGGGACTGGCCAATGACACAGGGTGGCAGGTGAGTTAGAGTCTTGTTGTCCCAGAGGAGGTGATTTATGGCGGGCATCGTCGGCGCAATCCTGATTCTTGCGAGCTCCGTCCTTGTTGGAGCGGCGATCATTGCTCATAGCACGGTTATGCCGTCAACGACCCTCCATGCAGTCGTAGGATATTTCCTCGGCGGATTGCTTGCCGTGATCGGCTTTGCCGTTCTCTTGGCTGGACCACTAAAGCGTGTTTGGGATGCTATTCCCGTGGACGACAAGAAACCAAAGACTGACGATTGAGCGGCCGATTGTGGTTCGACGTTACCCAACTTGGTGCCATTCATGGTTGCATTGCCTGTCTTCGAACAACACATCGAGAAATCGCCTCGGCCGCGTTTGGCGATGGTATTTGGAATGATGGTCTTCCTCGCGACAGAACGTTTTCTGGGCGCGGCCGATCCCACGCAGCAGCGGTTGACGACTGGAGATGCCCCGCGATCTCAGCCAATTCGGTTCACGCGCGACGTCGTTCCGGCGTTGACCAAGGCGGGATGCAACTCGGGTGTTTGTCACGGGTCGTTTCAAGGTCGAGGCGGATTGCAGTTGTCTCTGCTGGGATTCGACGCCGCGTTCGATCACGACGTGCTGACGAAGGCGTCTCGTGGGCGACGAGTCAACGCGACCGCTCCCGAACGGAGTTTGCTGCTGCTTAAGCCGACGGGAGCGATGCCTCATGGCGGCGGTCGTCGCATCATGGCCGACTCGGAAGCGGCCGCGATCCTGCGCGAGTGGTTTGCCGCCGGGATGCCCGGTCCGCGTGAAGACGATCTGGCCGGGTTGAAGCTCACCGTCGAGCCGCCCGAGTTGCTCATCCCGTTTTCACGGGAGGGCGAGGCTTCCGCCGAGCCGACCCGTCGCGAGGGAACTCCGCTCAAAGTCACCGCCACGTTCGCCGATGGCTCGTCGCGCGACGTGACTCCGTGGGCCATCTACGACGTGCGCGACAAGACGATTGCCGAGGTCTCGCGCGCCGGCCTCGTGACCGCGCAGCGACCGGGCAAGACCGCGGTGGCCGTGAAATATCTCGGACAGGTCGCCTCGGTCAGCGTCTCGATCCCGTTCGGTCCCGCGTTCCCCTTCGACTTCCCGAATCAAAACCTGCTCGATGAGATCGCCGCCGCCGAATGGCGCAGGCTCGGCGTCCAACCGGCTCCCCTGGCCGACGACGCTACGTTTCTGCGGCGGGTCTTTCTCGACCTGATCGGCACGCTCCCCACGGCCGATGAGGCGCGGAAGTTTTTGGAGGATGTCACGCCCCACAAGCGGTCGCGCGTCGTGGACGAGTTGTTGATGCGGCCCGAGTACGTCGATTACTGGTCGCTGCGCTGGGGCGACCTGCTGCGGGCTCACCGCCGCTATCTGGGCGACAAGGGTTTGGCGAGCTTCAACGGCTGGATCAGGCAGTCGGTGCGAGACAACAAGCCGTTGGATGTCATGACGCGCGAACTGCTCACCGCGCAGGGCAACCTCTTCACGAACGGCCCCGTCGCCTACTTCTTCATCGACGAGAAGGTCGAAGACCTGGCCGAGACCACCTCGCAGGTCTTTCTCGGCGTGAGGCTGCAATGCACCAAATGCCATCACCACCCGAACGAAGTCTGGACTCAGGAGGACTATTACGGCCTGGCCGCGTTCTTCTCGAAGCTGGAGACGAAAGACAGCGGGGCGCAGGGAGCCAAGTTCGGCGGCCCCAAAAGCATCCGTCCGTCAACCAAGGAGAACCCCAACCGCAAGCCCCAGATGGTCGTCGCCCCGCGCGTCTTCGGTGAAGTCTCCCTCCTTCTGAGCGGGGGACGTGAGTCCCCTGGTGCTTCTGCTTCGTCTCCCTCCGACAACGCGATCGACCCGCGCCAGCGACTCGCCGATTGGATGACCCGCCCCGACAACCCGTACTTCGCCCGCAACTTCGCCAACCGTTATTGGGCCGCGTTGTTCGGCCCCGGTCTGGTCGAACCGGTCGATGACATGCGGGCCACAAACCCCGCTTCGTTGCCGGGCCTGCTTGAGGCGTTATCCAAAAACTTCGTCGAACATCACTTCGACTCGAAGCAAATCCTCCGCACGATCTGTAACTCGCGCGTCTACCAACTCGCCCCCGAGCTTCATCCGCAGCGAGACGCCGACGGGCAGCTCTTCACGCATCGAGTCCCCCGCCGCCTGTCGGCCGAAGTGTTGCTCGACGCGATCAACCAGGTCACCGGCACCACCGAGAAGTTCGACGGCCAGCCCGTCGGCACGCGGGCGATCGCCCTCCCCGACCCGACAATCACGTCGCTCTTCCTCACCACGTTTGGAAAGCCGCAGCGGAACAGCCCGTGCGACTGCTCGCGCGGCTCGACACCGGATCTCTCTCAAGCCCTGCACCTCGCCAACAGCACGGCCCTACACGAGAAGATCGTCGCGCCGACCGGCCGCTTGTCGGAGAGACTCAAGGCCAACCGCCCGGATGACGAAATCATCGAAGAGCTGTACCTGACGGCGCTCACCAGACGTCCCACCGATCAAGAACGCCAAGCCGTACGCGAAGCCCTCACCGGCGGAGGCTCGCGCGACGAAGCCTGGCAGGATGTGCTGTGGGCGCTGCTCAACTGTTCGGAGTTTGTGTTCAACCATTAGCGGACGACTGAACGATTGCTGCCCGGTGGCATTTGAAGGGACTGAAAGGACATCAAGGACCGAAGGAGCGAATCGGACCGACAACCGTTTTGCCGTTCATCCATCCCTTTCGTCGTTTCGGTCCCTGACGTCCCTTGAAATGCGAACAACCCGAAATGCGATCAACCCCACCACAGGACCAAACCATGTTCCAACTCACACAACCCTCCCGGAATTGCGAGGGCCTTTCTCGCCGAGCGTGGTTGCAGGTCGGCAGCCTCGGCCTGTTCGGCATGTCGCTGCCGAAGCTGCTTCAGGCCGAGCAGGCTCAACCGGCCGTCGCCCGCAAGGACACGAACTTCATTCTGCTCTGGACCAGCGGCGGGCTGAGCAACATCGACACACTCGACATGAAGCCCGACGCTCCCGTCGAGTACCGGGGCGAGTTCAAACCGATCGCGTCCAATCTCCCCGGCCTCTCCGTCTGCGAGCATCTGCCGCTGATGAGCCGTCAGATGGACAAGGTCTGTCAGGTGCGGACGATCGTTCACGGCGGGACGCAGCATTCCGAAGCGACGCACTGGATGCTGACCGGTTATCCGCAGGTGCCCGACGTGAACGGAGCCCCCGTCGGCTCGACGGTCTATCCCTGCTTCGGATCGGTCGTGTCGAAGGAGTTGGGTTGGAAGAACGGCCTGCCCCCCTATGTGCAGTGCGCCCCGAATCCGATGGGCTATTCGGGTGGCGGCTATCTCGGTTCGGCCTATAACCCACTGATGGTCAAGCGGAACCCGCAGGACAAGGACTTCTCGGTCGATGATGTGTCGATCCCGTCGCAGGTGGGGGCCGAGCGAACCGAGCGCCGCCGCCGCATCCTCGACCGGCTCGACAACTGGCAGCGCAAGATCGACAAGTCACCCGGCGCGGTGGCCGACCGTGGCGAGTTCTATCGTCAGGCGTATGACCTCATCACGTCACCCGTCGCCAAGCAGGCGTTCGATCTGAGTGCCGAGCCGGACACGCTGCGGGACCGTTATGGCCGGACGCGCGAAGGTCAAGCCACGCTCCTCGCGCGGCGGCTGGTCGAGTCGGGAGTCCGCTTCGTCGCGGTCGATTTCGGCGGCTATGACACGCACGACAAGAACTTCATCCGGTTGAAGGACCCGCTGCTGCCAACGCTCGACAAGGCATGGTCGGCCCTCCTGACCGATCTGTCCGAACGCGGGATGCTGAGCAACACCGTCGTCCTCTGCGCGGGTGAGTTCGGCCGCACGCCGCGCGTCAACGGCGCGGCGGGGCGCGATCACTGGCATCTCACCAACGCCATCGGCTTCAGCGGCGCGGGCGTTCGCATGGGGAGCATCGTCGGCGCGACCGACTCCAAGTGCGAGCGGGTCGTCGGCCGGGAAAACTCGACGCTCGACTACGCCGCCACGATCTTCAAGATGATGGGGATCGACGACACCCAGGAATACATCTCCAACGACGGCCGCCCGATCCAAATCAACAACGGCGGCCGGCCGATCGACGAAGTGTTTGCGTGAGAGGCGAGTGAAAAGTGAAAAGTGAAAAGTACGAAGTGCAAAATGAGCAGTTGCCGCAGACGCCGATCGCGCGGTTCCTGCTCTTCTCTTTTCAGTTCGTACTTTTCACTTTTCACTTTTCACTTTCCGCCCTCGCCCAGCCGATGGCCCCGCACTACGAAGAGTGCCGTCTGGACACGATCTTCCCCAACGGCGGTCAGCGCGGCACCTCGGTGAAGGTCGAGTTCAAGGGCCTCGAACAGGGGTTATCGTCTCCCAAAAGCATCGTGATCGACGGTCCGGTCGGCATCACGGTGAAGGAGATCAAGTCGGTCGACGGCCGCACGCTCGAAGCGACGCTCGACATCGCGGCCGACGCGCCGTTGGGCCGTCGTTGGTTGAGAGTCCTCAACGAACGGAGCGGTCTGACCAACTTCGCCTACTTCGTCGTCGGCAGTCTGCCCGAGCGGATTGAGGTCGAGCCGAACAACGACACGGTGAAACCCGAGGTGGTCACGATCCCGCTCGTGATGAACGGCCGCATCAATCCGGCAGCCGATCTCGACGTCTTCAAGTTCTCCGGCAAGGCGGGTCACAAACTGGTCGCGGCCATCGCGGCGCATGCCATCGACGTGCATGGACAGTACAAGAACTTCGGCATCGCCGACTTCAGCCTCGAACTGCTCGACGCCAACGGCCGGACGCTGGCTGCCGCCGAAGACTCGATCGGTTACGACCCGCTCATCGAACATACGCTCCCCGCCAACGGAGACTACTTCGTTCGCGTGCAGCTTCTGAACTACGGCGGCTTCCCCGAGGCGGTCTATCGCTTGACGCTGGGCGAAGTGCCGTACATCACCGGTGCCTTCCCCGCGGGCTGTCAACGGGGAACCGAATCGCAAATCGAACTCTTCGGTGCCAATGTCGCAGGCGCGATTTGTAGGATGGGCACTCTTGCCCGTCCTCTTTCGGCTGTAAACCAAGACGGGACGGGCAAGAGTGCCCATCCTACAATCGAGGCCATTGACCCCGCGTACCCTCTGCACCACATCACGCTTCAGGACGGAAACCACTCCGGTCTCGATGTGCCGCTCGTTGTGGGCGACCTGCCCGAGACTATCGAAACCGAACCGAACGACGAACGAACCGCCGCTGCCGAGTTGAAATGGCCGATCACCGTCAACGCTCACTTCCAACAGCCGAACGATGCCGACTGGTATCGCGTCAAACTGGTGGCGAACCAGAAAATCTGGTTCGAGACCATTGCGCACCGCTTCATCCGCTCACCCATCGACACGCTGATCCAGGTCTACGACGCCGAGGGCAAGCTGCTCGGCGAGAACGATGACGAGGCGTTCGATCCCAACTACGAGAGTTATCACGACTTTAAAACCACCGACAGCAAACTGATGTTCACGGCTCCGACGGCGGGTGAGTTCTTCGTCAAAGTGACCGAGCAAACCGGCGCCAGCGGCCCGCGCGCGATCTATCGGTTGTCGGTGGAGGAGGCTCGGCCCGACTTCCGGCTGTCGCACTTTCCCGATGCCGTACCGGTCTGGGGACCGGGATCAACGGCCTGCGTGCTGGTCCGCATCGACCGCTTCGCCAATTGCGACGACGACATCGAAGTCTCGGTCGAGGGCCTTCCCACCGGATGGTCCACCAGCCCGGCCACGTCTCTCGGCGGCAAGGGAGTGCGACCGTACAACACGTATCAACTGAAGGTCTTCGTCACGATCACCGCTCCGGCCGACGCCGCGCCGGGAACATGCTTCCCGTTCCGCATCGTCGGTCGAACTCGGGAGGGCGAGGCCGCCGCCGAGCCGAAGCGGGCAGCCATCGAACACCCCTCGCTCCCCCTCTCGCTCTTCTACACCAGCGACACCGGCTTCTTCCGCGTCAGTCCACAATCGCGAGTCGCCGTCGCGAAATCGCAGGGCCCCTGGCTGGAAGCGATCGCGCCCGAGATCACGATCACCGCGGGAGGCAACGCGACAATCCCGGTCAAAGTTCTCGGCGCGGGCGACGTGAAGGAGATGCCGATCGTCGTAAACATCGCCACGGCCGGAGTCGCCTGCGTCCTGACGACACCTCAAAATCTGCCGATCAAGCCGAGCGAAGACGGCAAGACCGGCGTGGTTGAAGTCCCGATTAAAGTCCCGCCGGAAATCTATCCCGGCACCTACGGCATCACGATCGCTCAAACCTGGCGCAGCGACATCCGCATCGGCATGCCCGGCCCCTGCACGCCCCTCATCAAACTGACGGTCGTCTCCACGAAGTGATCCCGCCGCAACTTCCGCCATGCGAGCTGCCCGGGCGGCGGCCACAGAAGTGCATTCCAAGTTGACCGTTTCCCCAGAAGATCCCTCATTTGTGGAAGGGGGAATAAAAACAGCCCCTCGGTTCCGAAGACCGAACTCGCTTTCCTGATGCTCACGAAAGCCCCTGTTTTCAGGGGCTTTCCTTTTGACCATGCTTGAAGGCAGCATTGCTCAACCGCAGAGAAAGCGTATTAGTGGGGGGGAGTTGTCATCAAGAAGTGATGTGGTTCGACCTCACTACCATCTCTTTTTGGGTACCCGTCATTTCAGGTCTGACCGTCCACTAGCGGCGGCGCCACTTGGACTTGAACTCGAGTTTTTCCGATTCATTCTCGACCCTGTGAATCTCGGCATCCACACGCATGACGATCCACAGGGTGTAGATGCCCGCCAAGATGAGCAGTACAACACCGCAAATCTCGACAGCCTTTCTCATGCCAAACCTTTCCCTTCCGGCGCAGCTGGGGCGAGCTTCAGATCGTCGGAGGTGGGGGGCCACTTGATGCGCCGATGCTAACGGGCGGAGCCGCCCATTGTCTGATACACTGCCGCCGGCGTCGATCCTGAGTGGCGAAGGGATCGGGAATTCGATGGCCGATCATGTGAATTTGCAGCCCTCCCTCTCTCAACGGAAATTTCTGAATGATTACTGTCGGCATGAACTATCACGTCATCGCGGGAAAGCAGCAAGACTTTGAAGACAAGTTTGCGGGCGTCATCGACGCCCTGAAGGCAGCCCCGGGCCACACGAGTTCGACGCTGTGGAAGGATGTCAGCGACGATGCGTCGTACCTGATCACGAGTGAATGGTCTGACGAAACGGCCTTCCAGGAATTCATCCGCAGCGACGCCTTCCGCGCCGTCACCAACTGGGGCAAGGAACAAATCCTCTCCGGCCGTCCCCAGCACAAGATTTACAAACATTGACACCCTGACCTGCCGGGCTCGGGGCGGCTCGATTTGTTTTTCCGGAGTCGCCTCGTCGACATCACCCACCGAGGCCGCCGAGCGGCGCACCTGGTTTGACACCCGGTCCGATTACCGGTCGAATCGTGTCGGTCTCCATTCGATCAGGCAATCACTTCGAGGAATCCATCATGGCCCGTTGTCCGAGCTGCGCTGAAAAAGTCTCTTCCAACGACAGCGAGTGCCCCTTTTGTGGCGAGAGTCTGGATTCCGGCGGGGGCGGGGGCGGGGGCGGGGAGCGCAAGAGCGGCTCCAGGAAGCGCAAAAGCGGTGGCGGCTCGGGCGGTTCAAACGCGCTGATTATTGCGGTCGTCGTCGGAGGCGTGTTGTTCGTCTGTGGAGGGATCATGCTCGCGCTGTTGTTGCCGGCCGTCCAGCAGGCTCGGGAGGCGGCGCGGCGCACGCAGTGCAAGAACAATCTCAAACAGATTGGTCTCGCCCTGCACAACTACCACGACACCTTCGGTCGATTTCCGGCGGCCTACCTGAATGATCTTCAGGATCGGCCGAAATTGAGTTGGCGCGTTTCAATCCTCCCGTACGTCGACCAGCCAGGAGTTTTCAACGCCTACTCGTTCAACGATGCGTGGGACAGTCCGTCGAACTCCATGTTGCTCAACCCGATGCCCAGGACGTACGCCTGTCCGTCGCATGGAGTTCCCGGCAGCACCAACACGTGCTACGCGGCGATCGCCGGCGACAACACCATCATGGGGGCCGGGAAATGTGTCGGGATCAGAGACGTGACCGACGGAACCTCCAATACGCTGATGATCGTCGAAGCCTGCCGACTCAACATCCCGTGGATGAAACCGCAGGACATTGACGCCGCAACCGTCACGCGGATTGGCGACCCGAACGGCGTCTCCAGTTTCCACACGGGCGGTGCCCATATCCTGATGGCGGACGGTACTGTCCGCTATATCTCCAACAACGTCGATCCCAACGTGGTCAAGGCCCTGATCACCCGCAACGGCGGCGAAAATGTGGGGGGAGATTACTAGCGGAACCGGCATGTTCACCTGCCTCCCCACTCGGCGGAACGCTTTCCGTCCTGCGTTCATCGTCGAGCCTGCACGTGAAGACCAGCCGCGTCCGACGCGCCAAGACTTCGTCAGGCACCGATTCCCCTCCTGTCGAATGGGCGAGTTCGGCACCGCCTCGACGCGATCCGACGATTCGCGTCCATGACCAGTCGAACGTGCGGTCGCGGCAGGCGTCGCGAGCGGTTCGTTGGGATCTGGCGATCTGAAAACCTGAACGACCGGTGTCGGGACCATCGCCGTGTTGAAACCGGGGACCGGCGTCCAGACCTCTTCACGGCGCCTTCCGTTGCCGATATGCTCCGCAGACGTGTTGTCTGATTTCGATGCTGGAGCCATGCAAGGATGCTGTCATGAGATGCTCTTCACCGCACCGCACCGTTGTGGGTGGACTGAGTTGGATTTGCGTGCTGGTGTTCGGACTGTTCGCCCCCGCGCGGGCCGAGGACCATCCGTTCGCGGTCGTGGCACTGGCCAGCTTTGACCGCGTCGTGGCGCGAGCCGCCTCGCTGGGTGACGTGGTCGGACTGCCAGACGCCGGTGAGACGTTGTTGGTCTCCTATCTGGGTGGCGACGACGAGTTGAAAAAGCTCTTCAACTCGCCGGGATTCGACACGACGCGGCCCGTCGGAATCATGAGCTATCCAAAATGGTTCAGCGGCGAAGTCGAAGTGGCGGGCAACGGCGAAACCGGTGATGGCGTATCCAAGCCGCCCGAGACGCCGTCGTTCGGCGATCTGTTCGACGATCCGTTAGGATTTCTCGCGGGCGGAATCATGGAGAACGCGACGATCGCCTTCTGTTTCCCCGCGAAAGACCGCGAGCAACTGCTGGCCACGATCGCCGAAGTCATGGAACAGAAGTTTACTCCCGTCGCGGGGCGACCCGGGTGGTTTGAAGCCGAGGGAGAAGAAGATGCGAGAATCGTGTTCGTCGGTCGCTACCTGCTGCTCGTCAACGATGACGGGAAGGTCAAGCAGTGGGACCGCAACTATCCCGACTTCGAGAAGCTCGCCAAATCGTCGCTCGGCCAGAACGGCTTCGCCTACTCACTCTACCGGCGCGGCCTGCCGAAGCTGGTGCGCGAAGACATGGCCGAAGCATTCAAACTGGCTCACGCCGCCACGCTGCAACGGCAGGATGATGAGCCCGAGGCGGCCTTCAAGGTCCGCACGATGTTCGGCCCACTTATGACCGAGTCGCTCGACCTGCTGTTGTCGCAGATCGAGGAATTCCGAATCACCGGCCATGTCGATTCCAACACGCATCAAACCCTGGTCGACGTGGAGTTGATCGGGCCGAAGGACGGAAAGCTCGCCAAGTTGGCAAATGGTCTGACCACGAAGAGCAGCCCGTTCGGAAACCTCTCGACGGACGATGCGCTCTTCGCAGCCAACGTCTCGCTGCCTCTCAGCCCCAAGTTGTGGAAGCCGGTCGCTGAGTCACTGCGCCTCATCGGTGAGGAGTATCAGGAGGAGAACACGTGGTTGCGGGAGTTCGCACGCGTGCTCGCCAAGACGGTCGAAGCGGGGCAGTTTGAGTTGCACGTCTCCTACACCAACGGAGGTGAGGGCCTTCTCGCGTTGCGTGTCGCTGGCAATCCCACGTTCCCCGAGCAAGTTCAGGCGGGGCTGGAAACGCTGGCCAAACTGCCCGTCGATGCCGATCAGGCAGGTGCCGTGAAAATCGCGGTGGACACCGTAGAAGGCTGGCCGATTCACCAACTTCCCACATCCGTTCTGGCATATTTCGGGTTGATTGAAGGCTTGATTCCGGCTCGCGTCATAAAGAGAAGTAGCCGGGTCGAGGTTGATGGTGAAGGAAACATACGTGGAGTGACCGAGTTACAGAGACATCCCCTGTCTGAGGAGCCAAGCTCATGCTGGTTGGCAGCGACTCCGAACGGCCTCTGGCTGGCATTCGGTTCCCCGGGCAATAGCGACTGCCCCGCGTGGTTCAAGTCGGCGATTGAAGCGAGCCTCGCGAAGCCGACGGCCGCGACCACGCCCAATCGCAGCAACGCCCCCGTCCGAGTGATGCTGCGCGGTTTGGGAGCGTCACCGGCCGCCAAGGATTCTGCGGACGACAAGCCCGACGATGACAACAAAGTCACTCAAGCGGCAGCCAGGGACGTTCCAGCCGCCAAGCCGAAGAATGGAGCCAGGGAACAGAAGCCGCTCACCGCCGAACAACTCGCCCAACGTGCCGCGGCTGAAGAACAGCGACAACGCCGGCAACAGCAGGAACGCGAACGCGGCGATCTCCTGCGCGACGGCTCGAATACCATTCGAGTCGAACTGCGTCCGACCGCAAACGGCCTCCGGGTGCGAACAACGTTCGACGACGCCTACTTCCACTGGTTCGCCACGATGTTGAAGCAGTCGATCGAGGAGATGGCCTTGCAGGTGGAACCGCACAACGTCGAGCCGCCAGAACCGCCTCCGCCCCCTCCACCACTCAAATGAGCAGAGTCAACGCCGCTGGCTGCACGCTCGCGCATCTCTGAGGCATCGCCTCCACGAGACATCACCGGCATGACAGAGAACGCCTCATCGCCGCGATCCACCAACCCTCGCTTCGCGGTCCTGCGTCACGATCATCCGTTTCTCCACTGGGACTTCCTGCTGGAACAGGGCGAGTCGTGCCGAACGTGGCGGCTGATGAAGGCCCCCGATACGCCGGACGACATTCCCGCCGAGGCCATTGCCGACCATCGACTGATGTACCTCGACTACGAAGGTCCGGTGAGTGGCGATCGGGGCACGGTGACGCAGTGGGACGCCGGGACGTTCGAGTGGCTGACGAATGGCGACGATCTTGTCGAGGTGCGGCTGACAGGCCAGACGTTGAGCGGTGTCGCGCGGCTCCAGCGGGATGATTCATGCTGGACACTGCGACTGGCGACGGCAGTTTCGAGCGTCAGCCCTCTTTGATTTGGCGTCAGCCCTCTTTGATTTGGCGTCAGCCCTCTTTGATTTTCGGAGCGGGGCGGCGTCAGCCCCCTGGTTCTTTCTGAATCGAAGAGAGGGCTGACGCCCAAGAACCAG
>JANODP010000478.1:0-20422 GCA_031412755.1 Schlesneria sp. | reverse complement strand
ATGGCCTCTTAGCTGAGTTCGCAATAACTCTGTCCCTCATGGTTATTTGGGCTTAGTTCTTGCTAACCCAGCTACAGCCCCCTGAATCATCGCGGCTCGGCCAGCCACCCGGTTCGTGTGGTCCATCCGGCGGAGCAGGGGGGACGATCGCAGACCGGGCTCGAACAACTCTCGCATCTCGGCGCCGACGTCTTCGATTCAGAACTTGTCGGCGATGGAGGGATCGATGCCGCCGTCGTGGTCGGTGAAGCGCATCGACTCTTTCTTCCATTGCAGGTTGACGATGCCCGTCGGGCCGGAGCGGTGTTTGGCGACGACGATCTCGGCCAGGCCGGGGCGGTCGTCCGGGTTGTAGGCGTCGGGGCGGTGCAGGAACATCACGATGTCGGCATCCTGCTCGATGGCCCCGCTTTCGCGCAGGTCGGCCAGACGCGGTCGCTTGTCCTCGCGCAGTTCCACGCCGCGGTTGAGCTGCGACAGGGCGATCACCGGCAACTCGCACTCCTTGGCGATCCCCTTGAGTCGCCGCGTGATCTGGGCGATCTGCTGTTCGCGGTTGGCGCGCTTGTCGTCCGACTCGATCAGTTGCAGGTAGTCGATGATCACGAGGCCCAGATTGCATCGCCGCTTGAGCCGTCGGCAGATGGCGCTGATCTGACCGACGGTGCGTCCGGGTTGATCGTCGATGAACAACGGCAGCTTGCTCAACTCTGACGAGGCTTGCAGCAGCGCGTGGCGTTCGGCCGGTTCGAGCTGTCCCTTGCGCAGGCGGTGTCCGTCGAGCCGGGCGCGGATGCACAGAAAGCGTTCGGCCAGTTCGAGCTTCGATTGTTCGAGACTGAAGATCAGCGTCGCCGTCTGGCCGGCTCCGGCGACCCATTCGGCCACGTTGCAGACGAAGGCCGTCTTCCCCATCGAGGGGCGGGCGGCGATGATGATGAACTCCGAGGGTTGAAAGCCGTTCGTCTGATTGTCGAGTTCGATGAAGCCGGTCGGCAGCCCACTGATCGAGCCGTCCTTGCCGGCGCGCGCATTGATGCGGTCGAGCGTGGCGTGCATGATCTCATCCATGCTCAGCTTGGCACCGGCCTCCTGATTTTCGAGGATCTGGAAGATCCCCTGTTCGGCCCGCTGCAGCACTTCGGCGGTGTCGTCGGACCCGTCATAACAGTCGCGCAGAATCTCGGTGCAGACGTTGGTCAGGCTGCGCTGAATCCACTTGTCGCGCACGATCTCGGCGTAGTACTTCGCGTGCGCGGCGTGCGGGACGGTTTCGAGGATCTCCAGCAGATACGGCGGGCCGCCGATGTCCTCCAACTGCCCGCGCGCATCGAGTTCCTCGGCCAGCGTGACGATGTCGGATCGTCGATTGTTCTCGTGCAGCCGCAGGATGCCGGCGAAGATCGACTGGTGGATGTCGCTGTAGAAGTGCTCGGGACGGAGGATGTCCGCGATCTCGTCGATGGCGTGGTTCTCGAGCATCACGCTGCCGAGCACGCTCCGCTCGGCGACGAGGTTCTGCGGAGGCAGGTGCGCACTGGAGAAATCGGAGCGGGACTTCGAGTCAGCCATGACAGTCGAGCCCTCCTTCAAGAACGAGTTTACTGGCGAACAAGTTCACGGGTGGAAATGCAACGACGCGCCACAGGGAAGGGCGCGTCGCTGTTGTGAACGAGGGATCCGCCAGACCGCGGCAGATCACTTCTTCGCGGCGGGCACCACCCACACCTTGACCTCCGACTGGGCCTCGGCATGCAGGTGGATCTTGACGGTGTACATGCCGAGTTCCTTGAGCGGCCCCTCCAGCCGGACCTCATCGGGCTCGACCATGTAGCCGGCCGCCTTGAGCGCCTTGCTGATGTCGTGACCCATGATCGAGCCGTACAGATGACCTTCCTCGTTGGCATTCGCTTCGAGCGTCACGCTGTACTTGCCAATCGCGTCGGCCCGGCCCTTGAGCTGCTTGAGCCGCTCGACTTCGATTTGCTCCAGGTTCTCCTGATGCTTCTGAACGCGACGCTTGTTGGCTTCCGTGGCCACGGTGGCGAAGCCGTTCGGCAGGAGGTAATTCCGCGCGAAACCGGGACGGACGCGAACGACGTCGCCCCGCTTGCCGAGCGATTCCACATCGTCGGCCAGAAGCAGCTCCACCTGGCGTTTAACTTTTGGCCGTCCGGAAGCGCTATGCGTACTCTGTGACATCGTGCTCAATCCCGTGAATGCCTGCCGACCGCGAGCGGTCGAAACTGGTTGTCTGGTCTTCTCGAAGTCAGGGAGTCACCCACGGACATCCAACTGACCGCCTGTTCATTTCAGGAAACCGAATCGTCAGAAAGGAACCTCGTCGCTCGGCGGCCCGCTCGGGGGACCGCTCGAAGTGTCTTCATAGCTGGGGCCGGAATAGCTGTCGGCTTCCTGAGCAAAGCCACCGTGGTCTCCCCCCCCCTGATCTCTGGCGGCAGGCGCAGGAGCGCGACCTGCCGCACCACCTCCGTCGCCCTTGCCACCCAACATCGTCATGTTTTCACCGACCACACGCAGCTTGCTTCGTTTCTGACCGGTCTCACGGTCATCCCACGAGTCGAGTTGCAGACGGCCTTCGATCAACACCGACCGCCCCTTGGCCAGATATTCGCCGGCGATCTCCGCAGTACGCCCCCAAAGAGTCACGTCGACAAACGTCGTGTCTTCCTTGCGCGAATTCGACTGCTTGTCGAACCACTGCCGATTGACGGCCAGTCCAACCTCGGTGACAGCGGTCCCGCCGGTCGTATATTTGACCTGCGGATCGCGCGTCAGATTGCCAATCAAAATGACCTTGTTGAAACTTGCCATGACATGGCTCCTTTCGAGGCCGACATGAAACAGCCCCTGCTCGGCGGAGCGGCCGAATCACTTGCCGTCCGATCCGCCGTGAGAACACTCCCTCAGCATCAGCGTTCTTCTTCGAGTCCCTCGGGGATTCGATCTTTGTCACCGTATCCGCCCGCACGGGGATCGCGCGGATCGGGTCGTTGTTCGGGACTGTGCAACGCACCATCGTGTGACGTCAGGGCATCGACCATGGCGTCGAAAATGACCTTCGGGTGACGGATCACCAACTGGCGCAGAATGGTATCGTTCAGCTTGCAGAGCCGGTTCAACTCGGCCATCTGCTCACCGTCCATCGTGAAGCAGGTCAGGTAGTACAGGCCTTTGCGCTGCTTGCGAATGGGATAGCAGAGTTTGCCATCCTGCCACGGCCGGGACGCCACAATCTTCGCACCGACGCGGTCGAGGATGCCACGAACGGCTTGCTGCGTTCCTTCGGCATCGGCCGCGAACCGGTTGCTGTCCAGCAGGAACATCCCCTCGTACGTATACTCTGACAAAATGAAACCCCTTCGAAAATTGCCGCCGCTGGCATCGACCAGCCCGAGCACGGTCTCACCTGGCTACTGAGCCAAACCGGCCGGAACACTTCTTTCACTCTTGAAACAAACAGACGGCCCCGACGACAACGACCGCTGGAATTCACCCTTGGAAAGGGACAACTTTGTAACGCATTCGCGGCGATTTGCAACCGGCCTGAATCGAGGGCTCATCCCCGAAGGACGAACATCACTCGGCGGCCGTTTGGCAGTCCCCTCAGGAATCAGTTGAGGTCTCTGCTCCGCCTTCCATCTCTCCATTGAACTGATTCATGGCCGCCGAGATGCCGTCCCTGGCCCAGACTTCGACCGCCGAGGCGGCTCGACCAATCGCACTGTCCATTTGCTCCAATTCATCCTTGCGAAACCGGCTCAGCACGTAGTCTGCCGCGTCGAAGTTCGCAGGGGGCCGTCCGATTCCCAGACGCAGTCGTGGAACCGCTTCACCACCCAGACACGTCAGAATGCTTTGCAGCCCCTTCTGACCTCCCGCCGAACCCGATGCTCGCAACCGCAGTTGACCGACCTTCAGGTTCAAATCATCACACACCACCAGGACCTCCGCCAACGGAGCCTGGAAAAATCGAACGAACTGCTGAACGCTGCGGCCACTGAGATTCATGAACGTCTGAGGGGCCACCAACAGCAACTTCTCTGTACCACACGCGACCTCGGTCACCAGCGCTTCAAACCGCAGCCGGGGTTTGCCGGCTCCACCGCGCCGGCCGAGTTCTGCAAGAACATCGAAACCGACGTTGTGCCGAGTCCCGGCGTACTTGTCGCCCGGATTTCCCAACCCCACGACGATCTTCATCGGCAGACTCCGAAGACGTCGCGGTCAGCCCGCCACGGGCCACACCCCCCCCGGGGCTCCAAATCCCTCCGGCGCGGCCAACCGCCAACGGCTCCGCAAATTGTGATCGATTCCTTCGACAGTACACCGCGGCGAAAGAAGCGTCCGCCGAAACCAACTCACTTCTTCTTTTTGTCGTCCTTCTTGTCGTCTTTCTTGTCATCCTTGGCGTCGGCATCTGTCGCCTTCTTGGCCACCACTTCCGGTTCCGCCACACCCGGCACGGCTGTTTCCACTTCCTTGACCTGAAGCTTGACCACATGCACCACGATTGAATCGGGTTGAGCGTGAGGATGACACCCTTCGGGCAGGACCAGATCGCGGACGTGAATCATCTCGCCAATTTGCAGCGTCCCGACTCGCACCTGGATCGAATCGGGAATCTGATAGGCCAGACAGTC
This sequence comes from Schlesneria sp., assembly GCA_031412755.1. Taxonomy (GTDB): domain Bacteria; phylum Planctomycetota; class Planctomycetia; order Planctomycetales; family Planctomycetaceae; genus Schlesneria. The sequence continues at coordinate 15,758 of JANODP010000478.1, read as the reverse complement.
GATCACCAGCGAGTGCAATGGCTGTTCGAGGATTCCACCGCCCAGCGCCCCCGGAGACGTCCCCTTCAGAACCAGCGGAACGGTGATTGTGACCCGCTCATTCGGGTCCACGCGCAGCAGGTCGAAATGTTCGATGGACCGGCCGAAGACGTCCCACTGCACGTCGCGAATCACGGCCTTGTCGTGCTTGCCGGCCACTTCCAGATCCACCACTCGCGAGCCCGACTTGATGACGGGCTTGAGCGCCTCGGCCGAAACCATCACCGCCATCGCCGCGGCATCGTGGCCGTAGACATTTCCTGGCACCAAGCCGCGTTTACGGAGTCGGCGACAGTTCGCCGAACCCATCTCGGTCCGCGGCTCGACAACCAGCTTCGCTTCCTTCGACATGACGCTCTTCGCCTTTCGCGTTGCATTTTAGAAGACTGGCCCGGTCGAGTGGGACGGGAGCCGAACCATCGTCGCTCACACCATCGACCTCAAACCCGGGCCTTTTGAGGACCGGGGAGTGTAGCGAGGCTCCCGGGAGGCTGCAACGAATCGGCGGACGTTTCAAGCCCTCTCGCTGAGCGTTGGGCGGAACGCACCGCCGATTTTGAGTCGAAACCGACGGAAGACCGACTTCCTGCGAGTATTCCCGGTTGCCGAGAATTACAACCCGTCCGCGGTTCGTTTCTGGCTTCGCGAGAACCTTCCGATATACTGCCCATCGAAATGCCGACCTTGGAAATCAATCGACGAGGGTGGCGAGGATCTGGGCCGGAGCGTTCCAAGTTCGGAGAGTTGCTTGCCCTCGCCCACCAGTCCGAATCCACAGACCAATTGGCCGGTCGCCAGCAGCGACTCCAAAGGATGACGCCATGACCGAGGAACGACGGGACGTTCTGCGAGGGGTTGGTGCGACGTTGGCCAGTTGCCGAGGAGCCACTTCCTTCTCGATTTGCCTGCTGCTCGGAACGGCATCCACGATGTGGGCGAGACCGTTCACGATCGATCTGCCTGTGGAGTTGACCGCGGCGGCTCTCTGTCAGGCCGATCCCGCCAAACCGGTTGCAGAAAAGCCGAAGGCCACTGACAAGGCCAAAGCGGACGACGCAAAAGAAGAAAAAGCGAAGGCGAAGAAAAAGGACGAAGCGCCAAAGGACGAAGCTCCAGAGAAACCTCAAGCCGATCAGGCCCCCGACGCGCAGAAGAAACCGGACGCACTGAACCCCATGCCCTTGCAGCTTTTTTTGCAGGGATTGTTCCGACCGGGGCCACCGGCTCCGCGCGGGATGAGGGTCAACCGAGACGATGGCCCGGGCGGCGGACGCACCGGGGAGCGTGACTACATCGACAGCCGTGCGCCGCACGATGCCAAAGTCGAACAAGTCCTCCGCGCGGCCGAAGCGGCCATCCAACGCAAGGATTGGAAGGGCGCGCAGGAACTGTTGCAGCGGTTGGTGGATTTGCCGGAGGACTCGCTCCACCGGTTGCCGGACGGACGCTGGCAGTCCGTGCGACGAACCGCCAACAAACTGCTCGGCTCGGCTCCGGCCGAGTTGCTGGACGACTATCGCACGCAGTATTCGGGGCTGGCTCAGCAAATGTTGGCCACCGCCAAGCGGAGTGGCCGTTCGGCGGACTACATCAATGTTGCGGCCCGTTTCTTTCACACGCCGGCCGGTTACGAGGCGGCCAACTATCTCGGCACACTTCACTTCGATCGGGGCGAGTTCGGTTTGGCAGCGGCCTGGTTTGAAGACCTCGCCGATTCTCCCGCCGCCTGCGCCACCGATGGGGTCTGGCGGTTGAAAGCGGCTCTCGCCTACCGACAGGCCGGAAATCCCGCTGCCAGTCAGAAGATGCTGGCCGGACCAACGGACGTCGCGCCGCAGGCGGTGGAACTCGGCTCGGGAAGTGTCAATCCGACGACGTGGTTGAACGGCCTGGCCGCATTCCTTCCCACGCGCGTCGTGTCGCTCGCCGAGTGGACGCAGCTCTATGGCACGGTCGCCCGGATGGGCAAGGCGATCGGCGGCGAACCCCTGCTTTCGCCGCTGTGGTCCGTGCCGATGACGACCAGCCACACGGTGCGTCGTCGCGTCAGTTGGATCGTGCAGGATCTGCACGATCAGGACCGGGCACCGATTCTCGCGTCGATGCCGCTGGTCATCGGAGGCCAGGCCCTGTACCGGGACCTGCGCAGTGTCCGGTCGGTCGACTTCGAAACGGGCAAGACCCTCTGGGAGAGCATCGAGGGAGTTTCGCCCGAGCGCATCGTGGGGGGGCTGCCACCGCAGCAGGTCGAACCGCGCGAAGTGTGGCGGTTCCGCATGAACCAGTTTCAGAACGACTTCCACGAATATCAGGGCCAGGCGGTCGAATACCATCCGCTGGCCAACCTGCTGTTTCGCGACGGCACGTACAACCTCATCAGCAGCGACGGACGACAGGTCTTCGTGATCGAGGACCACGGAATCCTGTCTCGCAACCAGCCCGGACATCACTGGGGCTGGGATGGTTCCAGCGAGGTGCAGGACCCGTACGGCGTCCCCTGGAAAACGAACCGGCTCGTGTCGTATGACCTTCGCACCGGCAGGCCCCTGTGGAGCGTGGGTGGCATCGAATCGCATGAGCCGTTCGACCTGCCACTCGCCGGCTCGTACTTCTACGGTGTGCCGGCCGTCGATGGTGACGAGTTGCTGGTTGTAGCTGGTAAGGGGGACGACATCCGCCTCTGGTCGCTGGACCGGGCGACCGGAACGCCGCGCTGGTCGCAACTGATCGCCTACTCGGACACCAAGATCGAGCAGGACGTGGGTCGGCGCTGGTACACCGCACAGGTGGCCTCGGACGGTGGGATCATCATCTGTCCGACCACGGTCGGCTGGCTGGTGGCGGTGGACCGGTTGAGGCAATCCGTGTTGTGGGCGCATCGCTATCTGCCACCCTCGGCACAACAGGAACGCGATCCCGGCACGCATCTGGTCCCACAGCGCGATCTCTCGACGCAGTGGTCTCCGGCCGCACCGATCATCTCCGGCAGCGTGGTCGTCTACACGCCCCCCGAGGAACCCGTGGTCCTCGCGCTGAATGTGCTCGACGGCAAGCGGCTCTGGGAGAAGCAGAAGGAAAACTGGCTCTACCTGGCGGGAGTCTTCGATGACCGGGTGATCCTGGTCGGACGGAGCGAGATCGGCGCGTTCGCCCTCGCCACCGGCAAGGCGATCTGGACCTCGCCGCTCGGTGACGACGCCCGTCCGTCGGGACGCGGTCTCGCCGTGGAAGACCTGTTCTACCTGCCGCTCAGCACGGGCGAATTGCGCACGATCGACCTCAAGCACGGCAAGACCGTTTCGCAGACCTACGTGCCCGCCAGGCATCCGCCGCTCGGCAATCTGGCAATGCACCGCGGCAAGCTGGTGGCGTTGGGGCCCCACGGTTTGGTCGGCTTCGGTCAGCGCGAAGCGGTGCTCGCCGAGATCGCGCGCCGCAAGGCCATCAATCCGGCTGACCCGTGGGCGCTGTTGCGTGAGTCCGAAATCCATCTGCTCAATCGAGCCCACGCCGCCGCCCTGCCACTCCTGCGAGCCATCGCCTCCGAGGGACTGACCGACGACGAGAAGACACGGCATCACGCGGCGCTCGTCGAATCGCTCGCCGCCGTCATTCGACTCGACCCCTGGTCGCACGGGAACGAGTTGACGGAACTCGGCCAGGTCGCAACGTCTCCCGATGAGAAGCTGCTCGTTCAGGAATTGACCGCCGACAAACTGATCGCCGAAGGGCGGCTGGCCGCCGCCTTCGATGTGTTCTGGTCGCTGGCCGATACGACCGCGAACAAACTGCGTGACGCCACCGATGCCGCGATCACGCGCAGCGACGACCGGCAGGTTTCCACGCGGCGAGTCCCGTGGATCGCGGGCCGCTTGTCCGACGTCTGGTCCGCCGCGACGGGGGACGAGCGACAGCAAATCGACACCAAGGTCGAGGCGGTTCTGGCGGACGCAGTCAAGGGACTCGCAGACAAAAGTCCGGCATCTGCGGAGAAGCCGTCATCGGAGCAGCCGGGCTTCTCCGCGATCCCGCTCGCGCGATTGCTGGCATTCCATCCGGCGGCCGTGAAACTGCGGGAAGCGGCCATCGACGAGTTGGCCGCCGCCAAAGATTTTGGCGGCGCTCAACTCGAACTGTTGAAGCTGGCCGATGATGCCAACCGGGTCACGGCGGCGCGCGCGGTGGAGCGGCTCGCGCGGCTGATGGAACAGTTTGACATGCCCGCCGACGCGGCCCACTACCACCGCAAGCTGGCGTCCGAATTTGCCGACGTGACGCTGGGCGAGGGGCAGACCGTCGCGGCGCTGATCGAATTGCGGCGCGGCGAAGGGAAGCTCGACGCGACGTGCCGGCGCTTTGGTGCGCGCGAATGGGATGATCGCCCGCTGCAACTGATCCAGGGAACCGTTCAGTACTCGCCACCGACTCAGGAAGTGTCGCTCTCGTCCGCGTTGCCGTACTTCGATCCGCTCGCGGTCGAGGTCCAACCGCAGGAGCAGCGGTTGGCGTTTGAATCGCTGGCCGACGGTTCGTTTGTCTGGCTCGCGCCGCTCCGCAGCAGCCCGCGCAATCAGGGGGACGGGTACGTGTCGGCGGAGTTCCTCGGGCATCAGGCGGTCGTCGTGAATCGCGACGTGCTGCACGTCTTCTCGCCCACCGAGAAGCGGCTGCTCTGGTCCCGGCCGCTGGATGGCTCGGGCGAGGGGGGGCCGTTCTGGCGGCATGCGTCGCGCCCGCAACCGCAGCCGATGGCCACCGCCAGCCGCGATTCGGGTCGTCAAATGTCGCTGTTGCAATCGACGCAATTCACCGGCCGGCTGGCGGTCGTGCAGCCGAACTATCTGTGCCTGTATGGGCGCCGCTCGATCACGGCCCTCGATCCGCGCACGGGTGAAGAGCTGTGGCGCAGGGACGGCCTGCCGCAACTCGCGCAGGTCGTCGGCCATCGCGATGCGGTCTTCGTCGTGCCGCAAGACAACGACAAGGCGCAGGCCTATCGCGCCCTCGACGGCCAACCGCTGAAGATCGACGGGTTGGGGGCGTTGATCGCGAATGCCCTGTTGACGCGCGGCGATTCGCTGCTGGTCCTCGAACAGGGACCGTCGCTCAAGCTCTTCGGCGTCGGCCGACCGAAGACGATCGTGCGGCTCGTCAACCCGCTGACGAAGTCGGATCATTGGAAAATCGAATTCCCGCCGGGCTCGCTCGTCTCGACGCTGGACGATGACGAACTGCTGGTCGTCCCCCTGGACGGCAAGGCCGAGCGGATCGAGATCGCCACCGGACGCCGCTCGCCACTCGATCCGCTCGGGGCGAACGCCATGCAGGGCCGGCGAGGCGAAACCTTCGCGCTGGCGGATGACGCGCACATCTATCTGGTGGTCAACACGCTCGACAACAGCGGCGTCCACCACTACGGAGAAAGCCTGCTCTCGGTGCGTGCTCACGGCACCCTCTACGCCTGGAACCGGGCCGACGGCAAGCTGGCCTGGAAGCAGGACGTGAAGCATCAGAATCTGGTCGTCGATCGGTTCCGTTCGCTCCCCGTGATGCTGTTCGTGTCGCGCAGTTGGAAGCCAAAAGGGAACATGAACATTGGCACGCTCAGCATTCAAGCCATCCACAAGCAGTCGGGCAAGGTGCTGCACGACTCCACCACCCCCTCGATGTACAGCGGCTTCCACAGCATCCAGGTCAACGCGAGCGAACCGTCGATCGAACTCAAGTCGTACAACCTGCGCATGCGACTCGTCCCCACCGACGGCCCCGTCGCCGAGGCCAAGCCGAACCCGATGCCGATGCCGGACGCCGCGAAGAATTGACCGAGTGCCATTACTTGGCGTCGTCATCGGGACGGAGCGATTCGTCCAGTTCACTGTGTGAGAGATATCTCCGTTGGGCGCGTCGAATCCGCAAAACCCGGACGGCATCACCATCCACAGTGAAGAGAACGCGAAAGACGTTGGGCGTGCGACCAAACAGCAGGACGCGAACTTCGACTGCAACTTTCGCGCTCTCCTGCGCCAACGGACAACGGTCGGGTCGTTCGTCAAGTGTTTGCAGAGTTCGCTCGAAGCGATCCAACCAACGCGACGCCGTGGCAGGAGCACGCGCGGCCGCCCGCCGATAGACGGCCCACAGGTCTTGCCGGGCTAGTCGTTGCAGTTGAACCCGATGCTTCATGGGGACGTGCCACGCTCAACGGAGCGCCTCACCTCGGCAAACGCTTCGGCGAGCGGTTGTCCGGGATCGGAATCGAGTTCGGCAATCGCCTCTTCCAAGACTGCCAGATCATCATCCTCGCCGGACAGAGATCGCAGGGCTTCACGCAACAACTCGTCTTCGGAACGGTAGGCTCCCGAGGCCAGTTGCTGATCGACCAGTCGTCGCACATCGGCGGGAAAAGGATAGGACATGTTGTTCACTCCTGTTGAGACCGGCCTCAATCTATCACAGCGTCGCTCGCGAAGTCAGCCCCGTTGAACACTGATTGAGTGACCCGGGCGCTCGCAGCGTCCGGGTCACTTGGTATCGCCCCCCTGATCCCAGCCGACACTGTCGAGCCGCTTCAGCTCGGCTTGGATGTCTTTGCCTTCATAGAAGCTGAGCCACCCGTGCAGGACGCGCCGCTCGCCGGGAGGGCAATCCGGGAACTTTGGGTCCGCGTGCAGGCAGGGGCAGGGCGGATTGGCCCACGGGCGGTGAATCGGCTGCCACGCGGTGATGATCCAGCGATCTCCCGCTTCATTTCTCGCGGCGACATACGGCGACTGCATCAGCTTGTTGTCGTTCGTCTGCTGGTCGAAGCCCTTCGCTCCTTTCAGCATCACACAGTTCTGGACCCGCAGGTCGGACAACATCTCGGTCGAACCGTTGGTCAGCGTGAGCTTCATCCGCACCCCTTCTTTCGCGGGGACCACCCGCGCGGCGAAGACGATTCCGTTGGGCAGCTTCCGCTCGATGTCGAAGCTGCCATCTTTGCGTCGGTTCCATTCGAGCTTTGGCAGTTCGATGTTCTGCTTCGACCAGACGGTCGGCACGTGCGTGTGAGCCAGATACGTCAGACCGAGGTTCGACCAGAGTGCCTCGGGAACATCGACGACCACGTAGCTCGCCTCGTCCCACGGCGTGAAGACGCTGACTTTCGTTTCGCGCTGCGGATGGACGGCTCCGTCGAGGAACCCGATGCGCGGATGGCGGCCACCGGGGTAGGGGAGAACCAGCAGCGGCGAGTCCTGTTCGCGGCGCGGCTTGGTCTCGGCGCGAACGTCGAAGCGTTTGGTGGCGGCGGCGATTTCGGACTCACTCAACCCCGTCGCCTCTCGAATTTCGCCGACCGAGAAGCGGTGATGCCAGACCATGTTCTGCAGCCAGTACCGCAACTCATCGTCGTTCGCCGGGCGGCGGAAGTTGGGTACGTCCGGCTCGGCCGCACTGGCGACACCAGCGACACTCGCGACGAACACGATCAGAACGGACAGGCTCAGGCGAAGTGAGGGCATGAGAGTCTCCAGCAGATTCAACGGACGGAATGGCCCCAGTCTTTTCCACGTTTAGCCCCTACGCCAACGGCGTGGGAGCGGACGCGGACAAACCTTTGATCGCTCGCACGCCGTTGGCGTTGCGGCTAAACGTCATAGTTCACGCAGAGCGAGATGATAACGACTGCCAGGTCATCGCACGTTCAGGAAAGTTGTCGCGGTTGCTTGATCGAGCTTCGTGGCTGGATACGATCTCTCGCGTTGACCTTCCCGATCAGCACGACTTGGTGGCCCGATGTCCCTCCTGTGGCGACTACCGTTGGCGATGAAGCAGACACGCAAGTGGCTGCGCCGGGGTGGTGCTGGTTCGTACTGCGTGCGACTGCTGGTGCTGATCTCGTTCACCGCGTCGAGCATCGGTATTCCCGTCGGCGATTGGAGCGTGCTGGGGAAGACCGACGATTCCGCCGCCTCCCCGTGGTGCCGCTGCTCGAAGAGTGCCAGGCAATCCGGGAAGTGCTGCTGTGCGAAGAGCGCAGCGGCAGCGACTGCCAGCGGCTGTTGTTCCACTCGCCAACAACCGGCTTCGACAGCCACCACCTGTTCGACGAAGACCACGCCGGGCGGATGCTGCTCTCAGAAGAAGTCGGTGAAGACGGAAATCGCTTCCAAACCTGCGACCACTCCGCGCGATAAGGCCCCCGTGTCGATCTCGTCCTGCGGTTGCGGACCGACCGATTCTCCGATGCTGCTCGTCAGTGCCGAGCCTCGGATTCTGGCGACGGCGTTCTCGCTGAATGTCCTCGACGTCTGCAGCGATGCGCTGCTCGCTTGCGATGTCTCTCCCTGTGGCGAGCGCTCTCGACCGCTCGCCCCCCCTCCGAAGTCCCCGCTCGTCGGCTGACTTCGACCGCCGACCGGAGGAGGGGCACTCTTGCCCGTCACTCTGCCGTCGATGAGACCTGCCCAGGCCGAAGTCCGGCTGAGAAGCAGTTTCAAAACGCGGGGAATCATCATTCGTAAGACAGGCTCTTCGGAGCGGGGGACGTGAGTCCCCTGAATTCGTGCGAGTTGCAATGACGTGCTGATTCAGGGGACTCACGTCCCCCGCTCCGAAGCAGGTTTCGAAACGGCTTCTTCGCTTTGTCAGCCGGACTTCGAGGGATCTCTCATCGAACGCGGCGCTACGCTTCGTTTCATCAATTCCATCCTGAGGGGGATGTCATGACTGTTTCCAATCGCACCCGCCGAGCTCGCGGGTTTACCCTGATCGAACTGCTCGTCGTGATCGCGATCATCGCGGTCCTGATCTCGCTGCTGTTGCCTGCCGTGCAACAGGCCCGTGAAGCCGCGCGGCGGACCCAGTGCAAGAACAATCTCAAACAGATCGGCCTGGCGATTCACAACTACGAGGCCACTCACACCGTCTTCCCGCCGGGGCGGCTCGGCTTCCCGATGGTCTTCTCGGTCCAGGCTCACATCCTGCCGTACATGGACGGCGGTTCGCTGTACCACCTGATCGACTTCAACGCGGCTCCCAACTTTGGTACGCCCTCGTCGCCGATGACGCAGAACGACATCGCCATCCGCAAGAGAATTTCGAGCTATCTCTGTCCGAGCGACTCCGGCAGCGTGAACGGTTCGGACTTCGGGCCGACCAATTACGTCGCCGTCACGGGGAGCGGTGTCGGTGCGGCGAACTCGATCAACACGGGAGACGGCGTGATGTTCTCCCGGTCGAGCGTCCGCTTCGGCGATGTCACCGACGGCCTGTCGAACACCGCCTGCTTCGGCGAGCAGACGCTGGGCGCGGGAGGCAACCCGTCGTCACCGAGCGGCTCACCCCCGACCAAGCCGGACGGAGAAGTCCTCGAACTGACCGGAGCCACACCCACGACGCCCGCCGCGTGCGTGGTCGGAGCGGGCGGCAGCAACTGGTCCGGCCTGCGCGGAGCCAAGTGGATGAACGGCCACTACGGCGACACGCTCTACAACCACTTTCTGCCACCCAACGCGAAGCAGTTCGACTGCGGCAACGCCAGCCACAACTTCGGCCTGACCGCCGCCCGCAGCCGCCACGTCGGCGGCGTTCACGTGACGCTGTGCGATGGCAGCGTGAGGTTCGTCAGCGAAAACGTCGCGATCCCGATCTGGCAGGGAATCGCCACACGCCAGGGTGGCGAGTTCGTCGGTGAGTTTTAGACCAAAGTAGCCATCATCGCTCCGCGTGATGAGCCTTGTCGGATCGGGCGTCCACTGTGATAAGGCTCATCACGCGGAGCGATGATGGCTACTTTAAGAGCCGTCGCCGATTTGCAATCCACCGTTGGGTACGTTGTCATGTCAGCCGAGACTCCCGAAGTGTCTGAGACTTCGAGAGTCTGTTGATCGCAAATTCCATGGGACTGCGCCTCCCCTTCACGTCCGGCACCCTCCGACAGAATCAAGCATGGCAAACTACACCCCCGAGACCGGCTACGCGGAGGCCTTGAAGCGGATTGAAGCCTACCGCAGGAAGGAGCAGGGCTCGCTCGATTTGAGCGGACTAGCACTCACCACGCTGCCGCCGGAGATCGGACAACTCACAGCGTTGTCGATGCTGTCCCTCAGTTACAACCAGCTCATCACGCTGCCGCCGGAGATCGGCCAACTCACGATGCTGACGAACCTGGACCTTCACAGTAACCGGTTCACCACGTTGCCGCCGGAGATCGGAAAGCTCACAGCGCTGACGATGCTGGACCTCCGTATCAACCGGCTCACCACGTTGCCGCCGGAGATCGGAAAGCTCACAGCGCTGACGAAGCTCGACCTCGAGAGCAACCAGCTCATCATGCTGCCGCTGGTGGTCGGCCAGCTCATGGCGCTGAAGACATTGGACCTCCGTTTCAACCAACTCACTACACTGCCGCCGGTGATCGGACAGCTCACGGTGCTGGCGACGCTGTACCTCAGTTACAACAAGGTCACCTCGCTGCCGCCGGAGATCGGAAAGCTCACAGCGCTGACGATGCTGGACCTCCGGACCAACCAGCTCACCACGCTGCCGCCTGAGATCGGCCAGCTCAAGATGCTGACGACGCTCCACCTCGACGACAACCAACTGAGCATGCTGCCGCCCGAGATCGGCCAGCTCAAGGCGCTGACGACGCTCCACCTCGACGACAACCAACTGAGCACGCTGCCGCCCGAGATCGGCCAGTTCAAGGCGCTGACGACGCTCCGCCTCGACGACAACCAACTGAGCACGTTGCCACCGGAGATCGAACAGCTCACCGCGCTGACGACGCTTTTCCTGCACGAGAACGTCCGCCTCGGCCTGCCAGTGGAAGTGCTGGGACCAACGTGGCAAGAAGTTGCGGGCCAAAGTGCCAAGCCGAAGCCGCCGCGCGAGATTCTGGCGTCTTACTTCCGCATCGTGGGGGAGGCGGGCGAAGCGCTGGGCGAGTGCAAGCTGATCGTGGTGGGACGCGGCCAAGCAGGGAAGACGAGCCTCATCAAGCGATTGAACGGCAAACCCTATGACCCCAAGGAGGCGGAGACTCACGGGATCACGATCCAGAAGCTGGAGTTTGACGGTCAACGAGGCCGCGTGACCGCCCGAGTGTGGGATTTCGGCGGTCAGGTCGTGTTGCACTCCATGCACGAATTCTTTCTCACTGCGCGCAGCCTGTACCTGCTGGTGCTCGGCGAACGGGACGACATGCTGGAACGGGACGCCGCGTACTGGCTGCAACTGATCCGCAGTTATGCCGGCAAAGCTCCCGTGGTGGTGGCCCTGAACAAAAGCGCGGGACGTCAGCGACACTTCGACAAGGAAACGCTGGAACGGACCTACGGCCCCATCCTGGGCTGGGTCGCCACCGAATGCTCGGAACTCGACGCAGGGAAGGGGGGAATCACCGAACTCCGTCAGACGCTTACCGCGGCGCTCGACAGCGATCACATGGAAAGCGCCCGCCGCAAATTCCCCAAGAAATGGCGCGCCATCAAAGCTTCGTTGGAGACCATGACCGAGAGCTTTCTGGACTACAACGTCTACGCCGCACGCTGCCTCGCACTCGGTGAAGCCAACCCGCAGGAACAGACGGCCTTGGCGGGTGACTTGCACGATCTGGGAGTCGCCCTGAACTACGGTCGCGATCCCCGCCTCCGCGACACCACGGTGCTGCGCCCCGATTGGCTGGCCAACGGCATCTACGCCGTGCTGCGTGCGAACGACCTCGATGACAAGCTGCCGCCCGCACTGAACGTTCCCCTGGCTCCCAACGGAATCATCACGGCCGAGTCGCTGGCCCGCATCCACGAAAAGGCTCAGGCTTGGACGATGCTGCGCGCTGAGGACTATCCCGCCGACAAGCGTGACTTCCTACTCCGGCTGATGGACCTGTTCCATCTGAGCTACCCGCTGGACGACGAAGGCCGCGAACAACTGGTGCCGACACTGCTGCCGCTGAACCCGCCGTCGGGAACGGACGAGCCGGACGATACTAACCGCGTGCGACTCCGCTACGAATTCCAAGTCGTCCCCGCGCCACTTATCCCGTGGTTCATCGCCCGCACGTTTTCACTCATCCCGCAACGGATGCACTGGCGACGGGGAGCGATCCTGGTCTACGGCAATGCACGAGCGCGCGTCTGGACGACTCAGGATGAGCGCTATGTCTTCGTGACCGTGGCCGGTGAGCCGAGTGATCGCGACGAGTTAGTGACCATGATCCGAGGCACGATGCGAGATCTCTTCGCCGGTTACCGCGGCCTTCAGGTGACCGAACAGCACGAATACGAAAACGAATGGGTACCGCGAACGACGCTCGAAAAATTCGGCCGTCTCGAACCTGATCCGTCCGCCGAATTGGACGAGCTGGGCGGTGACAGTGAAGAAGGCGGGGAGGCCGAGTCATGAGACGCCCTTCCAAAGCAATCCGGTTCTTCGTCAGTTATTCGCACCTCGATCGGGAATGGTTCGAGAAACTTCAGCCGTTGTTGAAGTTCAGGGACCGGACAACGACCGCCCACGTTTGGCACGATCATGAACTCAAAGTGGGTGATGATTGGGACAAGGAGATCCGCAATGAACTTGACCAGATGGACATCTTCTTGTGCCTGGTCAGCAGTCACTTTTTCGGTTCCGACTACATCACGGACGTCGAAATGAAAACGGCCCTCGCCCGCGAGAAGGCCGGTAAGACCATCATTGTGCCATTGATCCTCTCCGACATGGACGAACGCGACATCAAACACTTGAAGCGGTTCAATCCGCTTCCGGCTTGGAAACGGAGTTGGCGCTCGTACGAAGGGAAGGACGGCCACACGATGGACGCTCACAAGCCGATCCGCACCGGGCTTCTCGATGTGATTGAGAAGGTGAAGGCTCGCTGGATCCGTTGAATTCGCCTTGTCACATTTCGCGTCCACTTCTACCATCCCCGCCCTCCTCCCCAATTCAATCGTCATTTTGTCGTTAGGACACGCCGGGCCGTCGTTTGCGGATCACGCAGACGGAGCGGACGGACGTGAACACCGAGCGGGTGTCGTCGTGTTGGCATCGACTCGATCATCCCCATTGCCGCTTCGCACCGACCCACCCAAGCCGGATGGGGTCGCGGTGTCGTTTCACAAATGGACGGCGTCGTGTTTCCAACAAACAAGGGGTGGCCAGCGAGGAGTGCAGTCGTCAATTGATGGTCCACTTCCGGTCCCCTCGCCCCCGCCTGTCTTGAAAGAAACAAAAACAGCGGGGGAGAGGGTGAGGGGGCGGAGCGGCCGAGAAGCATTGAAAAATGGAGAACGAATCCGCACGAGCCTGGTCACGATGAGTCTGGCTGTTGCCGCTCTGAAACGAATCCCCCCTCACCCTAACCCTCTCCCCCCGAAGACGGGCGGGAGAGGGGACCAGAAAAGGCGACCACCAAACTACGACTGCACTCGCATGCGGCTGCGCGCGGTCGGCTTGATCGGTGCGATGGCTTGTTGGCTGCTCTCATTGGCTGACGTGGTTTTGGCACAGCCCCCCTCGGCCGCTCGACGGAACGGCTTGGAACGGGGGCCGGTCGTCGCGGGACAGCCGGCCGAGATGGGTCTGCCGTTACCTCTCAATTCCAACCAGTCCATCGGGTCCAACGGGCCTGCTCCGGACGCGACGGTTGCGGATTCGATGTCAGGAGCGAGTGACCTGCCGGTCGGACCGATGTTCGCCGCCGAGGACGCTGACGTGCAGCCGTTGTCGGAGCGGCTGTCACTCAACAGCGCCCCGCGCGAGTTGCGATTGCGGGACGCGATTCAGCTTTCGCTGTCCAAGTCGGATGTCGTCATGACGCTCGGTTCCGGCGGCGTTCAGTTCGATGGCGTCACGCACTATGACCCGCAGATTCAGTGGGCGAGGTCGAGCGCCGCCAATGCGGCGTTCGATCCGCGGCTGTCGGCGGCTTATCTCGGCAGCCGGGTCGATGAGCCGCCGAACGCCTTCTTCGGACCGGGTATCTCGCTGAACACGCGGCGCGACGAGGCGGACTTCATCGCGTCGATTTCGAAGCCGTGGGCGACCGGGGCCACGACGAGTGTGGGCTATGTGCCGCCGCTCACGTACCTGTTCCTGCCCAACGGCGTCTCGAACCCGGGCCAGTTCAATCCGATCTACTCATCGTCGCTCGTGTTTGAAGCCCGCCAGCCGTTGCTGCGCGGGGCGGGGACGAAGGTGAACCTCGCGCCGTTGCGGATCGCGCAGTTGCGGGCCGAGCAGTCGTTGTGGGAGGTCAAGCAGGCGACGCTGGCTCAGGTGCGCAGCGTGGAAGAGGCGTACTGGGACTTGCAGGCGGCGCTCGTCACGCTGGAGGCGCTGGAGTTTGTATTGCCGCTCGTCACCGAGGTCGTGCGCATCGAACGCTATCGCGCCCAGTCGGAACGGGCGACGCTCGCGGACGTGGCGCGGGCCAGCATCCAATCGGACCAGTTTCAGCAGCAGCGGCTTCAGGCGCGGAACAGCGTCGTCGAGAAAGAACTGCGGCTGCGCAATCTGATGGGGATGGAGGTCGTCGATGGAGTGCGACTCGTGCCGGTCGATCTGCCGACGCGCCAATCGTTCACGCTCGACCATGCCGCCGCCGTGGCCAACGCCATCGAGAACCGGCCCGATCTGGTCCGTCAGCGGCTGGGAGTGCGCATCCGTGAACTGGAGTACGACGTCGCACGCAACGGCCTCCGCCCGCAGCTCGATTTGCAGGCGATTTACCGGACCAGCGGCATCGGCCAGCAACTGGACAACTCGTTGCAGCAGATGACTGACTTTCAGTACAGCACGTGGACGCTGGGCCTGACGTTTTCAGTCCCTCTGGGAAACCGGGCGGCCAAATCCAATCTGCGAGCGACGGAACTGTCACTGACCCGCGAGCGCGCGCTCTTGCGGCAGGCGACTCAGAACATCAGCTTCCGCCTGATGGACATGATCCGCGAGACCGAGACAACTTTCTCGCAGTACGAACTGGCCCTGCGGCGGGTGCAGAACACGCAGGAGTGGTTGCGCGCCGCGCGGATTCGCTTCTCGAACCCGCCTCCGGCAGGCGGCAATCAGGATTGGCTGCTGCTGGCACTCTATGACTATCAGGGGGCGCTGCGCCAGCACATCGACGCGACCACCGACGCCGGTTTGTTGCTCGCCCGCTACAACACGCAACTTGCCCGAGTGGAGGAAGCGCAGGGCATCCTGCTGGAGAACCGGGGCATCGACCTGACCGATGACCCGTGCGAGGCGGTGCAGCGCCACGCCGAAGAGTTGTTCGCCAACCAGGCCCCGCTGCCACAGAACGCGAACCGGCCCGTCGCGGCTGCTCCGGTCGAGGCCGCCGTGCCGATGGGGCCGTATTCACACGCGACCCGCTATCCGCAGCCGCCAGCGGATCGACAGCCGATCATTCAAGCGGGACACACGGTTTGGCAGGAGCCTGCCAGCGACAGCGGTCTGCGATCCAGACCACGACCGTCAAACTATTCGAGTGTTCCAAGGCAGCCTTAGCTTAGGACCGGCACATCAACAACTGTCGCGAATGGCTGGGATCTCGGCTGCCACGGTCACGCAGAATTCTTGGCTTCATCTTTCTGCCTCTCTCTTTCTGTCTATGCCTTTGACTCGACAAGACATGGAGACAGAAAGAGAGAGACAGAAAGATAAGGATGGAGGATGGGCACTCTTGCCCGTCCGCTCTTCAAGCCCAAAGCCGGACGGGCAAGAGTGCCCATCCT
>JANODP010000477.1:0-17637 GCA_031412755.1 Schlesneria sp. | reverse complement strand
CGGGGGTATGGCACTCAAAACTTAAAACGGCTGCGACCGAGATCATAAGTTACTGTTCTGGTTTTGTTTCGCTGCCTTTTGAAGTTTGGTGTGCCTGACCCCTGACGTCCGCACAGGCCATCACCCGGCAACTCGTCGTCCCGCCAACCACGTCTCGATCAGCAGCAGCCCGATCACGGCGAGCAATCCCCATCGCCACAACTTCTGCGTCTGTTCGAGTTCCACCAACTGCAACTGCCGCTCGCGGTCTTTCGCGCGGCGGATGTCCTCGGGTCGCTCGGCCGTGCCGAACCGCACGCCGAGACTTTCCAACTGCTCGATCGGCAGCGAAGCCGTTCGACTTTCATCGGCCGCCAGATTCACCGCCACCGATTCCGAACGACCCTCGACTTCGAGGCCATACAACCCCGGTTGCTCGGTCTCGGTGAAGGCCGTGTCGAGCGGAAGGTCCGTCACCGTGCGGCCACCGGGCAGATGAACGGTCCCGCGCGAGGTGGCCTCACCCGATGACTTGGGCCACGGAATCGAGCTTCCCACCGGAATGCTCTCGGGCCGCGAGACCGCTCCCGACGCCTGCTCCAGCATCCGAAACATCAGCGGCGGAAACTTGGAAGACCGCGCGAGTTGACTGTCGGACGGATGCCAGCCCGCCGTCATCAGCCACACGCGGCCCTGGCCCGACGGAAACTCGACGAAGGCCGGCGCACCGTCATCGAACCGGGCCAGCGTTCGCCCGCCGTGGGGCAGGCTGCCAGCCTGCCCGCCTTCCACCTTGGCATTTGTCGCGAGCGCACGATGCTTCCAGAACCGAATCCCCGTGAAGTCACTGAACTGCGATTCTGCAAACGGTGCGAACAACGGATGTTCAAAATCAATGTCTCCCAGCATCGCGTCACGCCGCACAACAGCCTCCGTCAGCGAGACCTCGTCCAATCCGCACTGCTTCAGGCTGGCCGTGCCATTGTTGGGTGATCGAGCCGCGATCAGGACGGCTCCTCCCTGCGCGAGGTGACTCGTCACGAAAGCTCCCGCGTCCGCCTCGGGTTCGACCAGCACCACGAGTGACGGACGCTCGCCCTGCACCGCGGCGAGCGTGTCGCGCCAGCCGGCGATCTCAATTCGGTACCGTCGCGAGGCCGCGAAAACGCCCTCCAGATAGTACCGCAGCCCGTCCGGATCGTCCGGTTTGTCGGTCCCGCAATAGACGACGAGCTTCGTTTCCGTGCGGGCCTGCGCGACGTGGACCTGGTTGTCGAAGCTGTGATCGTCGCCGGCCAGGATGAGTGAGGTTGAGACGGCTCGCTCCGGGCGTTTGGGCGGCGCGATGACGCGGCTTTGACCGGGCGGAACGTAGACGGAGATCGCCGTCTCGCCCGCTCCGGCCCACTGAAGCGAGAACGATTCCTGGCGGGCATCCGCCGAATTGGTCACGCGTACGCGCAGCAGATCATCGCCGAGATCCAGATTCCGTTCGACCAGTTGCAACCCCGCGTTCGAGGGTGAAGCGGCTCGCGCGACGAGCGGCTCGACGCGCAGATCGCCCGGCCATTCGAAGCCGCGCAGCGCGTCGAGGTTGGCACCGACCGGCAGATCGCTGGCGAGGATGATCCGCAACCTGGCGGGGACCGCGCGCTCTGTCTGAATCTCCTGCAGCGCCGCAGCCGTGCGCACGAGGGCCTCGCCGAGATTCGTTCCGCCCCACGTCGGCTTCAAGTCACCGAGCCGAGCCCGCACGAGTTCCCGCCGCGCGGTCGGTTCGAGCGGCTTGAGTTCCGCGAAATCGGCCACGCCCCGCCAGCGGTCATCAAACGCGAACAACCCGACCGTCGCCGTCGCCGGCAACTTCGAGACACCGTCGTTGACCTGCTTTGTCAAATCGGACCACGCTCCGTCGCGGCGAAGACTCGCACTGGTATCGACCAGCACCGCGACCAACTCTTCCTCACCGGGCTTTTCAGGCTGTGAAGTCGCCGTCCGCCACAACGGCCTCGCAAACGCGAGAGCCAGCAGACAGAGAACGGCTCCGCGCAGCACCAGCAGCAGCCAGTGTTCGACCCGGCTGCGCGAGGTGACTCGCGGCGGAGACTGCGTCAGAAACATCAGCGTCGAAAACTCACGCCGCCCGCGCGGTGTGCGTCGCCACAGATGGAACAGGATTGGCCCAACCACTGTCAGCGCGCCGAGCAGATAGAGCGGTGCCAGTGGCGTCATGCGGACCTCCCGCAGAGTCGAGAGCGGAGAGCCAAGAGACAAGAGCCAGAGGTGGAAGAGTAGGCCATCGGGTGTTTTGACAACGGACCAAATTGTCCTGAACGATGACCGACTCCGATCGTCTCTTCGCCTCTTCCGGCTCTTGACTCTCGACTCTCAGCTCTTGGCTCATTTCCGGCTCTCGACTCTCGACTCTTGACTCTCCACTCTTTCATCGTCCCCTCCTCGCCAGCCGCGTCCGGCTGTTGCCGCGCATCTGCATCCGCACGCGCACGATCTCGGGCAGGGCGAGTTCCAGCGGCGAGTCGGTCGGCAGCCGGTGATAAGTCAGCCCCAGCCGGGCGCAGATCGCCTCGACCGCCGCCAGATGTTTGCCGAATCGCTTGAGGTAGTCGCTCCGAATCGCCGCTGGATCGACGTACAGGCGGTCCTTCGATTCGAGGTCTTCAAACATCTCGGGGGTGGTGAACTCGAACCGCAACTCGCCGGGATCGAGGACATGGAACACGATCACTTCCTGGCCGCGCGCCGCCAACGCGCCGAGACTCAGCTCCAACGTCTCCAGCGGCGCGAGCAGGTCCGAGATCAGCACGAGGATGCCGCGCCTGTTCAGTCGTTCGGCGATCTGCTCCAGCGGCTTCGACAGATGCGTGGACGAGCCGTCGGCCGTCCGTTCGAGCGACACGAGGATGCGTCGCAGATGGCCGACCCGGTAGCGCGGGGGGATGTAGTCGTCGATCTCTGACGCGAACTTGGCCAACCCGACCGCATCGCGCTGCGTGTTGAGAAAGTAACCCAGCGTGGCGGCCAGCGTGCGGGCGTACTCCGACTTCGAGTAGCCTCGCGACCCGAAGTTCATCGACCGGCTGTCGTCGAGCAGCAGCAGGCAGCGCAGATTGGTCTCGTCCTCAAACCGCTTGATGTAGTACCGGTCGCTGCGAGCAAACAGCTTCCAGTCGAGATGCCGCAGGTCATCCCCCTGCGTGTACTGCCGGTACTCGGTGAACTCAACCGAGAACCCGTGATACGGACTGCGATTGAGTCCCGTCATAAACCCCTCGACCACATGCCGCGCCCGCATTTCGAGCGACTTCAAATGCATCAGCGTCGCCGGGTCGATGAACCCGGCGATCTGTTCGGCATGCGGCGATGTTGAGGCTGTCGGCATTGGATTCCTTGTCTTGTCCCCTCGCTCCGGCCTTGCGGGGAGAGGGTTAGGGTGAGGGGTTCTTCGCTGGTGCTTGCGCTGCAGAACCTGTGTCCGATTCGTAGCCAAGCACTTCCAATCCAGGAACTCGCGAAAACTCGGCGACGTTGCAGGTCAAAACGGGCAGGCCATGAAATCGTGCCGTCGCCGCAACTAGCAGATCGTGGAGTCCAATGGGAGTCCCGAGTTGTTTGAGGTTCGCGTTCACCTCGGCATGAGTTCGCGCGACGACGGCATTGAAATCCAATACGGGAATCGAAGAGAGAATCCGCTCAACGAACAGCCTTCGCGCCTCACGACGAGCTTCCGTGTTCGCTCGATGCACCCCCATGAGTAACTCCGACACGGTGATCGCGCACAACAACTGCGAGCCACGGTCCCGCCAGCGGCTCATGTCGATTTCAGTGCGATGACGTTCCGCGTGAATGAAGACGGACGTATCGATTACGACTGCCACGGATCGGCCTCCGGGAGATGGAAGTTTCGCATCTCTTCGATGTCCCGCTCGAACGCTTCCGAGTCGTCACCCAAGCTCGGCAACGAAGCGAGAAACTCACCAAACTCCATCATCGTCATGCCCGACGAGGGAATGCCTGGGACGAGCCGGGCGACCACACGATCATCACGCTCCAATTCCACCGTCACTCCCTCGGCGTCAACGCGATCAACGATGGACTCAAACTGTCGTCGCGCTTCGTCCACTGTCATTCGTTCCATGATGGTTGCTCCTTTGTCGTCATTTCACTCAGATCGGTGGGGGGGAGATCAACTCTTCTTCACCGTCTCCAACAGTCTGCCGATGATTGTCTCAACCGTCAGGCCGGCCGCTTCGGCGCGGTAGTTGATCAGGATGCGATGCCGCAGGACCGGCGCGGCCAGGGCGCGGACATCCTCCCACGTGACGTTGGCTCGGCCGGAGAGCAGAGCCCGCGCTTTGCCGCCGAGGATCAGGTATTGAGCCGCTCGCAGGCCGGCTCCCCACGAGACGTACTCGTTGATGAAATCGGGCGACTCCTTTTGCTTCGGTCGCGAGGCGGCGGCGAGGCGGACGGCGTAGCGAACGACGTCCTCGGCGACGGGGACCTTCCGCACGAGTTCGTGAATGCGCTGCACGTCCATTCCCGTGTAGAGGGCATCGATCAGTTCGGGGGGCGCGGAGGTCGTGCGGGCGACAACCGCGACCTCGTCGTCTTCGGTCAGGTAGTCGATGACGACGTTGAACATGAACCGGTCGAGCTGCGCTTCGGGCAACGGATACGTCCCCTCCATTTCAATCGGGTTCTGCGTGGCGAGAACGAAGAACGGTTCTTCGAGCGCGTACCGCTGACCCGCCGCCGTCACCTGATGTTCCTGCATCGCTTCGAGCAGCGCAGCCTGAGTCTTCGGCGGCGTCCGGTTGATTTCGTCCGCCAGCAGCACGTTGGCGAAGATCGGTCCCTTCACGAAGACCATCCGCCGCTTCCCGGCCTCGTCCTGCTCCAGAATCTCCGTCCCGGTAATGTCGGCCGGCATCAGGTCGGGCGTGAACTGAATGCGTTGAAAATTGAGATGGAACACCTGCGCAATCGACTTCACGAGCAGCGTCTTCGCCAACCCGGGCGCTCCCGTGATGAGGCAGTGCCCGCCCGCGAAGAGCGAGATCAGCAGTTGCTCGACGGCTTCGTTTTGGCCAACGATCGTCTTGGCCAACTCAGCTCGAATCCGCTGCCGCCCGGTGCGGACCATTTCCAAAGTTCGCAGTTCGGCTTCATCGTCAGCATTGAGAGGGTTAACAGTCACGGAAGGCTCCGGTTGAGTGTTCGGGTTGTTTGAGTCTTGGCTTTTGCCTTGTCCCCTCTCCCGCCGTCTTCGGGGGAGAGGGCTAGGGTGAGGGGGCTTTCGTATTCGTCTTTGTATTGGCTGTTGTCTTTGGTCTTGGCTTTTGCCTTGTCCCCTCTCCCGCCGTCTTCGGGGGAGAGGGCTAAGGTGAGGGGGCTTTCGTATTCGTCTTTGTATTGGCTGTTGTCTTTGGTCTTTGGTCTTGGCTTTTGCCTTGTCCCCTCTCCCGCCGTCTTCGGGGGAGAGGGTTAGGGTGAGGGGGGCTTCCGATCGACGCTCGACTCAATTTCGCGATCACGGCCCGGTGGACTCCATTTCCCATTCAACCAAGCCACGACATCAATACCAGCTTCACGAGCAATCGCAATCGCCACCGATTCGACATCATCCAACACGTCATCATTCGTGACACGAAACACACGCAGCCCTTGTTCGTTCAGAAATGCCGTTCGCTCCCCGTCGTGCTTTTGTCGTCCTTCATGACTCACCCCATCAAGTTCGACAACCAGCTTGGCAGATGAGCAAATGAAGTCAACACAGTAAGGACCAACCGGAACCTGTCGGCGAAATCGGAGTCCGGCAACTTGCCTGTTCCGCAGCACATTCCAAAGGACTCGCTCAGGGACAGGACTGGTCGCCCGCAGTTGCCTCGCGAACTCTGTTTGTTCGTCTGTGCGACGTGGTTTCAACGGCATGGTCGTCCCGTCCTCGAAGACCCCCTCACCCTAACCCTCTCCCCCGAAGACGGAGGAGAGGGGACCAGAGTCGCACCCGCTGCGCGGGTCGCGTTCCCCTTGCCCACGTCACTTCGAGAGAATTGTTAGTCGCCGCCCTTCCATCGCATCAAGTTTTCCCCTCGCTTGACGGATTGGATAAATCGATTGGCAACCTGGTCCTCGCAACGAGAGATGCATTCGCAATGCGTTGATGGCATGGCGTCGCTGGCCAAGGTCGTGATAGCAAAGTGCTATTCGATACCAACAGTCCGCGATAAGCCCGCGTGCCTTCGCTAATCCCTCTCCACACGTCTCGCTGGCGATTCGGTCCGCCCCACGGCGAATCAAACGTCGGAACACGCGCATTGCCTCGATTGGTTGATCTAGCATTTCGAGAGTCCCTCCGTAGTCCCACAACACGAGAGGACAGTGGGGCGCAATCGACAACGCTTGTGTGACGTATTGGAGTGCCTGTTCGTAGTCGAATCGTTCGTAAAATGTCAGAGAAAGTCGGGTGAGCAACCAGTGGTTTGTCGGGTCTGAGGCGAGATGAAATCGGATCAGTTCTTCGGCCTCCGCCCATTTCTCTGCGGTAATCAAAGTTTCAATTGCTGCTAACATCGTTCGCAATGCCTCGCACGCTTTCCCGGTATTTGTGCACTTCGTCCTGACTCCAACCGGCTCAGTGCGTCATGGCGTAAAACACGATGTTGATTCCCATGGGGTAGGCCTTCTTTTCGGAGAACTCGGTGAAGTACCACGGGTCTTCGCCCTCGCGTTCCCAGCCGTCGCCGAGGTCGGTGTTGTGGCAGATGATGACCATCAGGCGGCCCTTGTCGTCGAAGATTCCCTTGTAGTGGACCTCCTTCGCGTCGGGACGCTCCCAGGTGATCCCCTGGCTGCGACCCATCAGGGCCTGGCCGATGCTCGGGATCTGCGGCTTCTCCTTCAGGTCGTAGACGCAGTGGAAGAGCGGATGATCGAGCGGCAGTTCGATCGGCTCGCGGTCGGGGAAGACCTTTTTGATCTCGTAGTAGAAGTTGGACCATTCGGCCTCACCCCAGAAGTCGTCGACCATCAGGAAGCCGCCGTTGAGCAGATACCGCCGCAGCGACTTGACCTCGTCGTCCATGAATTCGAGGTCGCCCGGTTCGATCATGTAGACGAACGGATAGCGAAACAGTTCGGGGTCGGTCAGTTCGAGGATGCGGCCGTTCGGATCGACCTTGAGCGACGTGAGCTGTTGCAACCGGTACGAAAAGTTGAGGTCGCTGTCGGGAAAGTCGGTCGCCCACCGGCTCCAGCTTCGGTACGAGTTGTACTTGATGCGGACAAACGTGAAGACGTCCTCCTTGAATGCCGGATCAACCTCCCACGTCGGCACGCCGTTCCGGTCGGAAGGCATGATCCCGGGATTCCGCCGCTGCGCATGACCGACCTGCATCAGGCAAACGGCCACGATCACGAGCGCCAAGCCAGCCGTTCGACGCCCGGCGCAGCATCGAACTGCCGCAGACATGCGTCGCCAGCCGCGTAACAAGAGGTCGTTCATCGAATCACCCGCTTCCAATCGAGTTTGGCGTACTTGAAGTTCAACAACATCGCGAGCCGCAGATCCGTAATGCTGAGGTATCCGAGCATCTGCGCCATCTCATTGTCAGTAAATTGGCTCATCACCTTGGGATCGACGATCACCGCGTCGTCCACGATCAAGTCGGGCTGGAGCGTTCCAATGAGCCGACCATCGTAGAACACGGGGAATTCCTTCTGTTGGCCCACTCGGTGGCCACGCTTTTCCAATTCGATGACCATCGCCCGCTCGTACAGCTTCTCGATCAGTCCCGGCTTGAGCGTGTTGAGGACCGTCATCGCCGCGCCAATGATCGACTCGCTCAACTCCTTGTGGATGAACTCGGACATGGTTTCTACTCCAGGTCAGTACGAGAAAGAGGAAGAGATTTGACCACAGATTTCACAGATGGGCACAGATAAGAGGAAGACAATTCAGGAGAAGAAAAGTCAGGGGAGATGGGTCAGAGCCTTCTTCCGCCTCCGATTTCCGTCTTCGGTCTTATCTTCTGACTTCGATTCTGACTTCTGTCTTATCTGTGCCCATCAGTGAAATCTGTGGTCAAGGATTCTTTGCTGCTGCCTTCGCTTCGGGCTTCTGTGTGCGGACAATCTTTAGCAGCAGCTTCTGGGCGTCACGATAGCGTGGCGCGGCTTCGAGGGCTTGGAGGACGTGGGATTTGGCGCGCGGGTCGGCCTGTTGGTGGAGGAGTTTGGCGAGGCGGAAGTGGAGTTCGGCCGGGTCGTCCGGTTCCATGAGCAGCATCGCTTCGAGAGCCGACAGCGCGTCGGCGGAGTCGTTCAACTGTTCGGCGATGGTGGCGCGGGCGCGTTGGATTTGGGGGAGGAGCGGGTTGATGGCCAGCAGTTGGCTGACGGTCTCGCGGGCGGAGGGCCAGTCGGCGGGAGTCGATTGGAGTTCGACGAGTCTCAGCAGCGACGGCACCGCCGAATCGGTGCGGGTGGCGTACTGTTCGAGGACGCGGCGTTCGGCGGCGACCTCCTTCAGTTCCTTGTGAATCGCCGCGAGCAATTCATACGGACAATCGTCGCCGACTTGCTCGGGGTAGAGTTCGATCAGTTTGGTGAGTGGCTTTTTGGCTTCGGCGAACTCGCGCTTTTCGATGTGTTGGACGGCGAGGACGGTCAGGCCCTGAAGGCTCGTTGGGTGATCGGCCACCCAGCGGACGAGGCGGTCCGGGTCGTCATCGTCTCGGATGGCGGAGAGGTCGTACTTTTCCCAGTCGAGGTTGGGCGCAAGTTCGCGCGCCATCTGGGCCGCGTACTCGCGAAACTCTTCGTCGAGTTGATCGAGGCTCGCCAGATGTCGTTCGAGTGCGGGATCGATCGGCAGGCCGGTGGCGAGATCGTCCAGCACCTTCTTCAGGGCGTCGATGCCGTAGCGTTCGATGAAGTACTCGACGACGAGCGACGATTGGAAGTAGGCGAAGTTCAGATCGGCGGGGGACTCGGGCCGCAGGAACGCGCCGCTCAACTCGCGGATCGGCGTTGTCAGGCCGTTGAGGATGCGCGTGCGAGACTTTGCCGTCATGCGCTGGCCCCACGTTGGGTGCGCCTGCCGCTCCTCGTAGACCGAGATCCCTTCGCTCAGCCAGCGCGGCATGCGGTTGCGAGTCTTCTCCAGCGTGACCACATGACAGAACTCATGCCACAGCACCGCCTGCCAGTTGGACGGATGGTCCTTCTGCGACGCGGGGCTGTTGGCGGTGATGACCTTGCCGAAGCAGACACCCAGAAAACCAGCGGCCCCCGGCATTCCGAAGGTTCTCACCGCGAAGTCGCTTGGCTCGGGAAAGATCTCGACCGTGATGCGGTCTTTCAGTTCGAGGCCGTACTTGGTGCCGAGGTCTCGCTTCGCGCGGTGGAGCAGCGCCAGGACTGCGTCGCCGTAAATGGCCGCTTCCTTCGCCTCCATTCGGACGATGAAGCTGTCGTCTTCGAGGGTCGTGTACTTGGCGAGGGCATCGCGAAGCTGCATCAGGTTGAAGACGTGAACGTCGTAGGCATCGGCTTTCGAGGCCGCTTCGCCGAGTTTCCAGCCCTCGTCCTCTTTGCCCAGCCGGAGGAAGTCCTGCGCGAGTTGCACGCGCGCCGGCAGGAAGGCATCGTCGAACGCGAGGGCCTGCTGCTGGTGGGCGGCTCCCTCGGTGAAGCGGTACTTCTGCGACAGCTTTTTGCCGATGAGATGATCGACGAGCGGATTCTCCTTCCACGTCGACAGGGCGGCGGCGCGGTACTCGGTCGCATGGCGCTGGTCGTTCTTCAATCCGGCGATGATCGAACGGTAGGCCCACGCGGCGGGATGCTTCGGATTGATCGCGATGACCTTGTCGAGTTTTTCTGTTGCGTCGTCGTACTGTTCAGCGTCAATGGCGTTCTCGGCCTGATACAGCAGCGCGCCAACATGACGGTGATTGGCCTTCAGGCAGAGCGTCAGAGCGTGAGCGGCCAGCGGAGGCTCACTGCGATCGAGGCTTCTTGCGACGCCAAACTGCAGGTCGGCGTCGTCGGGATACTTTTTGACGGCGGACTGAAACGTGTCGGCGGCAAGTTGAAAGTCCTGCTTGGCAAGAGCCAGTTCACCACTGGCGAGCAAGGCGTCGCGATGCAGAGGGTGAAGTTTGAGTGCCCGGTCGTAGAAGACCTCCAGCACGTTGCGGGCATCGTCTCCCATCATCACCGCCGTCCGACCGAGCGACACGAGGTTATCGGCGTCCGAGTACCGCCACGGGGCGCGACCGGCCTGATCGACGATCTCGGCCTGCCAGATGGACGCCTGCTTCGAGTCGCCGCTCATGCGTGCGGCCTCGATCCCCAGCAGCCGCATCCGCACGCTCCACGAGTACCGCGCCAGGCCGTTCACCAACGTGTCATGGGCCGCCTGGTACTCGCCCGTCTGCATCTCGGCCTCGGCCTTGAGCAGGTAGTACTCCTCGCCGAACAGCCGCGCCTGAATGGCCTTGTCGGTGATCTGGATGCACGTCGCATGGTCCCCCGCCCGCAACGCCTTCGTCGCATCATCGAGTTCCGCCGCCGCCGCGTCAGCCGTCGTGAGCTGCCAGGCCGTCATCGTGAGCACGCAGGCAGCAGCAAGGCCGAAAACGAATCTGCGACACGCCCCGAGCGGCCTGCTCATTGAGTCGTTTTCACCTCGCCCACTCTCGCGCATTGGTCGGTCTCCCGGAGGCGGCGGAGTATATCTGGCGGGTTGAGCACGGAACAGCGCGCGGCAGAGCGGGAAACGCCAGAGCTTGTGTCAGGCCATCCCGTGTGCCAGTCTGACGGAGCGGGCTGCACAGAGTGTCATTGTTTCGCAGACCCGAGAGTTCTGAGATTGAGGAGATCAACATGGCGACGAGACGCACAACCCTTGGCGGCAATGGGCGAGGTATGAGCGGGCAACGCCCGGATGTCGGCGGGGTTTCCGCGTCAGGATCGGTCACACCCCATGAACGGCGCGACCCGACGAGTCGGTGGCATGGCGCGGTGTGGGCTTTGGCGATCTTCGTCGGCTTCGTTTCCGCCGGACAATGCCCGGCGGATGAGACGCTGACACTCCAGGGCCCCTCTCCGCAACTGATTTTCGATGACAACGATGGGACACTCCGGACATGGACTGTTTCCGGCAACGATGGCGGCTTCAACATTAATAATACCGCTGGATTTTCCGTCTTTCGCATCGCTCCGACAGCATCGACGCAGAGCCTTCATATCGGAACGGGTGGTAAGGTCGGCATCAGGACGCAGAATCCACAAACCAATCTCCATGTCGTAGGGGGGTTCACGTCTGTGCTGCGTTTGGACTGTCCCACTGACGTCGGCATCGCCACTGTTTGGGATCTGGTGTCCGACATGGATACAGGCTTTCGATTGGTGGACGCGTATAACAATAGGTTTCCATTCACCGTCGAGAACAACGCGCCGAATGGCAGCCTGTTCGTGGGCGCGACGGGGAGTGTGGGAATGGGAGGCGGCGCCTTACCCGACGTGAATACCAAATTGGACCTTCGATCCGACTTCAACAATGGCTTGTTGGCGAAGCGCACCAGTGCGAATGCCCACTACCTGCGCGTGGAGAACTCCAACTCCGTCTTTCGCTGCGGGGTGCAATCGAGCGGCGATGCGCAGTTCGGCGCGCTCTCGCCTGGCAAGGGACTGAACATGCTTGCGGGGGGCGCGACGAAGATGCTGATCAATGCCTCGGGCCAGATCAGCTTCGGCAATACACCTCCCGCCATCACCTCGCATGCAATTCTGCATCAGTCCGGTGCGAACCTCACGCTTGCTGGCGTGTGGACCAACGCCTCCAGCCACGCCTTGAAGCAGGACATCGAACCGATCACCAGCGAACAGGCCCGCGACACCGTGCGCGCCCTGCAACCCGTCGGCTACCGCTACAAGAGCGAACTGACTGAACGCTACGTCGGCTTCATCGCCGAGGACGTCCCCGAACTGGTCGCCACGAACGACCGCAAGGGCCTCGCCCCGATGGACATCACCGCCGTCCTCACCAAGGTCGTGCAAGATCAGGATCGGGAACTGGTCGAACAGAAGCGGATCAATGCCGAATTGAGTGATCGCCTGCTCAAGCTGGAGCAGCAACTCGGCCGCCTCGCTGCGACTAACCCCAGCGGAGCACAGTAGTCGGTCGTCCCACTCAAGTGCCATGGCCGGATGGAGCCGCCCGTGTCTTTGAAGAGCACTGGTGCGCGAAACCGCGTGTGGTTCCTGCTTCCTCAACAAAGTGAACGGCGTGTCACTTGGCGCGGCCGCTTGGCGAGCCTTCCTCTGAAGACTCGCCCATGCCCACTTCTGGAAGTCGGGCAGGTGAGTTTTTCTCGCCAGTCACTGCTCACGAAAGGAAGCCGCCATGAGGATCACACACCTTCATCACACTCCGTCAGAAACCGTCAAGCATCTTGTTGCCGCCCTGGCGGTCGGAATTGCCTGTGCCCTGTTCGCAGATTCGTCCGCCGCCGAGGAGGTCTTTGGCGAGAGTGTCAGGATCCAGACGGCTGACCCCGTCCTGTTCTTCGACGACAACGCCGGCGGCCGGGACTGGAGTCTCTTCAGCAGTTCGCTCGCGGCAGAGTATTTCGGTCTGGCGGATGTCAGCGCCATGACCATCCCGTTCCGCGTGGATGGCGACCTGCCCACCAACGCTCTGCGCGTCACGAAGGATTCTTCCGGCAACGTCAACGTCGGCATCGGAGGGATCGCCTCGAACCTCATGAATTTGCACATCCGCAGTGATCTCTCCCCCAGAATCCGGATGGAGACGCAGGGGCCGGGCTCGTGGGTCTGGGACATCGCCGCCAGCGAGGCCAGTTTTTTCGTCCACGACATCACCTCCGGTGAGGTGCCATTCGTCATCGAGACCGGTGCGCCAACCCATGTGCTGTATGTCACCGAAAGCGGCCGAGTCGGGATGGGGACGGCCGCTCCCGACGCGAATTCGCGGTTGGAGATCCGGTCTGGCCTGACGAATGCCCTGATGGCGAAACGGACGGATGCGAACGCTCACTTCCTGCGCGTGGAGAACTCGGCTGCGGCCTTTCGCTGTGGAGTACAGGGAAACGGTGACGCGCAGTTCGGTGCGCTGACGGCGGACAAGGGATTGAACCTGCTCGCGGGCGGTACGTCGAAGGTGTTGATTAATTCGTCGGGACAGATCAGTTTCGGCAACACGCCTTCCGCGATCACCACGCATGCGCTGGTGCATCAAACCGGCGCGCGTCTCACCAACGTCGGCGTGTGGGCCAATGCCTGCAGCCGCGACTTGAAACAGGACATCGAGCCGATCACCAGCGAACAGGCCCGCGACGCCGTGCGTGCCCTCCAACCGGTCGGCTACCGCTACAAGAGCGACCCTCGGGAACACTACGTCGGCTTCATCGCCGAAGACGTTCCCGATCTGGTCGCCCTTCAAGACCGCAAGAGCCTCGCCTCGATGGACATCACCGCGGTGCTCACCAAAGTCGTCCAAGATCAGAGCCAGCAACTCGACCAGCAACGGCAATTGATCGAGCAACAGCAGGCGACACTGGCCACTCAGCAAGCCGCACTGACCGCCGTGACCAGGCGTCTGGCCGACATCGAACGAGCCATCGGCGGTGACGATCCGAGGCGGTGACGGCAGACCCGCATTATTCATGGCCTGCTCAGGGAAGAATCGGAATGCCGCACAGTAACCCGAAGTGTCAGCGAGGGCCAACCGTGACGGCGCCCTCGCTGACGCTTCGGGTGAATGGCACTAGCGCACGGGGCGCGCTTCTGAGTTCAGCCGTCGGTGATACGAATTTCGCGGCTTCATCATGTAATTCTTCCATCCGTGACGACGTTTCTTGAGTCTCGGCTCTTGCCGTCCCGGTCGGTTCCCAACCCGATGAGCAGACACGGTTGTCAGCATCGCATGGTACAGCACGTCGCCCGTGTCTGTCGCCATCATGGCCGGGGTGAAAGACTCGACCGCTTGCATCGCACCTTTCACACTCAGTTGTCGCGGGGTCACTTCGGCTCGCTTCGCTGATTCCGTCATCACTCCACGCAAGAGGTTGTACGCCAGCAGATGAGCGTAGATTTCCTTCCGGCACATTTCAGGCGTCTTGCAGCGCAGAACGTCCAAGTGCATCGACTGTTTGATTGATCGCAGGTCCAACTCACAATTCCAACGTCGCCAGTAGAGGTCGGACTGTTCCTTCTGCGGAATCGTCGGATCGGTCATGGTGCTGACAACCACGGCTTGCTCTTTGCCGCCATCGCGACCGTCTATTTCTATTACGAACTCCCGAACGTGCAGCGTGTCCGGCAAGTTGTTGTACTCTTCCAGCGACATCCACGCTTGGCGACACGGCTTGTGCCACGTTGCAATGTGGTCATTCGGGCCGAGAACAGTCCCCGTGGTGAAATCCACTTTCCGCTGATGATGCGAGATGGACACCATGTCCACCCCGCGCTGTTGCAAAGCGGCGATGGTGACGAAAGACGGATGGTATTTGTCGGCAACCAGAATGTCGCCCGGATTCAACGTGTCGAGCATGCTGCGAAGTAGATTGCTTTCGCCCGTTCCCTTGCCCGCGTATTTGGCGAACGCGAAATCAACGACTGCTCCCGTGGCCAACGAAATCAGACCAACGGCACGCATGATGGGGAAACCGAGTCCCGGCTTCTGACCTTTCATCTGCGGGAAGGCGAGTTGATTCTCTGTAGTGGCGGGCATGCTCAGTCCGGTTCCGTCTGCCAAGAACACTTCCCGACCGCGCCAGTGCCACGCATTGTCGGCACTGTCGTGAACCTTGCGACCAACCTCTTTCGCCATCCGTTGCATGACCGACAGTGGGAAACGTGTGCGAGCGTTGCTGTAACTCGCCGACGACGCCGAGCAAGCTGGCAGACCGGCAACAACTCGATTGGCCAGAATGCGTGTCACGGCTTCGTTCAAGCTCTTGTCCTGACTCAAACACTGGCTCAGCCATCCCCAAAGCGTGACGAGCGGGCAGAAGACGCCCTGCCGGTAGTAATGCCCTTCGGATTCCAGAACGCCGAGAACGTAATCCCGCTTGAGGAGCTTTCCGAACGGCAACGCGGAATCTTTCGCAAACTTGTCACGCACAACACGGAAATCTTTTCTCGCGGTCATGGTCGCCCTGTTCTCGTTTGGGCGACTCGCGGTAGAATCAAAGCTGTCAGGGCTGGATTCTGGTGCTAGTCGCCGGTCTCTAGTTCACGGCCCCGGTCGCGATTACCAGTCGCTTCCGGGGTTTTCTTTTGGACTTGCTGTCCACGCCTGAATACTTTATCATATTTCAATTGGCGGCGTCAATTGATTTGTGATTGATTTTTCAGAAAGATGGGAAATGGCAAAGAAAAAGAAACCGTCTCGCGGCGGGGCGCGAACCGGCGCGGGCCGGAAGCCGCTTGACCCAAGCGGAACAACGCTGGTGTGCGCGTCTATTCCAACAGACCTTGTCGAGCGGCTAGATGCCTATGCCGATAAGCACGACATGACACGGGCGAAAGCCGTCAGAGAAGCCGTGGGGCTGTTGCTCAACGCTAAGTAGCGGAGACCGGGAGAGTCGAACTCATCCGCGCGGACGCGGTCCCTCCGGCAGGCTATAAGGCTGCTGCGCCACCAAGACGCGGGCCGCTCTCCGAGATAGGCGGCGGCAACCATTTGAGACCACGATCCTAGGGAAGGTTCGCAGAAACAAGACGCCTGCGTTGACAAAACCAAGAAATGATGTAGAGTTGTCAACGTTGACAAGACGATGTGAATACAGAATTATGTCAACGGGGAAGAATCACGATGATTGGCTCACGGATCAAACAAGCGAGATTGGCGAACGGCCTAACGCTTGACGATTTGTCGGAAAAAATGGGCTTGGCGGGGCGGCCAATCACCAAGGCTGCGCTTTCCAAATATGAACTGGACAAGAGCGCCCCAACGCAAGCATTCCTTGCCGCAATGGGCAAGGTGCTTGGTGTTCGCCCCTCGTATTTTCAAGAAACCAGCCCTGTTGAGGTAAATTGGATAGCGTTTCGCAAGAAATCCAAGATGCCGGTAAAGAAGCAAGACCACGTGCAGGCATTTGCGACGCAGGTCGTCGAGCGCCAACTCTGGCTTCAATCGCTGCTGTACCCAGCATTGAGGCCAAGCATTCCAAAAGCACGAAACGCCTCCACCTTTGATGATGCGGAAAATGTGGCGGCTGAGTTGCGCTCAGCGTGGAATCTCGATGACTGCGCCATCGATAGTCTTACGTCAACCGTTGAGAATCATGGCGGGGTAGTCGTTCCATGCGCAGATATTAGCGAAGATTTCGACGGCCTGTCGGGGAGAACAAACACTGGTTTTCCAGTGGCGGTCGTGAGCATGAACGCGCCAGACGATCGACGACGGTACAACCTAGCGCACGAACTCGGTCATTTGTTGTTGATTTGTAAGGCGGGAAAAACCGAGGAACAGTTAGCTAATCGTTTCGCATCAGCACTTCTAGTTCCGGCGGCAGTCGCTAGATCAGAATTGGGAAACAAGCGTCGAAAACTGGATTTTCGGGAATTGGGCCTTCTCAAAGAGAAGTACGGATTGAGCATCCAAGGTTGGGTGCGCCGCGCATTTGACCTCGGCATCATCGAAGAATCACAATACAAAAGCTTGTGTATTGTGATCAGCAGCAATCATTGGAAAAAGACCGAGCCATTTAGATTTCACGGAAATGAAACTCCATCGCGCCTGAAGCAAATGACGCTGCGCGCTTACTCTGAAGGAATAATCTCCGTCGCGAGGGCGGAGCAGATTGTTCCGGGCTGCACTCAATCAATGGTCCCCTCTGTCGACAAGCCGCTTTCTGCTCCAGAGATTCGACGCCTGCCACGCGAGCAGCGAGCCGCCTTGCTCTCCGCCGCAGCAGATGCAGTTAAGCATGACTATGAAACCAATCGGGAACTGACCGGTTTTGATGCCTACGGTGAGGATGATCTGTATGACGGCAATGCTGAATCCCAAAAGGGGTGAGATCTGGGACGTAAGATTTGATCCTGCTGTTGGAGCAGAGATCCAGAAGACGCGACCTGCCGTTGTCGTGAACAGCCCAGCCGTTGGCAAGCTGCCGCTTCGGATGGTAGTGCCGATTACCGGATGGGACTCCAATTTTGCGAACGCGCCTTGGCTCGTGAAGTTGCAGCCAACGGCTGCAACTGGACTCACGAAAGAGTCAGCGGCAGATGCCTTTCAGATGAAGTCAGTCTCTCTTGACAGATTTGTCAAGCGGAGAGGCTCGCTAGCTGACGCAATAATGGATGACATAGCGTCCGCTGTTGCTCTTTGTGTTGACGCGCCGTGATTCATTGAAGGTGATTTCATGTTCGACAAACAACATTATGTCCCGATTATGAAACCGAAGGCCGGGGAAACATGGGCATTGAAAACTCTGCGCTCACCGTGGAGGTCGCAAATTAGGCAGCAGCGTGAAAATGATCTACCGGCAAAGGTGGGAGATTGGATAGAAGGCGGATTGGGAGCAGCCGGTTGAACGCGAGTCTCAAGGAAGAGGCCATGTCGGAGCAAGTCACGGAGGACCTCAAGGGCACGATTCG
>JANODP010000476.1:0-8733 GCA_031412755.1 Schlesneria sp. | reverse complement strand
GCCCGCCGTGCAGCAGGCGCGTGAGGCGGCGCGGCGAACCCAGTGCAAGAACAACCTCAAACAGGTCGGGCTGGCCCTGCACAACTATCACGACACTCACCTCATCTTTCCGCCGGGGAACAGCATCGGTGCCTGGAGCTTCCGAACGATGCTGCTGCCCTACCTGGAACAGGCGCCCCTGTACAACAGAATCAACTTCTCGAACAACATTGCCGGGACTGCGGACCGGTGCGCCGTCGGTGAATACGATTGTTGGGCCGAGGTCGCCAGACTCAGGGCGTTGGGCGGCGGCGACCCCAACTCCGCAGTCATTCCTGCGCACTATTGCCCGAGTGATCCCCGAGGCGGATCGGCCTACGTCTACAATGGTGACCACCGACTGGGGAACTACCTCGGGGTCGGCGGTGATGAAGTGCCGGTACTCAGCGAAGGCCGGTGCGTCGCACCCGGTGGCACGTTCCCGGCCAAACGGCGGGGGATGCTGTCCTACAACAGCAATGTCCGAATCCGCGACGCCACCGATGGTACGTCCTCCACGTTGTTCGTGGGAGAGAAAGGCGTCAACGAGGATCGGAACTACGGCTGGGACATTTGCGCCGGCGTCGAAGGAGATGGCTGGCTCTCCGTCGGCGGCGGATTCGGACCGGGTGATCCGGTGAACAACCCGGCCTATGTCCACGACACGCATTTCTGGAGTCATCACTCCGGTGGTGCTCATTTCGTGCTGGCGGACGGCGCGGTGCGCTTCGTCTCCTACTCGCTGGACTTCAAAGTCTTCAAGGGACTGGCCACCAAATCCGCGGCTGAGGTCGTATCGCTGGAATAGTGGTCCGCACCGGCAACCGACCTGATTGAGAGATTACTCATGCAAAATCGTCATTCACGCTGCTTCCACCTGCTGGCCACATCGGTTCTGGTCTGGAGCGCGGGGTGCGGCGCATCTACGCAGCGCATCGCCGTGTCTGGCAGAGTGCAGGTGGGGGGAAACTCGCTCGACAACGCCGCCATTACTTTTTTGCCTCTGTCAACGACAGCGGCTCCCGCAGCCAGTACCGGCGTTTCACGGGGGCGGTATCAGTTCACCGAGCAGAACGGACCGATTCCCGGAAAGTATCGGGTCATCGTCCGACTGTCTCCCCCTGGCAAGGACGATCCTCCTGTTGCAACAGGTTCGGCCGAGCGGCAATCGTGGGACAACGAGGTTGAAGTGCCGGCGATCAAGCCCTGCGAGATCGACCTCGAACTGGACTGACGAGCCGATGGTATCATGGACTGCTGGCCAGTCTGCACCTTCGGCATCGGTTCACAACTTCGGAGCGCGACCCATGAATGAAACCAGGGACGGGAGAAATGTCATGTTCAAGCGTCGGCGGGTGTTGCTGGCGTTCAGCGCTGCGGTTGCAGCGAGTACGGCGGCGGGAACGGCGTCTCGATTGAAGGCGTTCGAGTTGCTCGCAGGGGAACCCGACTGGGAGGGATTGAAACGGCAATTCCTGTTGCAGCCTGGCCTCGTTCACTTGAATTCGGCCTCGCTCGGGGCCTGTCCCCGTGGCGTTCTCGACGCGCGGCACGAGGCCGAACTCGCGCTGGAATCGAATCCGGCGGTGCTTGGCTATGGGGCAATCGTCGAGCGGGCGGACGCGGTTCGCACCCGCATGGCGACGTTCCTCGGCTGCGCCTTGGACGAGATCACCCTCACGCACAATACGACCGACGGGATGAACCTCGTTGCGGAAGGCTGCGATCTCAGTGAGGGAGATCACATTCTGACAACCGATCATGAGCACTCCGGCGGCTCACTCTGCTGGGAGACGATGGCCAAAAGACGCAGTGCGATCCTGGATCGAGTCGCGCTGCCAGTGGCCCCTCGAGATGAGGACGCGATCCTGTCACGGTTCGAGTCGGCGCTGACGGAGCGGACGAAGATCGTCAGCGTGAGTCATGTGACCTACACCACTGGTCTGAAGCTGCCCATTACGCGGCTGAGCGAATTGCTTCGACCGCGGAGATGCCTGCTGGTCGTGGACGGGGCGCAGGCGGTCGGTTCGATTCCGGTCAACGTGCGCGAGCTCGGCTGCGACGCCTACGCGACGAGCGGACACAAGTGGCTGCTGGGACCGAAGGGTACGGGAATGCTCTACATTCGCCGCGAGTCGCGCGAGCGGATCGCGCCTCTGCGACTGGCCTCCGGTTTGGGAGCGTACACGGGCGCGACGGGGGTACAGGATCTGCCGGCCCTGATCGGGCTGGGTGCCGCGCTCGACTGGTTGAACGGCTTGGGACGAGATGCCGTGCAGAAGCGGCTGCTGGAACTCAGACGGATGATCGTCACAGCGCTCGAAGGTCTGAATGGCGTGAGGATCGTCAGCCCGAGTCTCGAGAGCGGGCTGGCCACCCCCATCGTGAGCCTGCACCTGCCCAATCATGCGGCAGCCACCGTCATCGAACGTCTGCTGAAACGACACAATGTTTGCGTGAAGTCAGTCGGACGTCCGTCCATCGACATCCGCATCTCGCCGCATGTGTACAACTCGCCGGAGGAAATCGATCGTCTGGCCGAAGCGCTCCGATCCGAGATGCAGGCCTGAGTTAGTGGACAATTGAAAATCGCTTGTCGCGAAGGCAAGTGGCCTATCGATCGGCGAGAACCAAGTGACCTCGTCAGTCAAGTTCGAGATCGATCACGCAGGGTTGGACCGTCGGCACTTCCACCTCGTTTTCCCAAGACTGTCGTTCGGTCGGTCCTCGGGAAACAGGCGGATCGTCTTTGCCGGGAGGAGCCAGCCGCACGACCACCCGGTATTTCCCCGGCATCGGTCCGTTCTTCTCGGTGAAACGATACCGCCCCTGCGAAACGCCGGTGCTGGCTGCGGGCGCGGCGGTCGTCGATAGCGGAACAAACGTGATGCCGGCATTGTCGAGCGCGGTGCCTCCGACCCGGACAGTACCGGTCACCGCAATGCGCTGCATGGATTCACCGCCACCACATCCAACGGCCCAGACCAAGGCCGATGCGACGGTCAGCCGAACTCCCAACGAATGAACGACTGTCATGAGTGGATCTCCGATCGAGTTGATCGTCGGCAAAAGTCACTAGTCCAGCGTCACGATCTCATCGGCGGACTTGGTAGATAGTCCCTTGAACATGTTGAAGTCCATCGAGTAGCTGACGAACCGCACCGCGCCGTCCGCCAACAGGAAGTGGGCACCGCCGGAGTGATGGCTCCAGAAGTGCATGTCGTGGACAAAGCCCGCATTGTTCAACGGATCACCCGGTCCGTATCCGCCACCCGTTGAGAGCCAGCCATCTCCCTCGACACCGGCACAGATGTCCCAGCCGTAATTTCTGTCCTCGTTGACTCCTTTCTCGCCCACAAACAAGGTGTTCGACGTGCCATCCAGGGCGTGGCCAATGCGCACGTTGCTGTTGTACGACAGCAACCCCCGCCGCGGGGCCGGGAATACACCTCCAGGTCCGACGCACCGTCCTTCGCTGAGTACCGGCACTTCATCACCTCCAACACCAAGATAGTTCGCGAGGCGGTGACTGCCGTTGCTGTTGACATAGGCCGATCCGCCCCGAGGATCGCTCGGGCAATAATGCATCGCGAATTGCGCGGAGTTTGGGTCGCCTCCACCCAATGCCTTGAGTCTGGCGACCTCGGCCCGACAATCGTACTGACCTGCGGGGCACCGATTCGCAGTCCCGGCGATGTTGTTCCCAAAGTTGATCCGGTTGTACAGGGGCGCTTGTTCGAGGTAAGGCAGCAGCATGGTCCGGAAGCTCCAGGCTCCGATGGTGTTCCCCGGCGGAAAGATCAGGTGGGTGTCATGGTAATTGTGCAGTGCCAGTCCGAACTGCTTGAGATGGTTCTTGCATTGGGCGCGACGAGCAGCCTCGCGAGCCTGTTGGACCGCAGGTAGTAGCAGCGAGATCAACACCGCGATGATCGCGATGGACACCAACAACTCGATGAGTGTGAAAGCCCGGCGTCCACGTCGCTGAACAAACGTGGAATCCGCTTCAACTCGAAAAATGTGATATTCTCGAGACATGTCGCACTGCCAAGTACGTGAACTCGAAGTCGCTGCTTCGAGTTGATTTGATGATGGGAAACCACTCCGCCGTGCTGAGTTGAAGACTCACGATTGCCAAGTAGATACTACTTCGTTCTTGCCATTGGGCCAATCGGAACGATTCGGAAACGAGATCAAAGCCTCCAAATACCAGATCCCTAGCCGGTGATGATTCGTACCAGTGTTGGTCGGCTGAGTAGCGGGTCAGAAGCGACGCGGGTGGCCTGATGAATGGAAGACCGGCTTAGAAATTGTCTGAAAAGCGGCTTTGGCTCGGCTGTGGGTCGCCTGAATTTGAGCGGTTCTAATTTCGTCGTGAGTGGCAAATCCGGCAATGCATTCGCGAGCAGCTACGTCGCCGGTGCTCAGTTCGACTTGAGGGATGGCAGCGTTCGCTTCGTCAGCGAAAACACCGACCAGAACGCCCGTGACTGATCCAAAAGTTTGTGGCAGTTTTGTGGCGTTGTGACCATGTTGGATGGGGTGGAATGTGGAAATGAAGCCATTGATCACTGCGAGAAAACCCCTATGATTCGGGCGTAATTCGTCACATTTGGGATGCAGTCAGTTCGTCGTTCAGAGAATCCCCCCCTCTCCGTTCGTCCAAACCGCCCTCTCGAAACCCACCGTTAGGTAATGGGTTGTGAGAGGGCTTTTGATTGGCACAGTGAACTGTCGTCAAACGACGGCAACGACTCGGCTAAATCGCGAGCCGCGAAGTCGTTGAGAAACAGATTCAGAGAATTCTCGGAACCGCTCACGATGGCCGCGACTTCAACAAACGCTGCGTGTGCCGGGCGATCATCAATTCCTCGTTGGTGGGGATCACCCACGCGGAGACGCGGCCGGCCGATGGCGAGATACACGGCCCGCCCGCATTGTTCGCGTCTTCGTCGAGTTCCACGCCCAACCAATTCGCAGCCTGACAGACACGAGCGCGGATGGTCGGAGCGTGCTCGCCAATTCCGCCGGTGAAGACGAGCGAATCAAGTCCACCCAGCGCGGCGGCCAGTGAACCGATCTCGCGCGAGATGCGATACACGAACAGCTCGATGGCTTCGGTGGCGTGAGGGTCGGTCGCCCCGCGCTCCAACAGCGTGCGCATATCGCTGGAGATTCCCGAGACGCCGAGCAGCCCGGATTCGTGAGTCAGCAAATGCTCGACCGAGCCGGCAGTCATGTCACGCTGGTTCATCAAGTAGAGCAATACGCCGGGGTCGATCGCGCCGCAGCGTGTCCCCATCGGCAGACCATCGAGCGGCGTGAAGCTCATTGTTGTGGCAACGCTGACTCCGTCGCGCATGGCACACAGGCTCGCGCCGTTGCCCAGGTGCGCGACGATGACACGGTGTGTGGCACGCCCTGAGTCATCGAAGGGCGTGGACGTTTCCCCTGCCCTTCGCAAAGCCTCAGGGCGTGCCACACAGTCACCCCCTTGCTGACGCGTCGGGCTAGTTTGGTTGGGCATTACCTGCGGCAAGCGCGAGGCGATGTATTCGTAGGACAGACCGTGAAAGCCGTATCGCTGGATGCCCGACTCCGTCAACTTTCGGGGCAGCGCGAACGCTTGAGCGACGGCGGGCTGAGTCCGATGAAACGACGTGTCGAAGCACGCGACCTGCGGCAAGTTCGGCGCGTGACTCGCGACCGCTCGGATCGCCGCGAGGTTGTGGGGCTGATGCAGCGGTGCCAGCGGCACGAGCGATTCCAATTCGGCGAGCACGCCATCGTCCACACGCACTGGCTGAGTGAACTTGGTCCCGCCATGTACGACGCGATGCCCCGCCGCGACAAGATGCGATTCGCCGAGCTTGCCGCGCTGACCCCAGTCGAACAGGAACTCGATCGCGCCCGCGTGGCCTAACGTCGATCCGGCTGGCCAAGCGTGTTCATCCAGCACTCGCTCCATCGCATCGCGAACCACGAATCGCGGCTCGGTCAGCAGTGATTCCAACTGACCGCGCAGCAGCAACTCCGGCGGATCGCAGTCGCGAAACACCGAAAACTTCAGGCTCGACGAGCCCGCATTCAGGATCAGGAGGGCATCGGACATCTGTTCTCACGCTCCCTGCCGAGTCTCACAACATCACCTCGCGATCATCCTTCAAGGAACGTTCATTCCACCGGGCACGGCGTCGCGTTCCAGATTTCGGCGGCGTACTCGGCGATCGTGCGGTCGCTGGAGAACTTGCCGGAGCTGGCAATGTTGATGATCGTCTTGCGTGCCCAGGCGTCGGGCTGAGTGTACAACTCGCCGACTTGCTGCTGGGCCCGAGCATACGAAGTCAGGTCGGCCAGATGCCGGAAGTAGTCGCCGCGATCAAGCAGCGTCTCGCGGATCGGTGCGAAGAGGCCCGGTTCACTGGGGCTGAAGTGGTCGTTGAAGATCAGGTCGAGCGCGTCGCGAGTTTCCGGTTCGTTCTCATAGTGCCAGCGCGGGTTGTAGAAATTGACGCTGCGACTGTCCGCCACCTGTTGGGCCGTCAGGCCGAACAGGAAGAGGTTTTCCTCGCCGGCTTCCTCGGCCATCTCGATCGTGGCTCCGTCGCGCGTGCCGACGGTCAACGCGCCGTTCATCATGAACTTCATGTTGCCCGTGCCGCTGGCTTCGTAGCCGGCGGTCGAGATTTGTTCGGACACATCGCTGGCGGGGATCAACCGCTCGGCGAGCGACACGTTGTAGTTGGGCAGGAACACGACTTTGATTCGTCCGCGAGTCGCCGGGTCGGCGTCGATCACCTGGCCGACGTTGTTGATGAGCTTGATGATGAGCTTGGCGAGTCGATACGCCGGGGCCGCCTTGCCCGCGAAGAAGAACGTGCGCGGCGGAATCGCGAGCGACGAATTCGTTCGCAGCCGGTTGTAGAGCACGATGAGGTGCAGCACGTTGAGCAACTGCCGCTTGTACTCGTGAATGCGTTTGATCTGGCTGTCGAAAATCGTCGCGGGATCGACAACCTGGCCGGTCGTGGCCTCGAGCCAACCCGCGAAGCGATCCTTCGCCGTTTGCTTCGTCTTGAGGAAGCGCTGCCGAAACGCCGCGTCCTCGGCCAGCGGCAGCAGCCGGCGGAGTTCGCTGAGGTCCGTCACCCAGCGGTCGCCGATGGCTGCGGTGATCAGACCGGAAAGGTCGCGATTCGCCGCCAGCAGCCAGCGGCGCGGCGTGACGCCGTTGGTCTTGTTGTTGAATCGTTCGGGGAACAGGGCGGCGAAGTCCGCGAGCACTCGCGTGCGCAGCAAGTCGGAATGAATCTGAGCCACGCCGTTCGTGCTGTGCGTGCCGACGATGGCGAGGTTCGCCATGCGCACTTGCCGTTCGGACGCCTCTTCGATGAGGCTCACGCGACAGACGCGTTCGTCGCCGAAACCACGCTGCCGCACATCATCGAGGAAGCGACGATTGATCTCGTACACGATCTCCAGCAACCGCGGGCAAACCAATTCGAAGAACCGCACCGGCCACTTTTCGAGCGCTTCCGGCAACAACGTGTGATTCGTGTAGGCCAGCGTGCGAACGGTCAAATCCCACGCTTCGTCCCAGCCGAGTTTGGCTTCGTCGAGCAGCAGCCGCATCAACTCGGCGACGGCCATCGCCGGATGCGTGTCGTTGAGCTGAATCGCCACCTTGTCGGGCAGTCGTCGCCAATCGCTATTGGAGCATCGGAAGCGGGTCACGATGTCGCCGAGCGAACAGCACACCAGAAAATACTCTTGCACGAATCGCAGTGCCTGACCGGCTCGCGTGGAATCGTCGGGATACAGCACGCGCGTGACCGTCTCGGCCAGCACGCGGTCCACGATCGCGCCGACGAAATCGCCGGTGCTGAACTCGCCGAAATCGAAGTAGTCGGGTGTGGCTGCTCCCCACAGCCGCAGCGTGTTGATCGTCTGGCCGCCGTAGCCCACCACCGGACGGTCGTAGGGCACGCCGAGCAAATTCGTCGTGTGACCGGGTGTGGCTTGAATCGCACCATTCACCAGTTGGAACCGGCATCCGACGGGGATTTGAATCGTCTCGCCCGGCCGGGGCACTTCCCACGGATCAGGCTGCGCGAGCCAGTGGTCGGGATGCTCGACCTGAAAGCCGTTGTCGATGTCCTGCCGGAAGATGCCGTATTCGTACCGCAACCCATAACCGATCGCCGGAATCTGGAGCGTGGCCAGCGAATCGATGAAGCACGCGGCCAACCGTCCGAGGCCGCCGTTGCCGAGGCCCGCGTCCGGTTCGGTCTCGATGACTTCCTTCCAATCCTGTCGCGGGTCCGACCGGAGATCGTCGCGCACCAACTGCTCGACGCCGAGGTTGATGATGTTATTGACGAGCGTCCGGCCAATCAGAAACTCCATCGACAGGTAATAGACCCGCTTCGGGTTCTCCGCGTCGTGCGTTTGCTGCGTGAGGAGCCAGCGTTGCGTGAGCAGGTCACGCAACGACCGTGCGACGGCTTCGAAGCGTTCGCGTTGGCTGGCTTCTTCCGGCGAGACGACATGATCGAACACGAGATGCCGGTCGTAGGGTTCGTGATCGGCCTTGTCGGTGAAGGAGCAGGCCCCGCGCTCGGACGGATCCAGTTTCTTCGGGGTGGCGGTTCTTTTGGTCATGGTTTTGTCTCCAAAGTTTTAGTTTCGTGGCGGACGCTGCCAGCATCCGAACCA
>JANODP010000475.1:0-40023 GCA_031412755.1 Schlesneria sp. | reverse complement strand
ACGGGCAAGAGTGCCCATCCTACAAGGCAGCCAGTTCGCGGACGCTCGCGAGGGCGTGATCGATCTCGGAGACCGTTGTAAATGGGCCAACACTGAATCGGACCGTTCCTCCACCGTCGAGTGTCCCCTGCCAGCGATGTGTTCCCGGCGCGCAGTGCAGTCCGGCGCGCGCCTGAACGCCGAACGAGTCGTCGAGGATCGCAGCGGCCTCGTGCGGCGCGAAGCCTGCAACGTTGAACGAGACAACGCCGACCTGCGGCACCTGCGGGGAAGCGTGTCCGTAGACCGTGACTCGCGCGAGAGATCGCAATCCCTCGACG
Organism: Schlesneria sp.; assembly: GCA_031412755.1. Classification (GTDB taxonomy): domain Bacteria; phylum Planctomycetota; class Planctomycetia; order Planctomycetales; family Planctomycetaceae; genus Schlesneria. The sequence goes on along the minus strand of JANODP010000475.1, from coordinate 39,703 downwards.
AGCCGGCCCGTCAGTTCGGTTTCGGTGCGACGGACCTGCTCGACGGTTTCACTTTGAAGATGGGCCAGCGCCGCATCGAGGCCCGCCAGTCCGGGAGCGTTGTGATTGCCCGATTCGTATCGATCGGGCATCTGCATGGGTTGGCGATCATCCTCGCTCTGCGTTCCGGTTCCGCCGAGGCGGTAGCAGTCCAACTGTTGCTCGATGCCGGAACGCAGGTAAACCAGCCCCGTACCGAGCGGTCCCAGCAACCCCTTGTGACCGGGAGTGGCCAGCACATCGACGGGCATCTGCGACAGATCCAGCGGCAGGTGACCGGCCGTCTGTGCCGCATCCACCAGGACGAGTGAACCGTTGGCCCGTGCGATCTCGCCGATCTCGACCATCGGCTGCACGACGCCGGTCACGTTGGAAGCATGCTGGATCACCACGAGTCGCGTCTTCGGTCGGAGAGCCGCTCGCACATCGGCGGGTTCGAGGCGACCGCCGGTTCGCGGCGAGACGGTGCTGATGTCGATGCCGCGCGTCTCGCTCAGCCAGCGGAGCGGCCGCAGCACCGAGTTATGTTCGAGCAGGCTGACGACGACGTGATCACGGGAACGGCAGAGCCCGAGCAGGGCCATGTTCAGGCCGTCGGTCCCGCTATAGGTGAAGATCATCCGGTCCGGACTCTCCGCACCCAGCAGCAGCGCCGCGCGCTGGCGGCAGCGATCAACCGTCCGCTGCGCTTCGAGAGCCTCGCGATACGCGCCGCGTCCGACGGCGGCACCGATGTTCCGCTGATAGGCGTCGACGGCGTCGTACACAGCCGCGGGCTTCGGAAAGCTGGTCGCGGCGTTGTCGAGGTAGACTCGCATGCGTGGTCTTCACAGATAGGGAACGGGGACATCCTCAGGGATGATGAGGCCCCGCGCGTTGCGCCGCAAATGAGCCGGGTGCGGCCGAGGTGCCTCAATGAGATCACCCCAGCCACACTGAAGTGGCTGGGGTGCTGGAATGGATGGAGCCAGTTGGCAAATCTATCCCACGCCCGGCGATCAGATTCCCGGCACGTCGAGGTGTTCTTCCGCGGCGATCTTGCGAAGTTTTTCGAGGGCTCGCGCTTCGAGTTGCCGAATCCGCTCTTTTGTCACGCCGAGCTTTGTGCCGACCTGTTCGAGCGTCTGGGGACCGGCTCCTTCGCTCAGACCGTACCGAGACACGATGATGTCCCGTTCGCGGGCAGGCAGTTGTGACAGGATGCCCATCAGTACTTCGTGCTGCTTGTGGTTGATCAACTCGTCTGCCAGCCCGTCGGTGCGGCGATCGGACGACTGGCTGAAGATATCCTCGGTCCCGGTGCGGAAGCGATCGAGTTGCGTGTACTCGGCTGGAATCGATCGCGCGTAGTTTTTCATGATCGCCCAACTGGCGTACGTCGAAAATTTGAAGCCACGGGTATAGTCGAACTTTTCGATGGCTCGCAGCAGCGACATGTTGCCGTCGCTGACCATCTCGAAAAAGCTGACGTTGGGCTTCATGTGCTTCTTGGCGATCGAAACCACCAGCCGCAGGTTGCTCCGGATCAGGAAGTTCTTCACTTCGCCCGACTGTTGCAGCAAGCGTTCGATTTCATCCATGTCGCGGGTCTTGGGGCGCACCGGATCGAGCCCCTTCTGGAGTTCCGCCGCGCGGCACTTCAGATAGTTCATCTTGCGGAAGTAGTAGACCTCTTCGTCCTTGGTGAGCAACGGGATGGCGTACAGGCTGTCGAGGTACGGTGGCAGACCGGGCGGTGCCTTGATCAGTGCGGTCTTGCGGTCTGTGGCGGGGGGAGGCGCGAGGATGACGTCCTCGGCGTTGACCTCGTGGAACTCGGGGGCGTCCATGAAGTCGATCGGCTGGTGCAACATCAACTCGGCGCGAACCTCGGCCACCAGTCGGTAGATGCTGGTGCGCGTCCGATGAAAGTCATGAACGAGCGTCTCCACCGCGACACCGCGACTGAACCGGCGGTAGATTTCCCGCTTCTGTTCGTCGGTCAGTGGGAGGGAGGCGTTGGGGAACACGGCTGTTTCCGGATGCTCTTTGTCAAAGTTTTTGAGGGTGTAACGCACGGTTTCGGGCGAGCGACCAAACTTGCGGGCCAGTCGGTGATTGATCTCCGTCGGGCAACCACCGGCTCGGACCAGACGTCGCGCGCGTTGGATCAGTTGCTCCCGGTCGTCGAGCGACAATTGGCTGAAGTTGGTGCCGCGATCGACTTCGTGCGCGTGCTTGCTGACAAATCTCTCAACCGACGACTTGAGGAAGCCGACTCGCTTGCGACCGCCGAAACGGAATCGCCGACTGACCAGTCCGCGGTCTCGCCAGCGAGAGACCGTCTTCGTCGAGACATTGTAGCGGCGGCTGACATCGTCCACGGTCCAGACTTCCTCGCCGGCGTTGTCGGCGGGAATATCGGCGCTGTCGGACAAGTCCTCAACAAAGCAGCGCAGGTCATGAACCGCTTCATCACCGGTCAGAACCAGGTCGGGATACATCTCACCCCGGTAACTGGTGATCTTCTCGCACAGTTCGGGGTAGCCGAGGCTGGCATCGGGCTGCAGTTCGTTCAGCAGTCGCTCGGCGCGGTCGATTTGCTTGAGTCGCGCTTCACGCGGCGCGAACTTGATCTGCTGATCTCGCAGTTGCTTCATGGCTGGGTTGCGGTAGCGGGACATGATGCCTCCTTCTGTCGGCCGAAAGCAGTTCAACACCGAACCGGCCGCAAATCGTCACCACGCAAAAGTGTGGTCAGTCGATTGTCAATCTGACAGCGAACACTCACGGCAAATCATTAGTTGCAAAGCGGGTGCCGTCGGTTACCGGTTCTCGAACTCGTCAGTCATCGAACCTGCCATCTCATACGCGGAAATTGGACACGAAGATCAGACAAAATGTTCGCATCAAGGAAATAAGTTGAACCGGATGGCAATGCCGCCCGATCCGCATCGCCTGCCACGACAGAGCGTTATCGACCGGGCGTCCGGACGACGCGCAATGCATTCCCGGTCGCCCGCTCCCGCGAAACGAGACGCGCCACCGTTGCATCCTGCTCACTCGGTGACCCAGCACAAGAGAGGATTGGGCGTTTCGTGTCTTGAGCCGCCAGCCTGCCCTGTGCCCCGACCGCGCGAGCGTCGTGGTTCCTGCACGTCGCGGTCCCTGAGATCGTGCTCACGGAACCGACTGCGGCATCAGCGGGACGCCGATTGTTGCACAGCGGGACTAGGAGGAGTCGTTCCTTTGAGGGCCACCTTCGCGAACCCGGAAATGCCGACCACGGTGGCCGCAAGCACCAGTAAGACGCTTTGCCACAGCTTGGAGTTCCGGCGCATTCCCTCGAATGTCTTGGACCGCCCGACCAGGGCCGACGCGATGAAGAACATGCCCAACGCGAGCAGAATTTTTGTCCCCATCAGGGCATGGTACAGCTTGTCTCCCTTGTGATGCGGAGCCTGCACGACGAGGTAGTTGTAAAAGCCGCTCGCCAGAAACAGGCCGATTCCGGCGTGAACGAACTTCTTCCACGTTCGCATCACCAGCTCTTTGAGCTTCAAATGCTCGGCATCGGAAAGTTGGGCCGCCGCCGGGGCGAGGACGTACCGCAGGAAAAAAGTTCCGCCGACGAGCACGATGGCGGTGCCGACATGCGTCCACCGGGAGACGATCGCGATCCATTCCATGTTGTAGCTGCTTCAAAGGTTTGAGTGACCGACCAGAGACAAAGTCAGTCGGATTCTAGTCGCTGTGCCACCACTTGGCACGTTTATCGACCAAACAATCTCCTCGATAGCCTGTCAACACGTGGAAAGAATGACACTGTCATGGAATTCGCCCGCGTGGGACGAATGGTACGAAAACCGCTGCTACGAAGTGCTGCGGAACCACTTTACTCGGATTGTGATCCGCAATGACGTCGTTTCGTTGCGATGGCTGTGCTTTACGGGTACGGCTTTCGCTTGGACTGTCAACTTTGCTGGGAGGAACAGTCGCCATGTTGCGCAGACGAATGAACTCGATCGTGACGACCGGACTGCTGACCGCGTTGTTGTGCCTCGCGCCGGTGGCGGTGCGGGCCGCCGAAATCTCAGATGGAGGCAAGTTCTTCAGTACCGAGGCCCTCGCCACGGCGAACAAATCCATCCGCGATCTTGAGAAGAAGTCGGGCCACGAGGTCCGTATTGAAACCTTTGCCGCCGTTCCGGCTGACAACGTCGATGCCGTCGGGGAAATGGACGCCAAGCAACGTGGCGAGTTCTTCTCGAAGTGGGTGTTTGACCGGGCCGAGGCGACAAAATCCCGAGGCCTCGTGGTGCTCATCTGCCGCGAACCGTCGCATCTCAACGTGTGGGTCGGAAATCCGCTCCAGAGAGCAGGGTTTGAAAAAGCCCAGGAAAAGGCCGTGGAAGCGGTTCTGCTCACCCGCATGAAGGCGAAGGAGTACGACAAGGCACTCACCGAAGCCGTCTCTCAAATAGCAACGACGTTTGGTGATTTGAGTCACACGAAGGCCAAGCCAACGACTGCGGCTCCGGCCACTCACGAATCGAACCGAGTCAGCCGTGTGACTCCGACATCGCCGAATCAAGCTCCAACTCATCAAGCTCCCCTTCCCGGGCCTCAGCAGTCGAGTTGGACCGGTGTCGGCGTCGTGCTGATGTTAGTCGTCGGCGGGATTCTTGTGATGTCTCTGATCGGTCGGCTGTTCGGCGGCGGACGAAACAGTGGTGCGGGAGGCAACGGCCCCGGTGGCTACGGCGGAGGTGGTGGAGGCTTCATGAGCAGCTTGGCCGGCGGCATCTTCGGTGCGATGGCGGGCAACTGGATGTACGACCAGTTCTCGGGTCGGCACGCTTCGGGTGGCGAGTCGCATTCAACGGGAGACTCGTCCGGCTCGAATGACTCATCGGGCGGCAGCGGGTTCGATTCGAGCACCGGCTCGTCCGACGGCGGATTCGAGGGTGGGACCGATTTCGGCGGAGGTGACTTCGGCAGCGATGGAGACTCCGGCGGTGGCAGCGACTTTGGAGGCGGTGGAGACTTCTGATTCGCAGCACATTCCGAGGCCCGACAGCCTGAGGGCTGGCCGGGCCTCTTTCATTCTTTGAGGTGTCAGCACAACTCGATCAATCCGACGAATCGTTGCCGTCATATCGGCAGGTTCCTGCGCCAAGCCCGGGCCAGGTTGACAGGGGCCGGATCGTGGGGCAGAGTCATCTTGGTGGTTTGTGCTTCCGACGGAGTGGAGCCTCTCACCGGAAGAATGTCCCGCTGGAGTCCCCACCGTGCGCGACGCAATGGCCCTGCAACGCCGCCGCCGTTTGATGCTGCTTCAGACCCACACGTCCTCCGCTGTGAATGGCGACGAGTCGGTAACGGGTGCGGCAGAGGGATTGCAACTCACCGGGACTGCCGACGAAACCGACTGGGGTGTCGCTGCCCTCGACTCCGCGCGTGAACAACTCTTTCACGAGTGCCAGGGTCGTCCGGGAATGCATCTGCTGGTCGAGTTGCCCGACGCGGATCAGCCCGAGCGGTTGGAACTCGATCGCCCGTTTCTGTTGATCGGTCGCGATCGTGGTTGTGATCTGCGACTCGATCATCCCCAGGTCGGTTCACGGCGAGTGTACCTGCAATGGGTGGCGGGCCATCTGTTTTGCACGGACCTCGACGCCGAAGCGGGGCCGCGACCCGGTCGACGCACGCCGAAAGGCAATCCGTGGGTCGAACGTCAGCCACTGCAAGTCGGCCCATGCCGATTGACGATTGTGGGCGAGGAGTCTCACGCGGCCCCGGCCTTCAATCCGCTGGACCGTTCGCCGCAACTGGCCGCCGAGTTTCCGCAGGTTCGGTTGAAGTTTGACGGAGTCGAGCAGAATGACAACCAGTGGTCGGTCGATCGTCCGGTGACGCTGATCGGCCGCGGGGCGCAGTGCAAATTGAGACTCAACCATCCCGAAATTCCGCCCGTGCTGGCGAGCCTCCTTCGGACGCCGTCGGGGTGCTGGCTGATCGATCTCGCCGGCCAGGGGACGACGCTGGTCAACGGTCAGCCGGTCAGCTTCGCACCGCTCGACATCGGCGATCTGCTGCAACTCGGTCCCTTCCGCGTGACGGTGACGGGGGCGGCTTTCGGCGGGACAAACTCAAATCCCTCGCGCACGAAGTTGTCCGCGCCTGACGCGACCGTCCCTGACAAGGCCCTCATCGAATTGGCGACTCGTCATCAGGAACTGCTCGGCGAACTGAATGAGGGGCTGTGTGAAGTGCAATCGTGCTTCGACGTCGAACCGTTGGACGACGCTCCCCAACTGAAGGCCGCACTCGAACACTACTTCCGTCAGGCCCGTCACCATCACCGCGAGATGTTCGAGAGACTGGAAACACTCGCCATGCCGGATCACCACGATTCATCCTCCCCTCGTCGCTCCGGAGAAAGGGTTGTCTAGACTGGGGTGGAGGTGATCGAAGTCCGGCTTTTCCAAAGGTAACAAAGCTCAGCCGGACTTCAGGCTATTCGGCGTGAGATGAGATCCGACTCACCGCGTCAGCATCCGCAGCGTGAGTGCCAGCGAGTTCAATCGCGTCGTGGTCGTGTCGGCGCGCGACATGAACACCACGGGGCAGGCCGTTCCGCAGAGAACGCCTCCGAACCGGCAGTCGGCGGTGTACATGATGGCCTTCACGGTCAGATTGGCCGACAGCAGATCGGGGAAGAGCATCGCATCGGCCGCGCCGACGACACTCCCTTCGACCCTCTTCTTCTCGCCGGCGTCGGTGGCATACGCCAGATCGAACGACAACGGACCCTGCACGATGCCCCCCGGAAACTCGCCCGCACCGTTGCGCCGTGTCAGTTCGGCCGCTTCGAGCGTGTCGGGCATCGCGTCGGTCGCCTTCTCGGTGGCCGACATCACGGCGATCCGCGGCAGGCTCGACGAGTCTGCTTCGCGCAAAGCCGTCGCCACCTCGACCAGGCTCTGCAAAATGTCGGCCTTCTGGTCGAGCGACGGCTGAATTGTGATGCCGGTGTCCGCGAGCAGGAACCGCCGCCGATCGCGGGGAATCTCCATCAACACCACCTGGCAGATGCAACGGTTCGTCCGCAGACCGGTGTCGCGGGCCAGTACGGCCTTCATGAGCGATGGCGTCGCGATCTGACCTTTCATCAGCAGCCGTGCGCGACCGGCCTTCACTTCGGCGACCGCGGCAACGCCCGCATCGTCGGCATCGACGAGCCGAAAGCCGGTGAGGTCGATGTTCAGATCGTGAGCCAGTTGGCGGATGTCGTCCGCGCGGCCGGTCAACACCGGCTCGACCCACCCGCGCCGGTGAGCCAACGCCAGCGCTTCCAGAACGGTCGAATCGACTCCTCCCGCCGCCACGACGGGCAACGGCGCCGGCAACTCATCCGCGAAGCGATAGAGATCGTCGAAGCCGATTAGAGACATGAGGTGGTCCTGAATTCGTCGATGTCACGCGGCGGGGACAAGGGGACAAGGGGACAAGGAGATGGGGAGACAAGGAGATGGGGGACGCGGAAAAGAATGAGAGCGGATACGCGAGTTTTCTTCCCCCCCTCTCCTTGTCTCCTTGTCTCCTTGTCCCCTTGTCTCTCTTCACTCGCCCGTCCACTGCGGAGGTCGCTTCTGGAGGAACGCGCTGATTCCCTCCTGGGCGTCGTGCAGCATCGCGTTCTCGGTCATGACCCACGTCGCACGGCTGTAGGCGGTCGGTTCGTCGAGGGCCAGTTGATCGTAGAAGGCGCGCTTGCCGAGGCTCAGCGTCAGCGGGCTGCTCGATACGATGGCGTCGGTCAGTTCGCGGATGCTGGCGTCGAGTTGATCGGCGGCGACGACGCGGTTGATCAGTCCGACCGCCAACGCCCGCTCGGCCGAGATCGGAATTCCGGTCAGCAGCATTTCCATCGCGACCTTCGGCGGAACGCTTCTCACCAGCGGAACCATCGGCGTTGTGCAGAAGAGTCCGATCTTCACGCCCGGCGTGGCGAAGCGGGCTTCGGTGGAGGCGACGGCCAAGTCGCAGGCGGCCACCAACTGACAACCGGCCGCCGTGGCGAGTCCCTGCACGCGGGCGATCGCCGGCTGCGGCAACTGCCGGATCTGCTGCATGACGCTCGAGCAGCGGGCGAACAACGTTTGATAGTCGGCCTCCGTCCGCCCGGCCATCTCGCCGAGATCGTGTCCCGAACAGAAGACCGGCCCGGCCGCCGCCAGCACCACCACGCGCGCCGTGCGATCAGTGGCGATTCGTTCGAGAGCCCCCCCCAGTTCGGTGAGCATCGCCTCGGACAGCGCGTTCCGCCGTTCGGGCCGATTCAGCGTCAGCCGGACAACGCCCGCCTCGTGTTCCACAAGCAGCATGATGAGAACCTCAGAGATCGCGCTTCAGCGGGTGATTGGTCATCGTCGCCGCCCCGATGGCGAGTGTGATCTTCTTATCAAGCCGCCAGAGAATCGGCCAGCTTGGCACGAAGATCGACTCGCCACGCCAGGCGAGGAGTTCGACTCGGACAACCGCAATCCGGTATCGGAGTCCCCAACTCCGGGGGCGGAGCGTGACAGACCGGGGACGGATTGCCGCAAACCGTCCCCGGATCGTGACAATCCTTCCTCGGACCGCGGCAATCCGTCCTCGGATCGCGGTAATCCTTCCTCGGTTTGCGGTGATCCGTCCTCGGAAAATGATTTTCCGAGGACGGATTGTCGTTTTCCGAGGAGTGTCTCGGGGCGAGAAAGTCGCCACAAGCCCCAGAAACAACGAAAGTTGTGCTCGAAAGTGGTCCCATCGTCAGATTTGGGCTGACTCGCTGTCACTTCGGCAGCTTGGGGACCGAGGTGTCGGGAGTGACTCGGCCGGACAGTCTGCATGGCCTCACACAGAAAGAGTCGACTCGCAGGCAGGTTCTGCCGAACTCAAACGGGATCGGCTAGGAGGAGATCGGGAACCGTGGTAACGTTCTTCAGAAGTTACGCTTGTTCCGATCATCGGCAGGATGCCCCTCGATTCAGGCTTGGCGGTTGGGCAGACGAGAACGATTTGCCGCCGCGCATCCGTAAGGCAAAGCCATGCGAAAGTCGACGACCATTCTGATGTGCGGCAGCATGCTGCTGGTGGGCTTGGTTTTGGGGGCGAACTTCGGTTCGCTGAACCTGGGCCGGGTGGTTCATGCGGAACACCTCGATGCCACCACCGTCGAGCGGCTGTACCGGGAGATCAGCCAGGACGGATCGGCCCTGCAGGAGGGGAGCACGCTGCTGGCGAAAGTCGCCGCCGTGACGACTCCCGCCGTCGTCCACATCCAAAGCGAACGCCGCATCCCCGGCAAAGGGAAGGAAGAGGAGACCGGTTCCGGTGTCATCCTCACCAGCACCAAGGCCAGCGGCTTCTTCGTCGTGACGAATGCGCACGTGATCGACAAGACGGCTCTCGAATCGATCTCGATCCATCTGCACGACGGTCGCGTGATTCAGCCCGAGCGCGTCTGGGCCGATCCGCAAACCGACGTGGCGATCATGAAGATCAACGCTCCCAATCTGTCGGCCGCCAAGTGGGGCGACAGCCAGAAGCTGGACATCGGCCACATGGTCCTGGCAATGGGCAGCCCGTTCGGGCTGAGTCGCTCGATCACGTTTGGCATCATCAGCGCGAAGGGCCGTCGCCAGTTGAAGCTCGGGCAATCGTCGGACGTGCTCAATCAGGACTTCCTGCAAACCGACGCGGCGATCAACCCCGGCAACAGCGGTGGTCCGCTGATCGACCTGCAGGGGCGGGTCATCGGCATCAACACGGCGATTGCCTCGGCGAGCGGCGGCAACGAGGGAATCGGCTTCAGCATCCCGAGTCATCTCGCGCAGCGCGTCATGGACCAACTGCTCGAACACGGCATCGTTCACCGCGCGTGGATCGGCGTCAAACTGGACGAGAAGTTCGACAACAAGATCGCCGCCAAGTTGAAGCTCGACCGGGCGATGGGGACGCGGATCAACGAGGTCTTTCCGAACTCACCCGCCGCGCGGGCCGGGCTGCAATTCGACGACGTGGTGCTCAACTTCGACGGCACCGACGTGCAGGATCACGATCACCTCATCAACCTCGTCAGCCTGTCGCCGATCGCCAAGCGGATTCAGGTGGTGGTCTGGCGGGGCGGTCGCAGGACCATGCTGACGATCATTCTGGCCGATCGCACGGAGATGCCGCCGACGAGCCAGGCTCCTGCGAAAGAGGAGTTTGGTGTCCCGGTGAGGCCGATGGGGCTGACCGTCGTTCCGCTCGATGCAGATCTCGCCGAACAACTCGGCTATGAACCCGAGACACGCGGTCTGCTGATCTTGAAGGTCGATGCCGACAGTTCGCTCGGACATCGCCTGGAGCCGAACGACGTCCTCGAAGCGGTCGGCCGCACGCCCGTCGCGAGTCTGGCTGACCTGAAGCGAGCCCTCGCAGAAACGGCGTCGCGGGACTCGGTCGTGTTGCACGTCCACCGCGCCACCGATGCCGACTCGCGCGAGCAACTCGTCGTCTGGCGGCGCCCGCAGTGACGCGGATGATTCATGGCTCCTCATCCTGCACGTAGCTGAGTTCGCAAGAACTCAGTTCATGTTTGGACGTTGGGCTGAGTTCTTGCGAACTCAGCTACGACGCCTCTGCGGTCCCTCGTCCGTCACTCGAACTGCAACCGCAGCGCCAGCTCTTTGACGGCCGTCATCGGGATCTCGTTCGACTCGATGGAGCGGCTCGAGCTGATGAAGACCGGGGCTTCGCGAGACTCCTGTCCCGGCGTGGGCAAACGGCCGTGGCTCCCTTTCACGGGCGAAGCGTCCAGTCCGATGATGTCCATGTAGTAGCGGAAGCCCAGAAACTTCTGAGCCAGTCGCCGCGCGATGCGAAGTTGTGGGAATAACAGTTTCGGATCGACGAACAGCTCCATCGGGTCGTAGCCCGGTTTGCGATGGATGTCGATCGTGCGCGCGTAATCCGGTGCGAGGGCGTCGTCCTCCCAGAAGTAATACGTGAACCACGAATCGGGCGCGGCGACGATCACCAACTCTCCCGACCGTTCGTGGTCGAGGCCGAACTGGCGCTGCTCGCCTCGGTCCAGGATCAGGTCCACTCCGTCCATGTTTTTCAGCAGCAGCTTGATCGCCTTGATGTCGTCGGGCCGCTGGATGTAGACGTGGGCGACTTGATGATCGGCGACGGCAAACGCACGCGAGGCACCGCAGTCGAGCGTCTCCCAACCGAGCGGTTCGCGGCGGGCCTGCATGTAACCGTGCCGTCGCAATACGCGGTTGAGGTGAACCGGGCGCGACACCGGCGTGATGGCGTACTCGGACACGACGATCACCTCCGCCCCGATGCGGCGTGCCGCGTCGATGCACTTCCCCGCTTCCGCATCGACCAGCCGGATGTCTTCGGCGATGCGCGGATCGTTCGGCCCGAGTCGTTGCAGGCCGTAATCGAGATGAGGCAGATAGACCAGCGTGAGGCTTGGCCGGTGCCGCGTCATCACTTCGACGGAGGCGTCGGCAATCCAGCGCGAACTGCGGATGTCGGCCCCCGGTCCCCAGAACCGATGCAGCGGGAAGACGCCGAGCTTGGCCTGCAACTCATCCCGCAGGCCAACCGGTTGGCTGTACGAATCGAACACCTTGCGGCCGTCGGCGGGGTAACTCGGGCGAGGCGTCATCGACCAGTCGACGCTGGCGTACATGTTGTACCACCAGAACATCTTGGCCGTGGTGTAGGCCGACTCGCGCCGCCTCCCTTCGTCGTAGATGCGGTCGCCCCGCACCAGCCGGTTCGATTGCCGCCAGAACATCACTTCGGCGAGGTCTCGAAAGTACCAGCCGTTCGCCACGATCCCGTGCTCGCGCGGCAGCGTCCCCGTCAGCATCGTCGCCTGAGCCGAACAGGTGACCGCCGGCAGTACCGTCCCCATCGGCCGGGCGAACCCGTCCGCGGCCAGCCTCGTCAAATGAGGCGTCTCCGCCCCGAGCATCTCGTGCGTCAGTCCGACAACGTTGAGCAGCAGCAGCGGGCGAGGCATGGGGGGGAAGAATGAAGGATGAAGGCTACTTTGGTTGCGGGACGAGTCAGCCGTGCGTGTTTACTCCATCGGTGGGGCGTGTCGCCAGTAACGGCGATCATTTTGGGTTAGACTCGGCGGACGACGAGGGCGATTCAACTCACACGTAGAAGAGAAGGCGAGATCATGCCGAGTCGGTGGCCGTCAATGCTGTTGGGATTGGTCTGTGTGGCTCCAGTCTGCCTGTTTGCCGAGGAGGGGTCGAGGATGTCAAAGCCGTTGGTCGTGGCCCATCGCGGCCTGTTGAAGCATGCTCCCGAGAACACGTTGTCGAACGTTCGAGCGTGCCTGGAGCTGAAGCTGGGTTTTGAGGTCGATGTGCGCCGCAGCCAGGATGGGGTGCTGGTCTGTGTCCATGATGACACCGTCGATCGGACGACGAATGGTCACGGTGCAATCGATGCGTTGACGCTGCCGGAACTGAAGAAACTCGATGCGGGAACGTGGTTCGACTCGAAGTTTCAAGGCGAGCGGATTCCGACGTTCGAGGAAGTTGCGGCGGCCATCAAGCTGCACAGCCGACCGCCGGTCCTGATCGCGATCGATCTGAAGGCCGACGAGATTGAAGCCGACACCGTGCGCATCGCGAAGTCGCACGGTGTGCTCGACCGGTTGCTGTTCATTGGAAACGTGATCGACAGCCCCGCCGTTCGCCGCAAACTGCGTGAGGCCGATGTCGCGGCGCATGTCGCGTGTCTGTCGCAGACAGCCAAGGACCTGGCGGCTGCAATTGCGGACAAGGATTCCGACTGGGCCTATCTGCGATTCGTGCCGACCCGCGAGGAACTCGATCGCGTCCACAAGTCGGGCAAGCGAGCCTTCATCGCCGGTCCGACGGTGGCCGGACTCGAACGAGCCAACTGGCAGAGCGCGATGCTGGCCGGAATGGACGGCATGCTCACGGACTTTCCCCTCGAACTGGCTGAGGAGATTCGGATCAGCCGCGGAGGCAAGTCGGTTGCGGTGGAATCGGGGTCCGAGGCGGATCGGCAGTTCGCGAAGTTGGCGGCGCGGTACGTCGCCGAGTCTCCCGCGTTGTCTCCCGTCAGTGCGACGACGCTCGGCGATCATCGTTTCGACCAACAACTCGACGACATCAGCGAAGCCGCACGGCAGCAGGAAAACGACTTCTACCAGCAACTCTTCACGGAGCTCGGCAAGCTCGATCGAAAGCAACTGTCTCGGGACCAGCAGGTCGATTACCAACTGCTGACTCAGCAATTGCGCAGCGACTTCTGGCGGATCGACCAACTGCAAGAGTGGGCCTGGAACCCGATCCTGTACACGCAGATTCCGGGCAGCGCGATCTACGGGTTGATGGCACGCGAGTTCGCTCCCGTCGAGAAGCGGCTGCAAAGCGTGACGGCCCGGCTGGAGAAGTTTCCGAAACTGTACGAGCAAATTCGCGCCACGCTCGATCCCAAGCGTGTCCCACCAATTCATGCCGAGACCGCCATCAAGCAGAACCGCGGCGTGCTGAGCATCATCGAGAACACGGTTCGGCCGCAGATGGCCAAGTTGAGCGAGCCGGATCAGCAGCGGCTGCTCAAGGCCATCGCCGTCGCCACCGAGGCGGTCGAACAGCAGCAGACGTGGCTGGAAAAGGAACTGCTGCCCAACGCGCGCGGCGACGCGCGGATCGGGGCCAAACTTTACGATGAGAAGCTCGCGTTCACGCTCGGCACCGGACTGACGCGGCAGGAGATTCGGGACCGCGCCGAGTTTGAACTGCGTCGCGTGCGGGCCGAGATGTACGCGATCGCCCGGCAGGTGCAACTCAAAGAGAAACCGGGCGCGAAGCTCCCCGAAGATCCTTCGCCCGAGCAGCAGCAGGAGGTGATTGTCGCTGCGCTGGAGAAGGCTTATGCCGATGTCCCGCCGCGCGACGGCGTGGTCCCGGCCGCGCGGAAGTCGCTCGAACTGTGCCTCGACTTCGTGCGCAAGCGAGATCTCGCCACAATCCCCGACGATCCGCTCGACATCATCGTGATGCCCGAGTTTCAGCGCGGTGTGTCGATTGCGTACTGCGACTCGCCCGGACCGCTCGAAGTGGGTCTGAGCACCTTCTACGCCGTCGCGCCGCTGCCGACCGATTGGACCGACGCGCAGTGTGCGTCGTTCCTGCGCGAGTACAACATCCGCTCGATCCACAATCTGACGGTTCACGAGGCGATGCCGGGCCACTTCCTGCAACTGGCTCACGCCAACCGCAGTCCGAACCGGCTGCGAGCGTTGCTCGGATCGGGGACGTTCGTCGAAGGCTGGGCCTGCTACACCGAGCAGATGATGTCCGAGGAGGGCTTCCTGGCCGACCGCGATCCCTTGATGAGGCTCATCACCTTGAAGTGGTATCTGCGCACGGTCGCCAACGCGATCCTCGATCAGTCCGTCCACGTCGATGGCATCCGCCGCGAGGACGCGATGAAGCTGATGATGCGCGACACCTTTCAAGAAGAGCGCGAAGCGGCCGGCAAGTGGACCCGCGCCCAGGTCACCTCCGCCCAACTGGCGACGTACTTCGTCGGCTATCAGGAACATCGCGACCTGCGCACCGCCGCGAAGTCGGCGTGGGGAGACCGCTTCACTCTCAAACGCTATCACGACGGAGTGATCTCGTTTGGCTCGCCCCCCGTCCGCTTTGTCAAGTCGTTGCTGCTGAACGAACCGATCCCCGAGTGACGGCGGCTGGCCGGTATTTTCCAGCCGTTGTGGATTTCACGAACGTCGCCATCTGGTATGTTTGCCACCCCACGGAGCGCGGACGTCCGCCTCCATTTGCCGAAACCGGATCGGGCGACACCGTGTTGCACGACTCGGGGCGGTTCCACAGGCTCGATGACAAGGAACGAATCATGGGCAAGGGCAACAACAGTCAGAAGAACGACAAGAAGGACAAGAAGGTGAAGAAGGACGCCAAGAAGACGGAAGCGAAAAAGTAAGCCGTCTGGACTTCGCTCAGAACACTGCGACGTGGTCACCCTGGAAGTGTTCGAGTCGCGGAGAGCGTGTGACTTTTTCGCCCCCGGGCTTGCCCCGGGGGTTTAGCGGCCTCTGCCCTATTCGAAACTTTCGAAGAATGAGTAGCGCGGAAGCCGTTGAACCACCGACGCAAGGTCGGTGGCGAAAAAATCACAAGCCCGGAGTGGGAGGTCCCCGTGTCAGGAGCTGCTTCTGTGCGTCAGCGCGGGAAGTATTCCTGACACTTCTCATTTCTGCCCCTCTCGTTTCCCGTATCGTCACCGATACGAGTCGAGGATATTTCGCTGGCGGAAGGGTCAACTGTGACATCCGTGGTTCCCAGTTCGATTCGAGGCGGTGTTCGACGGCACCGGTCCGCACGGGCGAGGTTGGCCTGGGCTCTGCTCGCGGTGGTTGCGGTTTCCGGCAGCGTCGTCGGACTGGTCATCTGGTACGAGCAGGATCGTCCGCTGCACGAAATCGAAGCCGCGTTGAAGGCTCGTCAGACTTCCCGCGCGCTGCAACTGGTTGGCCTTTTTCTGCGCGAGCATCCGGACGACGCGCGGGCGCAGGTGATCAAGGCCCGCATTCTGGTGGAAGCCGGCCAACTGACCGAAGCGCTGCGGTTGTTTCACCGCGTGGGGGCGTCCGATGCGGCCGACCTGCATGCCTGGGCGAAGGCTCATCTGCTGCGGCAGGAGTGGTCGGACGCGCTGCCGGTGCTCGAACGGTTGCTGCAACTCAGCCCGAACGATCCCGACGCGCTGCACGAGATCACCGCCTGCCGTTCGTTTCTGGGAAAGTATCGTCAGGCGTTCGAGAGTGCCGAACGTCTCGCCGCGCAGCCGGGGCACGAGGCCCGCGCGTGGCTGCAAATCGGAACCCTGCATGAAAACCTGACCAACCAGCGATCGGCCGCCGAAGCGTGGGCGAGGGTGCTCGAATATGAACCGCAGGCGGAAAACCTGCAGGTGTCGGCGGCGGAGTTCTTCGGCCAGTACGGACAGGTGCTCCTGGAGGACGGTCACCCCGAGATGGCCCGCGATGTCCTCCGGCGCAGCCTGGCGTTGAAAGAGGACGCGGAGATTCGTTCGAGTCTCGGGCAGGCCCTGCAACAGACCGGAGATGAAGGCGGAGCCATCGCCGCCTGGAAGCAGGCGCTGGAATCGACGCCGGCGCTGCGTGAGCCGCGCGAGTCACTGGCAGATGCGGCGTTGCGGGCCGGTCGATTCGAAGAGGCTCGCAACTGGCTCGAACCCGCGCTGGTGGGGCTCAACGTTTCGAGCAGCGTGACCTACCTGATGCAACGGATCTGCCTCGCGTCCGGCGACCGGGAGGCCGCTCAGACCTGGCAGGCTCGCACCGAGGAACTTCGCCAGCGCGAGAAGTTGCGCTCGGCGATCAACCACGTCCTCGTCGAGTCGCCCGAGTCCTTTTGGGCGCGGACGATTCGAGCCTATCAATTTGCGGAGGCAGGCAACTGGCACCAGGCCGAAGTCCTCACGAGTGCCTTGCTCGCCGAGTCCACGCGCCAACCGTTCCTGCTGGAGTTGGCCGCCTGCGTGCGAAGACGAGGCCCGCTTCCGTCCCTGGAACTTCTTCCGATCCATCAGTTCTGAGTTGCTCCGTTCTCGATTTGCGAGGTCTTCGTGCGTCATTCGTGGCTGGTGGCGATGTTGATTGGAGCTCTCGCGCTCGGTACCGGCGGGATGGTGTGGCTGCGGAGTCGAACGGTCACCAACGCGCGACCGATCCCTTCCGTCGTCCCTTCGTCGCGCCCCTCCGCCTCCAGCGGCGTACCTGCCACGGAGGGAACCGGCGACTCGCCGATTCACTTCACACTGATGACCGAATCGTCCGGGATCGACTTCCGGCATCGGAGCGGCAATTCGTCCGAGCGGCCGTTTCCCGCCGCCAACGGCAGCGGAATCGCGGCTCTCGATTACGACCTCGATGGAAATTACGACCTCTACTTCGCGACCGGACGAACGTTTCCGCTGGATCAACCCGATCGGGAGGGAACGGGCAACCGCCTGTATCGAAACGAGGACCACTGGAAGTTTGCCGATGTGACGGCGGCGGCCGGCGTCGGAAACCTCGGGTACAGCGCCGGAATTGCCGTGGGCGATTTCGACTCCGATGGCTTTCCGGACATCTACATCTCGTGCTTCGGTCCCAATGTGCTCTATCGGAACTGCGGCGATGGAACGTTTCTTCCGGTGGGGGAGGCCGCGCGCGTCAACGACCCGCGCTGGGGAGCCAGCGCGGCGTTTCTCGATTACGACGGCGATGGCGAACTGGACATCTACTCGTGCAACTACGCCGACTGGTCGCTGGAGACCAATCAATTCTGTGGCAACCGGCAGCGGGGGGTGCGGATTTTTTGCAGCCCCAGTTCGGTGGCCCCCGAACGTCATCTGCTGTTCCACAACGAGGCGGACGGCACGTTTCGTGAGACTTTGCACGACGCCGGAATCGACGTGAAGCCGGGGCGAGGCCAGGGGGTCGTGGCCGCTGACATCAATCTCGATGGCCTGATCGATTTGTATGTCGGCAACGACCTGCAACCAAACTTTCTGTTCTTGAACGTTGGCGGAGGTCGCTTCCGCGATGCCAGTGACGAATCCGGGGCGGCCTATGATCGGATGGGGCACGTCCACGCGGGGATGGGTGTCGATGCCGCGGACACGAACGGCGATGGTCTTCCCGAGTTGTTCGTGACCAACTTCGAGCACGAGTACAACACGCTTTATGAGAACTCGGGCCACGAACAGTTTCAGGATGCGAGCGAGTCGGTCGGACTGGCCGCGGCGAGTCGGCCCTGGGTCGGTTGGGGCACGGCACTCGTGGATCTCGACGGTGACGGCGCCAGGGATGTGATCGTCACCAACGGGCACACCGACGACAATCTGGCGGAGATGGGACGCGATGCCTCCTACGAACAGCCGCCGTTGGTGTGGCGCCATCGAGGGAAGCGGTTTGAACTGGTTCCTCCCGGCACCGCAGGTCCGTACTTCTCCGGGCGTCATCCGGGGCGGGCCTTGTCCGTCGCCGATCTCGACAACGACGGAGATCCGGACGTGATCATCGGCCATCAGGATGCGGCTCCCGCCTTGCTCAGGAATGATCGGGCTCCGGTGCCAGGATCATCCCGGAACTCGATCACGCTGCGATTCATCGGCCGGTCGAGCAATCGCGACGCGGTCGGAACATCGCTCAAGCTCGAATCGGGAGCCTTGGTGACCTACCACCAGGTTCGGGGCGGCGGCAGCTACCTGTCTGCTCACGACCTGCGGGTGATTGGAAGCTGTGAAGATTCGCTCCCCGCCAACCTGCAGATTCGCTGGCCCGGCGGGATGGAGTCCCGCGTGACCGAATTGGCGTCCGGCTGCGGCTACGCCATCATCGAACCGCAGGATTCCGGTCAATCGCCCCGCGTGCTTGAACTATTCCGTGTGACACCGGACAAATTTCCCGGAGGCAAATCACGTCGGGTGAGCCCGGCGGCCGATGAATGACCTTTGGTGAGGGAGCCTTAAATGACCGACATGACTTCCGACCAGCCCTGTCCCGAACAGCCGACATCGCTGCCAGTCGAATCCGGACTCGACGTTCGATCGCCGATCACGCCGCTTCCCGAACGCCGCGGCGTGAAATGGGGACGCATCGCGGTCGTGATCGTCTTGCTATTCGTTGGCCTGGCGTGGGGTATTGGCTGGTTGGAGCCTCTGATCGACATGGCTTCACCCACGCTGCGCCCGGTCACCGGAACGGTTCGTTACAACGGTCAGCCTCTCACAAAGGGTTTTGTAAGGACCATCCACGAGCGTGGCGGCCGGATGGGGGGGCTCGGTCCGATCAATGCCGATGGGACGTTTGAGCTGACCACCAACGATGATCCGGGCGCATTTGTAGGTCGTCATCGAGTCATCGTACTTTGCTTCGATGGCGGCATGCCCCCGAAATCCATCCTGCCAGAACGCTACTCAGAACCTCGCTTGACGCCACTCGTCATTCAGGTCTCGCGAACCGGCCCCAACCAAGTGCAGATTGAACTCGAGGATGCCAAAACACCGTGATGACGGCGTGTCGATTCCTTGAGAGGGAACAATCGCCCCCCGGATCGACTTGGAATCTTCCCGGAAATCCAACCAAAACCTCTTGGAAACTTGACAAGATGGAATGAAGCCCGGCATCATCTCGACGTGATTCAATTCATTCACCAGATTTTAAGGTGTTGCAAACCTGCGGGTTGCCCGTATTCGTCTTTCCTTTTCGCCCTAGTTCGAGAGCAGAGGTCGTCATGTTGCGCCGCTTGAGATTTCGTCCGCGTCGAGATGCCTTCACACTGATTGAGTTGCTGGTTGTCATTGCGATCATTGCGGTTTTGATCGCCCTGCTGTTGCCGGCTGTGCAGCAGGCCCGCGAGGCGGCGCGCCGAACTCAGTGCAAGAACAACCTGAAGCAGATCGGGTTGGCCATGCACAACTATCACGACACCCACGGCCAGTTCCCCCTCTCGATTGGCTGGAACCCGATCACGAATGAGCGTCAGGGAGCCTTCTCCGACAAAGTCTTCATGCTGCCGTATCTGGACCGGACCGCCGAATACCAGACCACGAATTTCAATGATTTTCCGTGGGACTCGAACGGTTGGTTTGGCAGCGCCAACATCCGAGCCCAAAGCAAGCGCCTTCCGGTGTTCAATTGTCCGACTCAACCTTTTGAGATTCAGGGCGGTCAGGCCAACTTCACCTATGCCATCAACATGGGTACCGCCGGCCCCAATGGTCAGAACGGCGATGGCAATCATAATGGGCTCGCCAGTTACTGCGGCGGGGGGGCGCCGAGCGATCGGCCCGTCAAGATGGGCAGCATCACCGATGGGACGAGCAACACGGGGGCGTACTCGGAATTCATCATCGACGGGGGCGGCACTCCCCAGAGTCAACAGGTTCACGACTGGGCGACTGCTGGTCCCACGGACGCGGCGACTCGTCAAAATTGCATCCTCCAAAACAATTTGGGTGGGCGTCCGAATATGCGAGGTGCCTCGTGGGCTTGGTCGTTCGTCGGGGTTGGATCGGTTTACACGCACACGATGGCACCCAACGACAAGGCCTGCCACAGTTTTACGGGTGACTGGGAAGGGAGCACGATGATGAGTGCCTCCAGTGCTCACACCGGTGGTGTCCATCTCATGTTGGCGGACGGTGCGGTGCGGTTCGTCTCTTCCAACGTCGATCATTCGACCTGGGTGAGTCTCGGAACGCGGAATGGCAACGACAAGCTGGGCGACTTCTGATTCTGACGGTTCCCGGTTTGCTCCTCGGCGAAATGTCGCATGCAACCGTTCAATACTTCGAGTACGCGGTACACTTCGACCTGTGCCGCGTACTTTTTTTTGCTGACCATCTGTTGTGGAGGATGCGGCTCCTCGACCGAGTCACGTCCGGTTGAGCCGTCGCGTCCGCCGATTCCGACGTCGGTCCACGAAGTCCCTCGCGTCGCATCGCGGCCATTGCCCAGGCAGACCGTCCCTGTGGACGGGATGCTTCCCAGATTCGTCGATGTCGCCCTGGAAGTCGGCGTCGAATTCACGTTTCACAACGACGCCGTCCCTGGCCGGTATTTTCTTCCCGAAGTGATGGGGGGCGGGGTCGCGTGGATCGACGTGGACCACGACGGTTGGCTCGACCTGTTTCTGGCGAACGGCCGCAGCCTCGATCCGTCTGACCCGAACGCGAATCAGCCCACGTGTCGCCTGTATCGCAATCTGCATGGTGAGCGGTTCTCGGAGATCACGGCACCGAGCGGCGCGGGCATCCTGCTGTTCGGACAGGGGTGTGCTGTGGGAGATTACGACTCCGACGGTTTCGCCGACTTGTTTGTGAGTGGCTTTGGGCCCGACGTGTTGCTCCGCAACGCCGGCGACGGAACCTTTCACGACGTGACTGCGGCGACGGGTGTCAGCGATCCCGAGTGGAGTTCGAGTGCCCTTTGGGTCGACCTCGATGGCGATCGGAACCTCGATCTTTACGTCACCAATTACATGGACGTGACGTGGGAGAATCGAAAGGTTTGTGAGTACGGAGGACGTCCGGGCTACTGCGGTCCGGGAAGCTTTGCCGGGATTCAGGACCGGGCCTGCCTCAGCCGTGGCGATGGAACATTTCAGGAATCGTCGGAGCGACTTGGCCTGCGGGCGGAGAACGGAAAGGGGCTGGCCATCGTCGCCGTCGACTTCGACGACGACTTGATCCTGGAGCTCTACGTCGCCAACGACATGACGGCCAACTTCCTGTTTACGCGGCGAAGCGAACCGGGCACACCGCCCTCCAGCGCGACGCGGTATCGCGAGGTGGCCGCCGAGTCGGGCTGCGCCGTGAGTGGCTCCGGCCTGAATGAAGCCAGCATGGGAATCGCTCTGGCCGACTTTGACGGGGATGGCCGGATCGACATCTACCTGACGCACTACTACCACATGAAGAACACGCTCTATCGCAATCTCGGCAACCTGCTGTTCGACGATGCCAGCTACCATTCGCGGGTGGCGGCGACGAGCCACGAATCGCTGGGATTTGGAACCGCGCCCTTCGACTACGATCGCGACGGAGACTTCGACCTGTTCATTGCGAATGGCCATGTCCTCGGTCCCGAGCAGCAGCCCAATGCGATGCGCCCGCAGTTGCTGCGCAATGACGGGGGGATCTTCGCGGATGTGTCAGCGACGGCCGGCCGGTATTTCGACGGCTTGTGGCTGGGCCGCAGCGTCGCGGCGGCAGACTTCGACAACGATGGCGACGTCGATCTGGCCATTTCGCACTTGAACTCGCCGTTTGTGCTCCTCCGAAACGACACGCCCACCCAGGGACGGCCGTTTGTCGGGCTGGAACTCCAGACTGCGGAAGGATCGTTACCCGTCGGCGGGCGCGTGGTTCTGCGAACGAACAGACGGCAGATGACGTTTCCCGTTTCGGCGGGCGGAAGTTATCTCGCGGCGGCGGACGAACGGTTGCGGATGTCCTGGCCCGAGACCGAAGAATTGAACGAGATCGAAATCCACTGGCCTTCCGGACGCGTCGATCGGCTCGGCGAGGTGCCGGTGCTGCGCGATCATTACTGGCGGGTCCGGGAAGGAAAGTCGCCCAGACGCTGGTAGATTCTCACCGTCATTCCAATCGAAGTCGATTGAGTTTCGAGTGCCGAATGCCGCGGTTGAATCGACGTTTCACACAGGACCACGAACAGACCGACCTCGGCGGTAGTCATGCAATTGCTACGCGGACATCGTTGGTGGCGGATTGCGGCGGGAAGTTTGCTGCTGACGGTGCTCCTGCTGTTCGGCGGTGCGCATTGGGTCAGACGTCATCTGCCGCAGGCGGAGCGGTTGGCGGACGATCGGCAGTGGAACGCGGCTCGCCAATCGCTCGCCTTCTACCTGCGGTTTTATCCGGCCGATGGGGAAGCCCGACTGTTGATGGCCCGAGCGTTCATCAGTGATAACTCGCTCGCGGGTGAAGACAAGGTCCATGCGGCGCTGGCTCAGTTGGGGCGGATTCCCCACAACTCGGCCCGTTCGGCGGAGGCCAGACTCCAGGAAGGGCGGCTTCACTTCCTGCTGCTCTGGCAGCCCGGCCGCGCGGAACGCTGTTTCCTGGACGTTCTGAAGCTCGAACCGGCACGGCTGGAAGCACGCCTCCTGCTGTGGAAGCTGTTCGAGGCCACGAACCGCTGGGAATTGGGTGAGGAACATTTCTGGCACGTCTACGAGCGAACTCCTCCGAACGAGCGTCCCGTCCTGTTGCGCGACTGGTATCTGAGTGAATTCAGCCCGGGCACGGCGACGGCGGAGCTGGATCGACGGATGGGGCTGCTGGGTGAAACCGAGCCGCCCAGCAGCGAGAGTGAGCGCCGCCGACTCGAGGCCTTCGTCGCCGCCGATCCCGCTTGGCCGACCGGCTACGCGATCCTCGCCCGCTGGTTTCACCGCCAGGGCGGCATCCCGCAAGCCATTGAGCAAGTCGACCGGGCCGAGCGATTGCCGGGTGGTGCTGACGATCCGTTTGTCATTGCCGAGCGGATCTCCATCAGCATCGAAGCCGGAGAATTTGACGAGGCTCGTCGCGCGTTCGAGCGCTGGCCCGAGCCGCATGAGGGCTATCAATACTGGAAAAATCAGGGGTTGATTGCCGACCAGGTTCTTCACAATGATCGGCAGGCCATCGACGCGTTCGAGCGGGCCATCACCACGACGCCGGGCAAGTCGGACTGGCTGATTCAACACCGTCTGGCACAGTGTCTCACGCGACTGGGTGATCGCGAACGGGCGTCGACCGTCCGGAAGCATTCCAAGGAAGTCGAGTCGCTGATGGAGTCGGCGTTGCATCAACAGCTCAGGCGCACCCTGTCGGCCCCGAACGCCCCGACGACCGGCGCGGAAATGGCCGATTTCTATCGACGCCTCGGGCGGTCGCAGGAATCCGCGGCCTGGCAACGGTTGACCAATGTCAGCGAAACGGCCAAAGTCTCGACCACGGTGAATTCAGAGTTGAATCCAACGCACGAAGCCGACACGTCATCGAAGAGACCGTCAGCCGAAAGCCGCGATCGAAATCTGGAACCTTCGTCGAGGTAACACCCCGACATGGACCGTCTGTTTCATTCCGTTCGTCATCTGAAAAGGAGAGTCCCGTCATGAATCGCTTTCTGACACTGCTGGTCCTCGGAGCCGCCTGTACCTGTCTATCGGCCTGTGGCAACAAACGAGAATTGGGGCCGGCCACATCCACTCCCCAGGTCGATCAAAAGAAAATGGAAGAGGAAATGAAGAAGAGCTTCGAGCGGGGCAAACCGACAGGGGCTGCTCCCGGAACTCCGAAGGCACCATGAGGATGTTGTCTGAGTTTGCGTTCGAAGTTCAAGGCGTCGCGAATGCTCGCGGCCGTTTCGTCAGGAAGTGGACCGGCCATTTTTCACCGATCTTGGTTCACGGCGATGGTGCGGACGGCGGCTCCGGTTTCGGCGTTCAACAGGCGCAGATCTCGGCCTTCGCAGGACGCGACGAACCGACCGTCCGGTGAGATCGTGATTCCGTAGGACTCGAACGCGCCCCCCTCGGACTTCCACACGAGCTTGCCGTCCGGCACGTTTCGCAGTTCGGTGACGTGCTTTATCACTTTGACGGCCACCGAACCAAATCCGGTGGCGAATCGCTTGCCGTCTGGTGTCAGGCTGAGCGAACGGCAATACCCCGGCCGTGGGTCATCCAGCAGCTTGGCCGACGCCGGATCGCCGAGGTCCACGCCCCACAGCAGTCCGGTCGTGCGACAGGCGAACGAATACGGGGCAGCTTCTTCGGGACTGACCGGCACGCAGATGCCACCGGCGACGATGAGCCTTTCGTTGCCCACGAATAGCGTGGCAATGCCGAACGGACTGGCTTTGCCGTGCGGGCCGTTCTCCAGTTTGGCGGCCGAGAGTGTGATGGTCGTGAGCGGCTCCCAAGTGCGGACGCGATAGACCTGCACGCGCGACGACTCACAGAACGCGAGAAGTTGTCCGTCGCTGGAGAACGAGACGCCATCGACCGCCGCCGCTTTGACATCGAGCGACTGGATCACCTTCCCGGAGGCGACATCCCAGAGCCACAACTGGCCGCCGTCCGCCTTGCCGTTTTTGTAGCGACGCGACCCGCTGGCGAGCAGCCGACCGCTGACGTCGAAAGCCACGCACGACGCCATGCCGTCGTGCCCGCGCAATTCGCGAACGACCTCTTCTTGTCCGACTCGCCACAGCCGAACGAGGCCATCGTCACCAGCGACCGCGAACAAGTCTCGATCCGTCGGCGAGAACAAGATCGAGCGAGTCAACCGACCTTTGATCTCACGCAGCAGCTTGCCCGATTCGACCTCAAAGACACGCACCCGGTCCCCGCACGTCGCGACCAGCGAACTGTCTCGCGAAAACGCCAAGCCCAGCAGCATCGTTCCTCGCGCTTGTCCGGGCTTTTGCCCTTGCGCCAGAACTGAGCCAGCCGTTGCGAGAATCCCGATCACGAAAACGACGAGCGAAACCATTCGGCGATTGAGCATGGTCTGGCCTCCTGTCAAATGGGAGCGAGAGTCGAACCGAGAACGTCACTCCTTGACCGCGAACGACTCGAAGAACTTCGCGACATCCTCGGCATTCAATCGCTCTTGTTTGCCGCTGACAACTTCGACGGTGTAAATCCTCGTGCCGGCCAGGATGTTCACGCTCCGGCGAAAGCCGCCGTCGTCCTTCGACATCACGTCGAAGCCCAGGAGTTTGCTCGGCCCGTGCTCGATTTGCTTGCGGGTCAATTCGACTTCGTCGCCAGTCGTGCCGTGACTCGCGAGCATTTCCTTCGGATCGGAACCTTGCAGGTCTTCTGCCGAGAGTTCGTAGACACTCGCGCTGAAAATGGTGACTGGACCTACTTGAGTCACGAAGGCGCTGTAGATCGTCGTCTCATCAGCTTGCCCCGCGTTGATGCGCCGGCGGCTTTCTTCGGGAGCGCCGGGCCATTTGACGGTCAGCTTGGGATCAAAATCGGGCGCGGGTTGCTGGGTGAATGTGTGCGGGGTGACCGCAGACAGCGCGGGCGGCATGTTCGTTGTTGCGGGTAAATCGTTCGTGGCGACGGGATGAGTCGTCTCCGAACAGCCGCAGAGGATCGTCATCACAGTCAACAAGGTCAGCCTCTTCAGCGATCGCATCGCGGGGTTCCTTTACTGATTCGAGGAATGTTGTGGTCCTTCATATTTCCACGGCGTCACATGCCCCCATCCCCAAATGACCAAGCCAATTCCGGTCAGGCAGCCCCCGGCCA
The DNA here is from genome assembly GCA_031412755.1 of Schlesneria sp. Lineage (GTDB taxonomy): Bacteria > Planctomycetota > Planctomycetia > Planctomycetales > Planctomycetaceae > Schlesneria. The sequence goes on along the minus strand of JANODP010000475.1, from coordinate 13,760 downwards.
GGATGCCCACGATCCATCCGGAGGTCGGATAGTGATAAATCGGGTCTGACCCCGAAATGCCGAACCGGACGCCGCCGAACCGGACGTAGTCGATCACGACTCCCACGATGCCGCCGACGACTGCGCCGGGCATGGCTCCGAGCCAGGCATTCCAAGCGGCGGAATTCGGGCGGCCTTGCAACCACTCCTTTGAGATTCCCAGCGCGAGCGGAAACAGGCCCAGCCATTCAAACACTCCGATGGCCAGCAACGGGCTGAAGAGCAAAGGTCGCGGGGCCACCTTCAGGTACCACACGCCCGTCGTGAGGCCCAGTCCATGCCACAGCAACGCCAACAGCAGCGAGAGATTCCTCCCTCCCGTGACGCTGAGGTATGGGCTGGCCGCGATGCCGGTTCCCAGCGCAAAGATAGCCATGCCAAACAGCGCTCCGGCAATAGGATCGGACGCGTCCGTGATGACCCCATGCTGCGAATCCGACAACCTCACGATCCGCCAGCTCCCAAACGACGCGCGCTGCGCCGGGTAGTCGTAAATCTCCAACCAGGTCCGACTCGCGAACTTGTCAAACTTCGTAGCGCTCGTGATGACGGCCACCAGACCAGGGACGGCAAAACACAATCCCACAACCAAAGCGAACCACTTCGGTGCGAGATGACGGGATTCGGACATTGCATGGTTCCTCAAGGAAGAATGATCGATTAGCTACGCCGTGCGCCGACGCAGAATCGTCATGAGGATGAAACCAGCGGGTGCGCCCAAAAACAGGCCGAAGACAATTCCAAACGTCGCCAGTCCTTCGGGATCGCCGCTCCCGTCATTGATGAAACACGTCCCGTGAATCGCGGCGACGAGGGCAACACCCAACAGCGGGAGAAAGCGGTAGCTCGCTCGCCTGTTGCGGAAGAAACAGAGGATGGCCGCCGCCGTCAGCAGAGCGGCAATCGTCCATTCCGCATAAACCACTCGGAGCAATTGTTCGTGCATCGGCTGGTTCCTGATGTGACTTCCGGGGTTGACATTCTCGCTGGCTGTCGGGAGAAGCTGGCTCGTTTTGTTCCGAGTCCTTGCGCATCGTCGGGTGGCCGTGGCTGGAGCCCCGCTTTGGGCGAAGCCACGGAGACTTGGATCAACTCAACACACCGGGGCAACGCGAAGACGCACCTGCCCCGGCCACCCTGCCGCCCAGCATGGCGGCCAGCAAAACACTCCCGAGCAGGATCAGGTAGCCCATCTTTCTTCCTTTGAGAATTCGGATCGGGTCTGAAGAGTTGCCGACACGCATCATCGGACCGGTGGTGGGGACTCTCCCTTGGCAAGCGGGCTGATCGCCGGCTCCAGTGCGGGCGATTGCTTGGTGGTGGCGGGCCAAAAACGGCTGATCAGGGCACTCAATGCGGCACCTGCGAGAATGCCGCCAAAGACCGGCCAGAAGATAAAGAAACCGTGGAGTAGTGCCACGAATACGACCGCGAGAAAACCAAACTGACCGTGAGGGGCCTCGGCATCGGTGGCGATCATCAAGGCCGGAATCGATGCCGCTCCGATCCAAAGTGCGAAGCCGGCAGGCACGCAGATGCGCCGGTGTACGTACCCAACGACAGCAGCGACCATCAGCAACAGCAGCCGAGCGACATTGAAACTCAAGGTAGACTGGGCGAAGTTTGGCTTGATCATCCCTTGCGCCATCGCAGCCTCCTGCCCATTCCAGGGATACTTGGAATAGATCCCCTGCCAGGACATGAGCAGGTGCAGATGAAACAGCAACATGGTCGCCGCGCCGACGACGAAAATAATGCCCAGTGTCGCACCATTCGTAAGTCGTGGTTTGTTCATGGAGTTGACCTGATGGAAATGTCGGATTATCAGTTCATGTTCTTAACGCGCGGCGAACTCCAATCGCGCGTACGATTCCAGGAAGCCGCAAGACTCGCAGCGGAATGTGCCAACGGAAATGACCGCATCTTCGGTCACCGCCTTCAATCCGGTCCAGAAGGACTTTTGCGGGACACCCGCCGCCCCCGGCTGACGATTTGGCCTCCATGCATGACATCCAAAATGAAGCCCTGTTGCATCTCTCTCAGTTGATAGGGAACTTACCCACCCGTGAGTCTTCGTCGTGGATGAGCCAATGTCGTCACTTGTCGAGAGCCTTTTCAGCGGATCGCGGAATTTCTCGACGCACCCATTGCAACATCCAGATGCCGATGGGCAAATAGATTGCCAGCCCCACAATCGCGCTCCAAGCGGGCCAGACGTTGAGAAAGCCCAGCAGCCCTGGCACGACGAGCAGCAGTGCCTCGCCTCCGCAACGTCCCCAGCGATACTTGCGGGCGATACTGTGCTGCGCTGCATTCCACGATTTCGCTCCGGGGTCTCCGGCAGGAAAAAAAATCCTTTCGACGCTGAGTGAAGCAATGTCTCCGAGGCCGATAATCGCGATGATCAATGCGACGGTTTCCATGTTGGCCCTTTCTGATGTTTAGGCGACTGGATTCTTTCGTAAACTGGCGGTGCTCCCACATCTTCAGTCAGCGGGGTGAGGTCGGGATTTGACTTCTATAGGCGGGGAAATGATGACATCATTGGCCGGGGCGGGAGGGGTTTGATCAATGCTGCTGAGGAAAACGAAGGCAATCCCAGAGAGTAGTCCGATCACCGCTCCGACAAGCAGGCAAGGCCGGACCATCTGCCAGCGGGCTTTTCTGACGGACGGCTCGGCCAGCTTCCAGCCGCCTTGACGAAAGATCTGCACCAAAATGGCAAACGCCGCCGCGCCTCCCGCAACAGCGACGATGGCAACCATGATGACCAACACCGAAGCGACATTGTCTGACCAACTCATCGGATCACCTCTTGTTGCCGCCGCAGTCAGGTGCGGCGGCTGGTTGGGCGCTAAAACGGCCCGTCCATAGGGAACTTGACAAACCAATCCAGCACCACGATGGCGATCAACATCACGCCGAGAAACGTACAAATGCACGGGCCAAGCCACAGGCCGTCGAACGAATGAATCACAGACTGCTCCGGACGGCCAGGTTCATACAAGATCGACACCCGAGGGTTGCCGGGATATGGGATCCAATTACTGCCGACTCGCATGGTCACCCGGTACGTCTTGTCGTTGGCGTCTTGGTATTCAACAACCGGGTAGTAGAGCGTCGTCGTGTGCCGATTTTCATCTACACACCTCTGCGTTTCGTGGCCGATCACTGTTGCCAAGGTCGAGCAAGCATTTCTGCGGAACCGGATCATGCGAACGAACCACGCGACGCCACCGACGCTTGACGGTACTCCAAACGCGAGAAACACCGTCCAAAAGATAATTCGGTTCACATCCATGATGGCTGTCCTTCAGCGCGTGTGGTGTCACTCATCATCGGAGTCATCCTCAACTAGGGTTTTCCACTTGCAGCGGCCAGCCGGTGCGGTGTGACAACAGAGTGCCGAGCAGACGCGGCACGTCGTCATCGCGTTCGCTGCGCAGCACCTTGAGCCGGCCGCCGGATTGATTGTCAAGTTGCAGTTGCCACTGAAGCCCATCATTTGCCCTTCCAAGTTTCGGTTCGTCCCACGAGGAAGAACGCCAATAGAAACGCAAACATAAACGCCGCGAAGCTAGTCCCCAGCCAAGTCCAACCGATGAACCGCTCCCATCCCAGAGCCGCGCAAATGCCGGTCGTCACGAAACCGATGACGGCCAATCGTTGTCGTGTGAGGAGACGGTTCCACCACGTTACTTGGCCTTTCTGCGACGGGAAGCCATCCACCCCAGAATGAAACCTAATACGGCTGTGGCCACTCCGTAGGCAATGAAGCCGCCGTCTCCGTACCTCAGAGTCAGATCGAAACCGAGTGGCTCGTGCGGTCGTTGCTTCAGGTGATTCATGGTCACATTCGTGGTGAATACGACGCCGAAAAGCCACAAGAACCATCCGATCCAGAGTTGAAGCCGATATTTCTGGCGTGACGGCGGAACAGCCGAGTTGTGGTCGTTGGATTTGTTCTCTGATTCAGGCATGGCAGCCCTTTCTGGGACGTGTGAGAGTGGACGTGAAATTGTCAGACAGAGTGGTTGTAGTTCGGCCGTATTAAGGCGACTTCCGCCGCTTGTCCTGCGTCGCGTCCATTAGCACGCGGCCTTGTTCGTCTTTGATGAGGGCTTGGTTGGCGAACGTGTCGTCGTCGATCAAGCGGTTGATTCCGGTGCCGGTCCAGCCTGCGGGCATGTCGATCGAGTTCCAATGAAATTCGCGTGAGGCCGCATCCCAGGTGATGCGCCATTGCCCGCCGTAGACGCCTGGGGCGAAGTACCAGAAGCGATACGAACTTTCCTTCGGCTCATACGTCATTAGCGACAGCGACTTCATGCGCTTCGTCTCATCGTACGCGCGGAAAATTAAGAACCGGCCGCCGATAGTCCATGCGACCTGCTCGGTGAACGTCTCAGTCTTGCCGTCCGGTTCCCACACGGCGGGTTTTGAAGTCGAGCGGTTCGTCCAGTTTCCCGCCAACTTTTGCAGCACGGCGAGTTCCACCGATCCGGCAACCGAGCCGCTTGAGAGTTCGATATCGTCCGGCACGGTGACGGCCTTGCGGACCCAAGTTGCCCGCATGTCGCGGGTGATCTGGCTGGCGGCGTTCTTGACCAGCAGAGTCGATTCGATCTGGTCGTTGCCGACAAAGCGGTCGGTGCTGATGCCGGTGACGCCCGGCGTGGGCGGCTTGACGTCCAACTTCAGCGTTTGCGACGTGGCATCCCATTGGCCGGTGCGTTCAAAGGCTTCGCCGCCGGAACCAAACACCCAGAAGCGATAGCCGCCGAGGTTTTCATCAAAGCCGAGCAACGACATGTACTGCGAGTCGTCCGTCTCGCTCGCCCATTGCCAGAGCAGGAACCGGTCGTCGAGCACCTTCCGCACGATTGTCTCACCCTTGATCGTCTTCGCCTCCGTTGTCGCCGTTGGTTTGTACTCGGTGAGCGATTCCCAACGGCCGACCCAGCGATCAAACACGGCGGGGTCGTGCTTCGGTGTGGACGTGTATTCGGTCTCGAAATTCGGCGGCAGTCGCTGAGCGTCAAAGGCCGTGAATTCCAGATCGTCAAAGACCGCTTGACCCGTACCGATCAGCGTCAGAGCGAGGCTGAGTTGCCGTGCTTCCGGCCAATTCGCGAGATCGTCGATCATGGTCAACTGGTGCCACTCGCCGCGCTTGTTGGTGACGACGCTGCGATTCTCCCCGATGTAGCGACCGCTCCCGTCGAAGTAGAGAATCTTCAGTTGTGCGGAACCCGCTTCGAGCCGCACCCAACCGCGAGCCCCGTAACGGAAGGCTCGGTCAACCTGCGGACGAGTCGTCGGGATCACGGCGTACTGCCCGTTCCCTTCGATCATCCAGCCGCGTTGACCCGTCCGTCCGCCATCGACCACGGAGAACCGGTAAGTGTTGGGCGGAACCAAATTCCCCGAACCCCATCCCGTGGGGAATTTCTCGCCGACGGAAGTCTCTTCGAGCGACGGATCGGTGATCAGATTCTTGCCTGCTGGCATGACTGCGAGTGACGCGGGCGCGACAGGCGGTGCTCCGGAATGCAGGATCGCCGGCAGGCTGAAGTCGACTGATTCGGGCGGCACGGCGGGACGTTGCAGCGTGTCGTTGATCCGTTTCCAAAACGCCTGCTTCAGTTGCGGGTCGTGGATCGTCAGCTTGCCGGTGCGTTCGGCGTCCTGGATCAGCTTTTGAAATGCCTCGGCCGGTTCGATGCTGATCTGCATCGCGACGACTCGGCCGCCGTACTTCTTGTACAGCGCCGCTTTCGAGCGCAGCGGCATCAGTTCGGAATACGCGACCATGGCCGGCACCGTTTTGTGTTCGAGGGCGTACAGAATGCCCCGCTCCTGCCCTTGCAGCATCAGCCGTTCGAGCCACGAGATGTCGGGAGCCGCGAGCTTGCGGCGCACGTCGTCCAGCTTGGCTTGGACGTTGGGTTCGTCGAACGGCGGCGTGGGAGGAAGAATCTTGCCGCCTCGTCCGGCACCGGCCCGCAACTTCTCCCAGAAGGTGTCGATCTCCGTCTGCGACAGCGTTTGCGATTCCAGATCGAAGAAATCATTCATCAACACGCTGAGGACCAGACTGTGAAGCCCGACCTCGACGGACCCGATGCCACTGCTGGGGCTGAGGCAGTCGCGCGACAGGACGGGTTGGCCCAGCAACGTTGCGACAGGAGCGCCGTCCTTCCCAACGATGCTGGCTGGCGGGGTCGCGGGCTGAGTGGTTGGTACCGCAGTGGATGGAGTCGCGGGATTCGGCGCGGTGTTGGCTCCACAACCGGTGAGCGCGAGGAGGCAGGCCAGAACCAAGGAACGTCGCGTGGACATGGGGCTCTCCGAAAGATGGGTTTGTGAATTGCGAGAGGCGAACGGTCACTTGATCAGTTTCTTCGCCTCCCGGTGCAGGAGTTGGATCTCAAGCCAGTGATGGGCGTACGGCGCGGGAGTTCCCGGCGGTGATTTCGAGTACTGCTCATTGGCCGCGTCGTACCACTGGTCGGCTTTGGTGAACCACTCGCGAGCGGCGTCTGGCTGGCCGAGACTATGGTGTGCCAGTGCGAGGCCGAGCCAGTTCAGCGGTTCCGGCCATTGCACCGCCAACGATTCTCGGAAGCTGTGAATCGCCTGCTCGTGTTGCCCAGCGCGGTAATGTGCCAGCCCCAGAACGTGCTGATGCCAGCCATTCTTGGCGTCCGCAGAAACAACAAACTCGGCGAGGCGGACAGCGTGTTTTGGATCGTCTAGTGCGCCGGGGACCAGTGACCAGGCGCGAGCCATGCTGATGGCCGACCAGCCATCCTTCGTATCGCGATATCGGTCAAACAACCGAGCGCAGATCGCGCGGTAATCGTCCGTCTTGCCGGCGTGCAGACGCAGCAATACGTACCAGTACCAATCCTCGCCAACAGGCGACTCCAACTTGATCGCTTGCTCGATGTCCGCGGTCGCCTTGTCCCACTGGCTGAGGAGCATGTACGTCCGACCGCGCCGGCCCCAGTTCCAGGCGTCGTTCGGCTTGAGTCGGATCGCCTCGCCATAGTCGCCGACGGCCTTGTCGTTTAGGCCCAAGTGGAACGTGTAGAGGTTGGCCCGCTCGGACCAGACGGTCGGGTCGTCGAGTTTGAGCTTGAGCACTTCGCTGTAGTCGGCCACGGCCTGATCCCACTGCTTCAGTCCCGAGAAGAGTCGCGCCCGCGCGAGTCGCGGCGCGGGATCGTTCGGGTTCGCGGTGATGGCACGATCGAGCTCGGCGACCGTCCTGCCGAGGAGCGCAGAAGCCTGCGTGCGGATTCTGTGCTGGGCTGCAAACTTGCTGGCGTCGGGTGCGTGCTGCTCCAGCCATTTCACGCCGCGTTCGTAGCGTAGGCTGGCCTGGTCTTTGTCTTCGAGTTTCCAGTGCGTCATGGCCGAACAAAACCACGTCGCGCCGTCGCCAACGGGGCGAAGTTCGAGCGATCTGTCGAGCGCGGCGTTCGCTTCCCGCCATCGGCCATTCTGAAACTCGATGATTCCCAAGGCTGTCCACACAGCGGGGTCGGCGGGCCAAAGCGTGACGGCATGCCGCGCAACTTCCGTCCAAAGTTCCGCGTCGCTGTCCGCCATCCACTGGCCGACGTGAAGGCAAAAAGCGATTCGCACGTTGATTTCGTCGCGGCCCGTGTCGAGCCAGCGAATGCGCTGCGCCAGCGTCCGCGCAAAATCCGCTTCGGCCTCGCCTTTCTTGTTCTGTGTGTTGAACAATTTCGCACGATACTCCAGCGTCCAGGCCAACTCGTTGTACAGCCAAGGGTCTTCCGGGGACTTAACGATCTGCTCCTCGATGATTGCGAGCGACTTCGCGTAGGACGCTTCGGCCTGGGTGAGTTCGCCGCGGCCAGCTTGCAAGCCGCCCGCAGCACGATGCGCGCCACCACGCTTCCAGCGTGTGGCGGTGGTGCCATGTTCGCCCCGCACCGCCGCCTGATCGAAGTCGGCCGCCGCTTGTTCCCATTGGTCCAGCTTGGAGCGAGCCATTCCGCGCTGGAACCAGGCGATGCCATTCTGAGGCACGAGCTCGACGGTGGCGGTCCACGCGGCAACGGCCTTGTCCCACTGCTGAAGTTCGGTAAGCAACCGAGCGCGGGCGAAGAGCAGCGCGGAGTCGGATGTCTCGGTGGTGATCGCCGCGTCGTAGTCGGACAGAGCCTTGTCGTGTCGGCCGAGTTGTTGGTGCGCCTCGCCGCGAGCGAACAGCGTCTTCCAATCGCCCGGCTGAAGTTCCAGAGCTTTCGAGTAGTCAACGATGGCTTGGTCTCTGCGGCCGAGTTTGTGGTACGCGGCACCTCGTTCCTGCCAGGCACGAACGCTCTTGTGATCCAGAGCGATGGCCCGGCTGAATCGAACCACCGACTTGTCCCACGCCCCTTCGGCGGTACAGCGAGTTCCCTGACTCAGCCACCAAGCTGCGGACGATGGCTCGGCGTTTGCCGGCGGCTCCTCTGCGGTGCGTCCCAGCAGCGAACGGGCTTCGGTGCGGAAACGGACGAGTTCGTCGTCCTTCGGCTTGTTCGTCGCCATCCATTCGACAGCGCTGTCGTACCAGAACCTCGCGTCGATCGTTTCGCCCTGCTGGTGGCAGGCCATCGCCATCACGAACCAATCGAAACTGTCCCCACCCGAGCGAAGCGACATCGCCCGCTCCAGCGCGTCGATCGCGGCGGGCCAATCCGCCGCGCGGTAGTGGGCCACTCCGAGCGTGTTCCAGTACAGGCCCGATTGCGGCGACAATTCAACGGCGCGCCTGGCGATCGGAACCGCCCGGGCCGGATCGCGCAGCTTTGCGTCCGGATTTCTCACCAAATTCCACGCCAGGTTGTTGAGCGCGGTCGGACTGTTGGGACGAAGTTCGAGCAGCCGCTGGTAAATCTGCTCTGCCTCGTCGAGCCGCCCGCGTGCCGATTGCAACGTGGCCAGTCGCACCAGCCCCTGTTGGTATTCGGTCACAGACGGAGACTCGACGACCAGCCGCTCGTACAGCTCACGAGCTTGTTGGAACGCCGGTTCGGCGTCGTCGGATCGCCCGAGTCCGTTCAGCAGGCTCGCCAGGTTGGTCTGACAAAGTGCGAGCGAGGCGAGAATCTTGACACTGGTCGGCGACTCGACGGCTAGCGTCTGCAACAGATCGCGAGCGAGTCGCAGTTCTCGTTCGGCTTGTTCATTTCGATCGGGCGTGCTCTGAAGTGTCGCACTCAGACCGAGGCGCGCGTTGGCCAATTCGGTTCGGTACTGCGGTCGATTGGGAAACAAGGCAACCAATCGGTCGAGCCGCGTGATGGCGGCCCGATAAGTTTTCTCGGCGTCCTCGAAGCGACTTGCCGCATGCAGGCGACCCGCCACGCGGAGCTGAACCACCGGGCTTTCCGGGTCGCTGGAATCCAGTTCGTCTCTGCTCGCCAACGCGGCGGGTTCGCTCGAAACGTGCCAGAGCTTGACCGTTTCGTCTTCGCCGGCCGTGGCAAGCAGCGTCCCGTCACGTGAAACCGCCAGGCCCGTCACCGCGCCGTTGTGAGCGAGGAAGCTCGCCCGCTCCTGAGCCGTTGCGACATCCCAGAACTTCACCGTGCCATCGCGGGCACACGAGGCGACTGTTTGTCCGTTCGGAAAGAAGGCGACTCGACGCACGTCCGTCGAGTGCCCTTTGAGTGTTGCTCGCAACTGCTCGCCGGGAACGTCCCACAGTTTGATCGTCCCTTCGTTACCGGCCGACACGAGGAGCTTGCCGTCGGGCGAGAACGCCACGCTGTTGATGTTGTGATGCGCCGCGGTGCGGCTTTCGAGCGTCGCGACTTCTCGTCCCGTGGCCGCATCCCACAGTGCCACGGTCCCGAACTGCTGCCCGGTGGCCATCCGCTGGCCGTCGCTGGAGAATGCCACGGTCGGCACGCCCCAATGCTGGCCTGGCGGAGCCGGTTTCTCCGCGCCGGACGCCACATCCCACAACCGGGCAGGCGGCCCCAGGACAGTCTGGCTCTTACACGAAGCCGCCAACGTGAGACCATCGGGGGAAAACGCGACCGAGTAAACCGATCGGCCCTGGCCTTGATCCAGCGTGTTTTGTAGCTGCCAGGTATCCGTTTCCCAGAGCTTGACGTTCGAATCCCCGCCACCGCTGGCGAGCCACTTGCCGTCGGGGGAAAACGCGACGGCGTTTGCCCCCCCGAAGAATTGAACCGCGGTGCTGTCGACTCCAGTGTGGGCCTCAAGCTTGGTGACCTCGCGTCCCGTGGCCGCGTCCCACAGTTGCACGTGGCCATCGCGACATGTGGCGGCGAGCAAGTCGCTCGTCGGTGCGAAAGCCAGCGACGAGACACGGGCTCGCGCGATCACTCGCGGTTCCGGTTCCGCCGCCACCAACCACTGCCGCACGACCGAGTCCTCGCCGCCCGTGAACAGCGACGTGTCGTCGGGTGAGAACGTGACCGTGTGGACCGGCCCGCGACTCGCGCGGCAATCGACCGCGTTCGTCTCCAGGTTCCACAGTTTGACCTGCCGATCCTGCGTCCCAAACGCGATGGTTTTGCCATCATTGGAAATCGCCACCGCATCGACGGACGCGGATTCATCGGGCAATCGCGCGACCTCGCGACCCGTGGCCGAGTCCCACACGCGCGCCGCGGGGCCGCCGGTCACCAGCCGCGAGCTATCCGCCGAGAACGCCAACGGTGCGTCATCACTGCTGCCCGTGTTCTGCCAGACGCGCTTTTCGGCCTGGGTGCCATCCCAAGTCCAGATTCCGAAATTGCCGGCCCGATCACTGGCCGCCAGGAGTTTTCCGTCTGGCGAGAACGCGACACGACCGACGAAACCATCCAGCAGTTGCAGCGGAAGGATCTTGCCCACGGTCAGATCCCACACCTGCACTCCCGGCCCGCCAAAATACGCCACGGCGAGCAGGTTGCCGTCGGGCGAGAACGACACGGTCCTCGTGGCCACGCGATGCGGGCCGACGAGTGTCCTCAACTCCCGGTGAGTCGCCACGTCCCATAGCCTGAGGACGCCGGTATCATCCGCCACCACCAGCGTCTGACCATTCGGCGAAAACGTCACGCCCCAGACGATATCCGCGGCCTTGATCTCACCCGCGTCCTCCATTCCGGGCAGCGTGAAACAGCGGACGCGGCCGAAGCGAGTTCCGGCGACAAGCAGCCGACCATCCGGCGATACAGCCGTGGCGTAAACCGCATCGTGTCCCAAGCGAGCGGACGACTCGAAGAGCGAACTGACGCGAGTTTGGCCTCGGAAGCAAACCTGCCACAGGTGATACCATTCGAAGCTGCGTAGATCCTCCTCGTCGAATCGCGGCCGCTGACTTTCGAGCAGTTCCAGCACCCGGCCCATGTGTCCCTGCGCCGCCGCCTGTCCGGCCAGGTTCATCTGCGCCGCGTAGAATCGGCGACGAGCGGCCTGCTCCCCCTTCTCGGCGCGCACCTTTGCCTCGCTGGCCAGCTTCTCTTGAGCCTTCGCGATGCCCGCCTGCTTCACCGCTTCCCGTCGCTGTGACTCCGCGGTGATCGCGTTCGCTTCCGCCAGCTTCTGATTCTTTGTCGCCTCTCCGGCGTTGCGATCCGATTCCTGGCGAGCCACATTGAGGCGCACGGCGAGCACGCTCGGCACCACGACCACCGTCACGAGCAATGCGGCCACGGTCGCCATCAAACCTGCGAGCACCGGCTTCCTCTTCGCCCAGCGCCACGCTCGTTCCACCCGACTCACCGGCCGCGCGGCGATCGGCTCGCCGCGCAGGTAGCGGCCCAGGTCGTCGGCGAGCGCCGCAGACGAGACGTACCGCCGTTGCCGGTCCTTTTCCAGACACTTCAAACAGATCGTTTCCAGATCGAGCGGCACCCGCGCGTTGAGCGCTGCCGGTGACACGGGCTCCTTATCGATCACCTGTTTCAGCGTGTCGAGCATGTTGTCGGCTTGAAACGGCGGCCGACCGGTGAGCAACGCGTACAGGACCGCGCCGAGCGAATAGATGTCGGCCGTTTCACCGACGAGTTGAATGTGCCCCGCAGCCTGCTCGGGCGGCATATAGCCGGGAGTCCCCATGATTTGGCCGGACGCCGTCAGCCCGGAATCGTGGCCGACGTTCTTCGCCAGGCCGAAGTCCGTGATGCGCGGTTGCCCGTGGCGATCGAGCAGCACATTCGCCGGCTTGAGGTCGCGGTGAATCACGCCCCGTTCGTGAGCGTATTGCACCGCCTCGGCAATGCGTTGCACGAGTTCGGCGGCGTCGCGCGGCGGCAGCGGCCCGTCGCGCAACCTCGCGGAGAGCGAACCCCCGTCGATAAACCCCATCGTGAAGAAATGATGCCCCTCGTACTCGCCGACTTCGTAGATCGGCACGATGCCGACATGATCGAGTTGTGCGGCGGCTTCGGCTTCGGAATGGAATCGCTGGACGTCGATCGGGCTGGCGAACTGTCCGGACAGGATCATCTTCAACGCGACGACGCGGTTCAGCTTCACCTGGCGAGCTTTGTAAACCACCCCCATCCCGCCGCGAGCGACCTCGGACAGCAATTCGTAGTCGCCAAAATAACGAACGACGCTGCCCGGCTCGGGCGAGGAATCCGTCCCACGTTGTCCGGCCACCGTATCCACCTTTGTCGGTGGCAGGCCCGACTCCTCATCCGTTGATGCGGGGGCATTGTGAGTAATCATCGTCGCCTCTTCCGCCGCCGATTCGCCCTTCGGCGCCTCTGCGACTCGCAGCGGTTCTGCCACCGCTTTCATCCGATCGTGATCGGCGAAGAACGCCCGCAACTCGTCGGCCAAGTCCGTGTTCTCCGCGAGCAATCGCTCACGATCGAGCCGCTGACCGGACTGCTCGGCATCGAGATACCCGGCAAGGATCTCATCCAGCCGATCATTCTGCGAAGCATCATTCGTCGCGGAGTCAGTCATCGTTGAAAGTTCCTGACTTGATCAGCCGGAACGCGCTAGCGTCCGGTTCATGGTTTCGTCGAGAACCGGACGCTAGCGCGTTCCGGCTGATGGTCTGAGCCTCGTTATTCTCCGTCGGCAAGCACCGTTCGCAGCTTCTTCAACCCCCGCAACAGCAGTCCCGCCACGGCCGCCGGAGTGCGATCGAGATGGGCCGCGATCTCGGTTGGCGACCAGCCCTGCCAGTAATGCAACGCGATCGCATCCCGTTGAGCGGCCGGCAACTCCTCCAAGGCATTTGCCACGCGCAGCATGTGCTCATTGCGCTGAGCACGCTGGCTGGGCGAGGACTGCTCATCGACCAGCCACCCTTCCAGACGTGACGACGATTCCGACAGCAACGCTTCCAAAGACTGCTCACGTTTGATGTCCCGCTTTTCGCGATGCGCGTCACGCACCGCATGAGCCAAATTACGAGCCAGAATCTGCCGCAGCCACGCCGCCATTTCCTCGCTGGTCGTCCCGCGAAACTCCCCGATCCCACGATGTGCCACCATCAACGTCTGCTGCACCAGGTCCGAGTCGTCCACCTTGCTCCGCAGCCGCGGGTCCAACTGCACCCGAGCCAGAAACTTCAAGTACGATCGAAACTGGTCCAACCGCCCGCCGTCCGGCAACTCAGAATCCATGAAGGCACCTACCCCCTAGAGCCTGTCAGGCCCTCCGTCCTGCGCGCGGCCGAAAAAAAAATGTGTCGAGCCGTCTCACAGACACGGCTCGAC
>JANODP010000474.1:0-14860 GCA_031412755.1 Schlesneria sp. | reverse complement strand
CCTCTCCCCCCGAAGACGGGCGGGAGAGGGGACAAGAAACAGCGACCACCAACTGGCGACTGCACCCGACGAGGAGCCTCGGACGGCAGCCGTCTCCTGAAAGAAAATTTCAGAATTGTCCCGGAACGGAGAGAAACCGTGTTGAGAACCGCCGGGGCGTTGCGTTTGCCATCCGTGACGGCCCGGTTGGCGGCGACGTTCGACGAAGTTCCTCTCGAATGCCGCCGCGATCGAGGGCCGATCGCAAACTCACTTCGGCCAGGTTTCCGTCCCTTCAGGAGAATCCACCATGTCCTCCCTTCGCCCTCGACAGACTGCCGTTCGTCGTTCTCATGTTGCCGCCCTGCTGGCTCCGGCGCTGGTCCTGATCGCCTCGGTCGCGACCGCTCAGCAAGGTCCCCCCGGTCAGCCGCCTCAGCCACCTCCGACCTCGGGGTTTGGCGCACCATTGCCGGGTTTGACGGGCGACCAACTCGACGCGTTCGACGAAGGACGAGACGATTTCAGAGAACGGGAGACCAGGGCCGGCGGCCTGGGGCCGATCTTCAACCGCGACTCGTGCGCGGCGTGTCACTCCGTGCCGGCCCTCGGTGGCAGCAGCAACGTGTTCGTCACCCGATTCGGACGGACGGCGAACGGAGTGTTCGATCCGCTGGCCAGTCTCGGGGGCTCGCTCCTCCAGGAACGGGCCATCGACCCCAGTGGGCTCGAACACGTCCCCCGCGAGGCGAACGTCGTCGCCAGGCGACAATCCACGCCGCTGTTCGGCCTCGGTCTGATCGAAGCGATCCCCGACGCGACGATCCTGCGCGGAGTCAGAGCCAAACCCGTGGACGGTGTCCTCGGCAAGGCCTCGATGGTGGTGGACGCCGCCACGAAGAAGACACTTGTGGGCCGCTTCGGTTGGAAAGGGCAGCAGGCCACGCTCCTCTCGTTCGCCGGTGATGCCTACTTGAACGAGATGGGGATCACCAACCGGCTCTTCCCGACGGAAAACGCACCGAACGGGAATCTCGCGCTGCTCAGAAGGCTCGACACCGTCCTCGATCCGGAGGACCAGCCGGATCCCGACACCGGCAAGGCGGGGATCGACGTGCTCGCCGACTTCATGCGGTTCCTCGGCCCGCCGCCGACGCAGCCGGTCACGGCCTCCAACGCGTTCGGTGCCAAGTTGTTCCTGGATGTCGGTTGCACAAGCTGTCATACGCCCATGATGTCCACCGGCCCCAGTCCGATTCAGGCACTCAACGCCAAGACCGTCTTCCTCTATTCGGACCTGCTGCTGCACGACATGGGGACGCTCGGCGACGGCATCGTCCAAGGGAGTGCCGGCGCGAGAGAGATGAAGACTCCTCCGCTGTGGGGCCTGCGCGCCAGCGGTCCCTACCTGCACGACGGCCGCGCCAGAACCATCGAGGACGCCATCAAGGCTCACGACGGCGAAGCGAAGTCGTCCAAGGACCGCTTCCTGAAGCTGACGCGAGACCAGCAGGCTCTGTTGGTCGAATTCCTGAAGTCGATTTGAATCGTCACCGGCGACCGACAGCCCAGTCCCGTCGACACCACCGCACCCGAGGAGGATGCGGTGGTGTTTGAGTTGGAACGTGTCCGTTCCCTGTCTCCGTTCAACGCGTCTGGAACGTCCGCGGCTTGCCGTCCGCTCCGATCTGGACGGTGTAGCTGCCCCCGTCCTTGGCGACGGAGGCTTTGATCCAGACGCCCTTGCAGCCGGCGGTCTCGCCCGAGTTGGCGATGAAGTCGGGGGCGGCCTGCTCGGACTCGGCGAGCTTCACATTGCGGTGGAGTTGATACATCGCCTGCAGCGACTTGACCTTCTTCAGCGTGGCGATGGTCTCGGGGGCGCCCCCCTTGGTCGGACCGTTGCAGGTCACGCAGACGCGCGGGTCGAGGGCCAGGACCAGCACCGGATTGTTGCTCACGTTCAGGCCGTGATGCGTCACCATGAACAGGTCGATCTGACCGATCGGGTTGTTGGGGGTCATCAGTTTGGCTTCGGTGTTCCAGGTGAGGTCGCCACACGTCATGAACCGGAACTTGCCGAACGTCAACAGCATGCTGATGCTCTTGGCGTTGTCGGTGGGATCGTCGGCCTGAGGCTTGTGCTGGGCGGCAAACGGATTGGGCTCCCCTTCGTTCGGAATCACCTCGCCACTGGCCGTGACGATCTTGATGTGCAGCGGCGTCGTGGGCGAATCGAGCGTGAAGGTGTCGCCCGCCTTGACCGACTTGCTCTGATTCTGAGACGCCGCGCGGTACAGGACGATTCGCTCGCCGAATTTGTTGTCCTCGGACAGAGAGTCGGGGATGCCCCGGTCCCAGAAGTTGTTGATCTTGATCTTGTCGGCCAGAGCCGCGTGGTTGCCGTAGTGGTCCAGATGCCAGTGCGACACGGAGGCATGATCGAGATGATCGAGCTTCGCCACGTTCTTGATCACATCGAGAATGCGATCCCGGTCGCGGCCGCCGTTGTCGGGATAGCCCGAGTCGATGAGGAGCGACTCGTTCGCCGGAGTGACAAACAGCGTCGCGGCACCTCCTTCGACGTCAATGAAGTAAATGTCTAGCCGCCCATCTTTGCCGTCGGCCAGAAGAGTTGTTGCCGTGAGCAGAGCAAAACAACAGACGATCAGAGCGCGAATCATGGATGAGCCTCCCGAGGTGTGACGAAGAAACCGCCGGGAAGATACCGAGTCACCCGCAACGGCTCCAAGCCACGGCGACTTTCCCGCGCCGCGAAGATTTTCAACGCCAAGCCGCAGAGACGCAGAGAATCGCACGATCCGGGAATCCTGACATTAGAGGCCGCCCACAGTCGATGGCTGGCTTCGTCAGTCAGTGACACTCTCTGACTTCGCGCCTTGGCGACTTTGCGTTTCTCCTCGATGGGATTTGGGTTGCCGGCAGACGGTGCGACGGACTTGTCACGGCAACTCGGCCGGATCGAAGTTGATCAGCTTGCCGTCGCGGAAGAAGAAGACGACGGTGTGACCCTGGCGATCGGGCCCCCATTGGTAACCCACATCGGTCGTCTGATAGAAGCCGCCGTTGGTTTTGTACTCGCGGTCATCGAACCGCCGCTCGCCCGCTTCGCCGAATACGTGCGCGACCTGTTCCGCGGTCATCTCGTTGTGAATGCGGTGAGTCAGCAGCCAGCGGAAGGCGTCGGGATCTCGCTCGGACTGATACTTCTGCCGCTGTTCGATCTCTTGCGGCGAGTGATTGGTCTTGCGTCCAAACGGCAGCATGCGGGCGAGACTCGACTGCTCGATCGATTCGCAGCCCGCCAGACCAACGACCGCGATCAGGTTCAAGGCGAGCAGTACTGGCGTTGCAAGCGGTCTTCGCATGGGACGGCCCTCCGTGGCCTCGCGGCAGTTGTTGTCGGTCACGCTTCCCACCGGTCGAGCAGCGGAAGCATCGCCTGGAAGATAGATGCGCGAACCAATTGCAGCCAGATCGTTCTCGCGAACGAAGTCGCCACGAGCGCAGACAAATCGGCAGCGCCGGCCGGTCTTGACCCAAAAATGGGATTCTCCTAAAACCCCGCCCGCTTCGACGGGTGGCCGGTCGGCCATCGGTGGAAGCTGCTGGTCCTCTCTCTCAATCACATCCCAATTCGGCGGCATTCGGCCCTCACTTCAAAGTAGGAAGAAGCTCATGGTCCGTTCATCGTTTCGCTCGGCCTCATTCTGGAGCTGCCTCGCCCTGCTGGCAGCCACGAACACCGCGTCGGCGCAATGGCTGCCGTTCAGCGGCAGCAATTGTCCGTGTGGCCCCGCGCCACGAGCCACGCTGTTTGGTCCGCCTCCCGTGGCCTATCAGTCGGCCAGCATGTCGTACAGTTCGGCCGCGTACGGCGTCGAATCGGTGCAGTGCGGTCAGCCGATCGCCTGCACCATCGAACAGCCGGTCCAGATGCGGCAGATGGCGCAGATCGTGCGCGTGGAGTCGTTGCAACCGGTCGTGCATCCGGTCTACGACACGGTTCAAGTCACCGAATATCAGCCAATCAGGCAGAAGGTTCAGAAGCCCATCGTCGAGGTCAAGTATGTCGAACAAACTGTCACCGAGATGCGGCCCAGCGTGCAGCAGCGCACGGTCAACGTGCCGACCGTCGATTACCAGACCGTCACCGAATACAAGAAGGTTCAGAAGCAGGCGGGGTACTGGGTCACCAAGAACGAGGCGACCGGCAAGGTGGCTCCGTGTACGTACGACAATCGTCCCGGGATTGCAGGCTGGATGAACCGGACGGGTTACGAGATGCGGACGGCCTTCACACCGCAGTCTCGCGTGACGCGGCAGTTCATTCCGCAGACGATGACCTGCACGGTGCCCTGTACCAAGAAGGTGGCCGTTCAGGGCGTGAAGCAGGTGACGTACAACGTCACGTCGATGGTGCCGCAGCAGGTGACCCGCAAGGTGGCCGTCAACTCCGTGCGCTACGTCGAGGAAGAAATCACCGCGATGAAGGCGGTCACGGTCGCCAAGACGATGCAGGTGGGAACTCGCATCAGCTATGCGCCGGTCGGCAGTGGAGCCGGCGGCGGCGGAACGGCCGCTCTGAACCCGACGCCCGACAACAAGGCCTCGGCCCGCAATATCGATGGCACTCCCAAGCGGACGGCCGATGGAAAGCTCGATGAGTTCTCGCCGGGTCTGGCTCCGGAAGACTTCAACAATCGCAACGGTGTCTCCCCGAAGAAGATTTCGTACCCGACGCCGATCGAAGAAGAACCGGCCGATCACGGTCGCATGACCGAGACCACCGTCCCGGCGCGCGAGTCCGCACCGACGCAGCAGCCATCGCTCCGCACTCCCAGCGTGGTGCGTGTCAGCCAGTGGGTCGCACGGACTCCGCTCCCGTCGAATTCACAACCCACCGGCAAGGCCGCGACGATGTCGCTGGCGGGGAACGTTCCGTAACCCGTCGGTTGAGTTTCGCCATCAGCATCGAGCAATTGCTCCCCCGCAACGCCGACTTCTGGTCGGCGTTCATTTTTCTTTGGGGCGCGGATCGTCTCGCGGGGCATTTTGACGAAGGATCAACTGCGGCACGCCCCGAGTCCTCGCGTCGAATGCGACTCGCAGCCACCAGGCCCGCGACGCAGTGACCGGCATGCCGCACCTCGGAATGCTCGCCGGCACGGGTTTCAATTCGTGGTGAAAACTCGTGTGGACGCAGGTTGGGCGGGACGCTGCAAAGCCAATCCCGCGTTGACTTCCGAGGCATCTCGTCATAATGTCGGCGGGCGCGAAGCGACTGTCTTCGCAGGGAATTTGTACTGATCAATTGTGTGCCATCAGCCGCGGGATAGGTCGGTGGCAGACATGGTGGGACGACGTTTGTTTCGGCCCAAATCCGAGGAAAGAGAAGAACGATGTTGGCTTCACCCGCAATTCGCCTGCTATCCGCAGCTTGCCTGGTCGCATTTGTCGCGTCGTCCGCGTCGGCCCAAGATCCATTTTGGGCCGAGAAGATGCTGGACCGAAAAGACCTCAAGTATGGCAGCGTGGCCAAGGGGGCCGATGCCACCCTGCGGCTCAACGTGAGAAACATCTATAAGGAAGACATCCAGATCACGAACCTCGGCACAGCCTGCAGTTGCGTGTCGTGGGACGAAAAGACGTATCCGATCATCGTCCCCAGCGGGAAAGAGATTGCCCTGACCTTGCGGCTGGACACGATTCGCTATGACGGAGAACGAAAGTCTGTCGCCAAGATTTCTCTGCTGGAACCGACGCTGGGTTCTGCGAAAACGCTGGAACTTCCCGTCGAAGCCTACATCCGCAAGGACATCGTGCTGGCCCCGGGTTCCGTCAACTTTGGTGCGGTCGATCTGGGCAAGGGTGCCGAGCAGCGCGTGAGCATCAACTACGCCGGCCGTTCGGATTGGACGATCACTCAGGCCAGAACCGGCAACTCGAACCTGACGGCCAAGGTCGAAGAAAAGAAGCGTGGCGACGGGTTGGTCAATTACGATCTGATCGTCACCCTCAAGCCCGAGGCTCCGGTGGGTGGTCTGCGTGACCAGATCACGCTGGTGACCGACGACGTCAACAACCCGCAGATTCCGGTGCTGGTCGAGGCCAGGGTGGAGGCCGACATCGTCGCGGCCGACCTGCAATTCGGCTCGGTGACGGCCGGCCAGACCAAGACGATGAACGTCATCATTCGCGGCAGGAAGCCGATCAAGATCGAGAAGATCGAACGCACCAAGTCCGACGATTCATTCAAGGTCAAGTCGCCGCAGGCGATCGCAACCGTGCACAGCCTGCCGCTGACGTTCACGCCTCCCAACGAGCCGGGACCGTTTGAGGAGGAGTTCTTCATCACGATCAGCGGCCGCGAACAGCCCATCACGTTCAAGGCCAAGGGACGGATTGTCGGGTCGGCGGCGAAGAACTAAGTCTCGACTCGAACCGCTGATCTTCGCTGATGAACGCTGATTATCAGGAATCGAATTCCAGAGACGAGTTGCGCTCTGCCTCGCAGCACGCCTCGACCTGCTTCTCTGCCATCAGCGGCGATGAGCGAGGATCAGCGGTGAAGTTCACGCGCCGCTCTGCGTCTCATCATCATCCGTGAACTCCGACGGCTTGACGTAGAACTCGCTCAGGTCGAGCTTGCCCTGGCTCTCGGATTCGAGCAGTTGCAGGCGCTTCTCCAGGCGGTTGATCCGCAGTTCGAGCAGCGGGTGCAGTTTGAATTCGCCCGCTCCCTTCGAGCGCGGCACGGTCGGAAACCCGAGATGGCGCTGCAGGGCGGCAAACAGATAGAGCGGATCCTTGCCTCGATTGGCCCGCGCGATGCGGCCCTCCTGACGACCGAACAGGATCGGCGCGGACGGTTCGTAATCGGGGCCGCTCGTCTTGCGACGTTCCTCGACGAAGAATTCGGACCGGTAGTAGATCAGGTCCGCGAACTCGACCGTGCCGAGTTGCTGCCGGGCCTTTCTAATCCAGTCGCGCCAGTCGGCGTCGAACATCGGGTCGTCGGCGATCGCCGTCATGCCGTCGTGATAGCCCAGCCGGTTCCGTGCCAGGCACTCGAACTGGTAGACGAACAGTCCGGCGGGCGAAGCCGTTTCGGAGCGGTACTTCGCCTCACGCTCCAGGATCTGGAAGGCGACTCGCTGGTCGAACTTCGTCCGATCCTGTTCGGCCTGCTGCATGACGAAGGCCTGGAACGGCGCGAAGTAGTGAGACAGCAGCACCATTCCCTCGCAGAGCCTGCCCTTCAACATCAACTCGCCGCGCAGGACGTCGAGCGCCAGCGGCAGCTTGGTCGTGGCGAGGATCTCCTCGCGGATGCTGGCCAGGATTTCCTGCGACGGCAGATCCTCATTCAGCCGCTCGTGAAACGTGCGGAAGAAATACGCCTGTTCGATGTACTCTTCGCGGTCGAGCAAGGGCATGGGGTGACTCGGCGTTCGTGGAATCTCGGGCACGTGGGGGCAGGTTTTTTACCTGCCCATGACTCATCAGAATCCCGTGACTCATCAGAATACAGTCGGGCAGGTCAGAAACCTGCCCCCACGAAATCGGTCAACTTCCGAACGGTTGCGGTGCGAGCGTGCGATCGGGCGCATCGAGGAACGACTGCAAAATAATCTGCGCGGCCAGCCGGTCGAGTTTCTCCTTGCCCTGCTGGGGGGAAATGCCCTGCGCCCAGAGCAATAGTTCCGCCTCGTTCGAGGAATGCCGCTCGTCCCAGTACGCGACCGGCCGCTGCGTTTGTTCGGCCAGCCATTTTCCGAACCGCTTGACGGCCAGTGCCTGATCGCCCTCGACACCGCTCAATCTCACGGGGAGTCCGATGACGAAGCCGACGGCGCGATAGTCGTCGATCAGCTCGCGCAGGTGCCTGAGGTTTTGTTCGGTGGAGCGAACGTTCCACGTCTCTACGGGAACGGCCACCGTTTGGTCCGAGTTGCAGACGGCAACCCCCAGCCGTTTGGTGCCGTAATCCAGACCGAGCAGGGCGCCCTGTGTGGGGACGGTCATCGCGCGTGCTGCGGGCAAGGGAGTCGCAGGAGTGGTGGAGTCTTCTGTCATGCGGGGATTGTTGGAGCCGCGGCGTCTGGCGTCAATCGGGCCGGTGGTGACGGTTGGAGCGGTCGCGACGCCTGCGGGGGCCACAAACCTTCGCCGATTGGAATCTTGGCCGAACCGTGGCGGTGAGACATCCAGACGGGAGTCGCCAAGGTTGCAATCCCGTCGGGCAGCGACTGTAATGCCCGCCATTCCCCGGCCATCTGCGTGCCGGGACGTCGCGTGGGTCGGCATCGCTGCTGGGCGGTGCCTCGCGACGGACGCCCATTCTTCAGCCCGCGCGAGAACGATTCGCGGCGCGGTGCTCGAAACAAAAGGTCAGTCGTTCGATGCGCAAGGTTCATATCGTCAGTTCGCTGTTGGTCGCGTTTGGTCTGTCAATTTTCAGCGTGGGCTGTGATCCCGCCAAGAAGCCGGCCACCAAGTCTGTCAAAAAGATCTCCGGTCCCGGTTCGACAACGGGTGGCGGAACGGTCGTCCCGGCCGCTCCCGCAGGCGGAACCACGGAAAAGCCGGCCGCCAAGCCCGCCGAAGACAAAAAGCCCGAAGAGACCAAGCCCGAAGAAAAGGCGGAGGACAAGAAGCCGACGGAAGACAAGTCTACCGATGAGAAGAAGGCTGAAGGCACGTGATTCGTGAGAGTCACTGAATCAGTTCGTCCATCGAGTTGGCCCGCAACACGAACCAGCCGCAGTCGTCCTCGACTGCGGCTGGTTTCGTTTTCGCCTCGGGCAGGAAGAAGACGGAGTCTTAACCACGGATGGCACGGATAAGGCAAGAGTTGGAAGGCAGAAGCACCAGAAGCAGGCGTGATCGTTCTCCGTTCCACGCCCTCTTCCAGTCGTCGCCTATATCTGTGTCCTCTGTACTACTAACGTTTCGTTTCTTCGCGCGGCGCGAAGATTTTCAGAAGTGCGTCGTTCTGACACTCGGCCCCCTCACCCTAACCCTCTCCCCCGAAGACGGGGGAGAGGGGACAAGAAACCACGACACCTGCCCTATTAACTCTTTGGTCTTATCTGTGCCCATCAGTGAAATCTGTGGTTAACCCTCTTCATTTGGGTTGCGGGTTTTCCGCGCTGTGAAATCTGTGGTTGAACTTCTTACTTGGTCGCAGCGGTCGAGACCCGCGCGAAGTGAGGCGTCCCCTTCGTGTTGAGCTTTCGTTTGTAGATGCGGTCGGTACTCGTCACGTAGACGGTGTCGAAATTGGGTCCGCCGAACTTCACGTTCGACAGGAACTTGGCCTGCGGTTTGACGATCGCGCCGCACGGGCGGCCGGTCGGGTCAAACATCTGGAGGCCCGCGTGAGTCGCCACGTACAGGCGGCCGATGTCATCGACCGTCATCCCGTCGGAACCGGGCATCGCCTGGCCTGCTGGAATCTGAACCGGGCCGTAGTACTTCTCGCCGAACTTCAAACTGCCGTCGGCTTCAACACGAAACGTCTGCAGCGCGGGTTTCTCCCAGTCGGCGACGACCAGCGTTCCGCCGTCGGGCCAGAGCGTCAGGCCGTTCGGTTTGAAGCCGCTCGCCACGACGCGCTTGTTGCCATCGGGTGCGACATACCACACCTGACTCCCTCCCATGTCGGTGACGTACACGCCCCCTTTGGCGTCAACCATGATGTCGTTGCCCGCGAGCTCCTCGGCGATGACGGTCGGCTTCGCTTCGCGGTCGTACCAGACGACCTTCTTCGTCGCGCCCTGGCAGGCATACAGCCGCCCTGCGGGTCCGAACATCAGGCCGCTCGCCTTGCCGGTCTCCTTTGCCCACACGACCGCCTTGCCATCGCTGCCGATCTTGAGGATCACGCTTTCCGGTACATCGACGAAGTAGACCGTGCCGTCCTTGTCGACAGCCGGCCCCTCGGTGAACTTGTAGCCTTCGGCGACGAGCTGCCAGCCCTCGCCATCGATCAGTACCGTGGAGAGCGCCATGTCCTGAGCGGGCAGCGGCGCGAGAAGGCTCAGCCAGACAGCGGCCACTCCGGCGAACGGGACGAACGTTCGCAGCCATTTCAGAACGAGTGACTTCATCGGCGAGGCACCTTTCGAGCGGATCGTGAGGAGGAACGGGAACGGATCAGGCGGCGGACACTTTATCGCGAGTACGGCCGCGCGACGATGGACCCGCCACGTTGCCCGTTCCCCAGTGGGGAGAGTATTCTTCCGGTCGTCGTCAGAAACGAAGGACGAGGGACGCTGACGGTTCCTCGGGATCGCCGTGCAGGAGCCCGTCATGACCATCGCCACGCTCGATGTCAGTCTCGAACAGTTGGAAGCAGCCGCGCTGCGGCTCGATTCTGAATCGCGGGCGCAGCTTGCCTACCGCCTGCTCGACAGTGTGGACGACAATTCATCGGGGTCGTTGAGCGAGGATGATCGGCGCGGAGTGCAACTGGCGGCGCAGCGACTGCTCGACCTGCGGGCAGGTCGAGCCACCGAACGTGATGGTGCGGAGGTCATGCGGGCCGCGTTCGAGCAGTTTCCATGAAGCCCTACCGTTACCACGCTGATGCTCACGAGGAGTTGCTCGATGCGGCAGCGTTCTACGAATCGCAGCAGCCGGGGTTGGCTCGAAAGTTCCTGCGAGCCGTCATGACAGCCATCGAAAGCGTGCAGTTCGATCCCACGGCTCGGCCGATCATTGAAGGCGAAGTGCGGCGTCAGCCAGTTCGACGATTCTCTTACGACTTGCTCTATGCGGATGAACCCGACTGCGTCCGAATTCTGGCTGTGAAGCACCACTCACGCCGCGACAACTACTGGCAGGATCGACTCTGATTTCTCTCGCACCTCAGGACACACAATGCTCGCCGAAATCATCGCCATCGGGACGGAACTGACTTCCGGGGCGAAGCTCGATACGAACAGTCAGTGGCTCAGCCTGGAACTGGCCGAGGTCGGGATCTCGGTGCGGGCGCATCTGACCACGTCGGATGATCTGGAGGGCATGGCGGACGCGGTCCGGGCCGCAGCGGCTCGAAGCGACGTGGTGCTCATCACGGGTGGTCTCGGGCCGACGCTGGACGATCTGACGCGCGAGGCCCTCGCCAGGATGGCCGGTCTGGAACTGGTGCTGCACGAGCCGTCGCTCGAACACGTCAAGCAGATGTTCGCCCGCCGCAACCGCCCGATGCCCGAGCGAAATGTGATGCAGGCGATGTTCCCGCAGGGAGCCGAACCGCTGCCGAACCCGCGCGGGACCGCCCCCGGCATCTGGATGAGCATCCCGCGCCCCGATGGCGGTGTCTGCCACATCGCCGCCATGCCGGGCGTGCCGAGTGAAATGAAGCAAATGTACCGGCAACAGGTTCTGCCGCGCCTCGATGGTGGCGGCCGATTCATCCGCCGGGCCCGCATCAACTGCTTTGGCATCGGTGAATCGGCGGCCGAGGAAATTCTGGGAGACCTCACCGCGCGGGGCCGCGATCCGGACGTCGGGATCACGGTCCACGAGGCGACGATCACACTGCGGATCACGGCGGAAGGTGGCAGCGCCGAGGTCTGCGAGGACAAGATCGCGAAGGCGCGCGACACGATCATCAACCGGATGGGGACGCTCGTGTTTGGAGTCGAGGACGAAGAACTGGAGCATGCCGTCATCCGGCTGCTCAATCAGCGACGGGCCTCGCTCTCGACGGCCGAATCGGGGACGGGCGGCCTGCTGTCGTATCGTCTGACGGGGATTGATGGCTTCGAGACCTGTTACAAGGGGGGCGTGGTCGTCCCCACTCACGCCGCCAAGCGCGACATCCTGGCCATCGATCCGCTGTTGCTGCGTCAGTACGGAGACATCAGCTCCGAGGCGGCCGAAGCGATGGCGAAGGGCTGCCGCCAAAAGTTCGCCACCAACTTCGGGCTGGCCGTGACCGAGTGGGCGATGTTCAAGCCGGACGACCCGTTCGCGACCGTCCCGGCCAGCTACGTCGCCCTCGCCACGCCGACCGGCATCCACATCGAGCAGGTCCAACACTTCGGCGACCCCGAAATCGCCAAAAGTCGCACGGCCAAGACCGCCGTCAACCTGCTGCGGCTGCATCTGATCGGCGGCTGATCGGCCGACCGATTTCTTTGGCAGAGGTCAGAACGTCCAAACCGCTTCGTTGCGCGAGTTGCGGATGTGGAGATGGCGTTGCAGGCCGACCTCGTTCATCGCACTGGCAACACTGTGTGAGAGACGGCAGAGGATGGCCGTCCCTCCGTATTCTTCGATGCCATCGTGGAACGACTGCACCACGGCGAGACCCAGATCGTCAACGAATCGCAGGCTGGCGAGATCGACCACGACACGGCGCGGCTTGCGCGCGGCGATCAGCGCGTCGAGTTCCTCGGCCACGGTCTCGAAGTTCTGCTCGTCGAGGGTGTCGATGGTGAAGCAGACGACGGTGATGTTGCGGACCAGCTCCACTTCAAAGCTGCGAACGGCTGTGGTCAGCATGAGCGATTCTCCCGTTGTTTCCGACCGAGGTACGACGGCTGAGCCATGATGTCAGTCACCCTGGCCTGTGGTGCGCGGATCTGCCGATCCCGCACTCCGTTCGACCGCAGGTCTCCCATGATCAGGAAGGGTGTTGAGTCTCAGAAGAGGAGACCTGCGGTCGATGACTTCGGCGGGGTCGGGAGACCCGCGCCGAACAGAGTGTGGCCGCCTCCCGCCGGAAGCGGCCGCCCGGTGGTGTAGGGCGTCCCATCAAAACGACCACATCGCATCGCCGCGTGTGGCCCGAATATCAAACTCGCAGGTCAATCCCGCCTCTTTCATCGCACTCACCACCAGCGGTTGAAGTCGGCAGAGCAGTACGGTTCCCCCCGAGTCTTCGATGCTGTCGTTGAATGCCTGCAACATGGCGAGCCCCATTTCGTCGATGTGCTGGATCGGGGAGAGTTCCACCACGACCTGGATGGGACCGCTGGCGGTGACCAGCGAGACCAACTCCAGCAATTCCTCGGAAATCGTTTCGTAGTTCTGCTCGTCGAGAGCATTCACGGTGAAACAGACGACCGTGATGTTGCGGACCTGTTCCACATAGAAGCTGCTGGCTGCGGCAACTGTCATGGCGTGACCTCGTGACCTTTCCCGGGTTGTGAAGCGGGTGCTCAAGCAGTGAGGCTTCGAGTCATTGGCGGGCCGGTCGATCCGTTCCGCCGAGTCAAACCGCGTTGCTCAAGACGGCCGGCAATCTAACTGGCAATTGTGAAGCGGCGTGGAAGTCTGTGTGAAAAGAGCGGGAGCTTTTGCGTGTCGCGGGAACGAATTCAGGCTCGCCACACGGTGACCATCGGCGTCCGGCGACGGACGAGCTTGATTCGGCGCGGGACATCACGTACCACAACCGCCGTCGTGTTCCTGATGAAAGTGCCGCCGTGACCGATCCCTCGACCGAGACGTTTCGCATTCTCGATGCCGCCGCGAACCGGGCGGGAGAAGGACTGCGCGTGGTGGAAGACTTCGCCCGGTTCGGACTCAACGACGCGCATCTGTCCCGTCTGTTGAAGGAGTGCCGGCACGAACTGGCCTCCGCGTTGGCGGCCCTGCCGGAAGCGAGTCGCCTCGCCGCGCGGGACACGCCGGGAGACGTCGGGACGGCGATCGGAACGACCTCCGAATACCGGCGCGGTTCGGCCGTTGATGTGGCCCGGGCGTCGTTCAAGCGCGTGCAGGAGGCGCTGCGGACGCTGGAGGAGTTCGGGAAACTGATCGACTGCGACTCGGCGGCGCTCGCGCGGCGCATCGAGCAGTTGCGCTATCGGCTCTACACCGCGGAGCAGTCCGTCTTGCGGACGCAGTTCTCGCGCGAACGATTCGCCGATCAACGGCTGTACCTGTTGGTGACGGCGGCCTCGTGCGTGGCCGGTTGCGACGCGGTCGTCCGCGCCGCGCTGGCGGCGGGCGTGGGGCTCGTGCAGATGCGCGAGAAGACGATGCCCGACCGGGAACTTGTCACACACGCGCGCCGGTTGCGCGAGTGGACCCGCCAGACCGGCGCGCTGTTGATTGTGAACGATCGTCCCGACCTCGCGGTGCTGGCCGAGGCCGATGGCGTTCACGTCGGCCAGGACGAGTTGCCGGTTCGCGACGCGCGGCGGATCGTCGGGCCGGATCGTCTGGTGGGAGTTTCAACTCACACCATTGAGCAGGCGCGGCAGGCGGTGCTCGACGGCGCGGATTACCTCGGCGTCGGACCGACCTTTCCCGGCGGCACGAAGTCGTTCGAGTCGTTCGCGGGATTGGAGTTCGTCCGGCAGGTCGCGTCCGAGATCACGCTCCCCTGGTTCGCCATCGGCGGCATCAACGCGGTCAACCTGGCCGACGTGCAGTCTGCCGGCGCGAGCCGCATCGCCGTGAGCGGCGCGATCCTCACCGCGGCCGATCCCCGCCGAGCCGCGGCCGAGTTGCTGGCGGAGTTGTCGAGCGGTCGGGCGACGGAAGAGACTTGATCACGGATCACCCGGCGCGGGAAACCGGCAGCCCGATGATTTGACCACACGGAACGGCAAAGTTGTGCGGAAGAGAGTTGGGGGGGATGAATTTGAAGAACAAAAGGCACATAGCGGGGGTGTGGTTAAATAGAGGGGGCCGTAAATTAAGTGAAATCAACAATTTTTTTTTTTAATCGACGACCCGCGTTTTGGAGCGGCAGACTGTCAACCCGCAGTTTGTAGGGGCGACCCGCATTTTGGAGGGGCGACCCGCGTTTTGCAGGGGCGACCCGCCTTTTGGAGGGGCGACCCGCGTTTTGGAGGGGCGACCCGCGTTTTAAAAACCGACCCGCCTTTTG
>JANODP010000473.1:0-1724 GCA_031412755.1 Schlesneria sp. | reverse complement strand
GTCGCCCCCCTAAACAAAACATTTCCCCCACGTCTGGCGCGGGCGCACCCCCCCGCCACCCACCGCGTGCCGCTCTGCGGCAAAAACCGAACACGATTTACTGGCGCCTGCAATCGAGTAGGGTCGGAATGATCAAGACCTGCTTCCTCACCCATTTTTCGCACGCTCACAGATTACCGAGACGACGCCGTGCTGCTGCTCCCGATAGATTCCATCCTGCCGAGACTGATCGACGTCGTGCGAGCCAACTCGTGCGTCGTCCTGCGTGCTCCGGCGGGAGCGGGGAAGACGACGCGAGTTCCTCCCGCGCTGATCGATCGCTGCTTTCCCGACCGCGGTCAAGTCCTCGTGCTGCAACCGAGACGTGTCGCGGCGCGGGCCGTCGCGCGGCGCATGGCCGAGGAACGCGGCGGTCGGATCGGCGACGAAGTCGGCTATCACATTCGCTTCGATCGCAAGGTCGGTCGTGCGACTCGGCTGATCGTGCTGACCGAGGGCCTGCTCGTGCGGCGACTCCAGCACGATCCGTTTCTGGACGGAGTCGCCGCCGTCGTGTTCGATGAGTTTCACGAACGGCATCTCGACACGGACCTCGGTCTGGCCATGTGCCGTCGCGTGCAGCAGACGGTGCGGCCCGACCTCAGGCTGGTGGTGATGTCGGCCACGCTCGCGGCCGAGCCGATCGCAAAATACCTCGGCGATTGTCCGGTCCTCGAATGCGATGTCCCCCGGTTTCCGGTCGAACTGCGTTATCAACCCGCTTCGAGCGCGATGCCTCTGGCGGCGCAGGCGGCTCGCGGCGTCGAGCAACTCTGTCGTGATCAACTCTGTGCAGAGGTCGCGGGAGACATCCTCGTTTTCCTGCCGGGTGTACGTGAGATTCGGCAGGCTCAACGGGAATTGAACAGCTTCGCGCAACAAGACCTCGTCACGATCCTGCCGCTGTACGGTGAGTTGCCCGCCGAGGAACAGGACCGCGTCTTCGCGCCGTGTGCCGGTCGCAAGATCGTGCTGGCGACGAACGTGGCCGAGACTTCGATCACGATTCCCGGCATCGCGGCCGTGGTCGATACGGGAGTCGCCCGCGTGCTGGAGTTCGATCCGCGCACGGGGCTGAACCGGCTGGAATTGAAGCCCATTTCCAAGGCCGCCGCCGACCAGCGCGCCGGTCGCGCAGGACGGACCGGGCCGGGAGTCTGCCTCCGTCTGTGGCCCGAAGCCGCGCAACGGCATCGTTCCGAAAGTGAGGTTGCCGAGATTCATCGCGTCGATCTATCGGCCGTCGTGTTGCAGTTGCTCGACTGGGGCGAGACCGATGTCGCGCAATTCCCTTGGTTCGAATCTCCGTCGCCCACCGCGCTCGATCAGGCGCAGAAGCTGTTGCTCCGTCTGGGAGCGTGCGACGCGCGAGGCATCACGGCGGCGGGACGACAGATGGCCCGCCTGCCACTCAGCCCGCGACTGGCTCGACTGATGATCGAGGGAGCCAATGCCGGACAACTGCCGCGGGCGACGTTACTCGCGGCGCTCCTCGCCGAGCGAGACCCGTTTCAACGGACAGATCGTGCGGGACCGGCGCGGCATCGTTCGCGCTCCGACCTCCTCGACCGAGCCGACGCCCTCGCCGAGTTCGCTCGCACCGGCCGCACCGACTTCGACCTCGGCACCCTGAATCGCGGCGCGGCCGAGTTCCTCTGCCGTTCCGCGCAGCAACTCGAACGCGA
>JANODP010000472.1:0-11514 GCA_031412755.1 Schlesneria sp. | reverse complement strand
CCGGGCTCAAAGCACCAATGCCAGACCGGCCAACACACTCACGGCACAAAACAACCAAATCCTACACCAATGTTCCTCCCTCACGAGTGTCCCCCACGGGAACGGATGAACTACTTTGGTCGTGGCACAGGCGGCTTGCCCGTGATTCCTGCATGAAACGCGAGCCGGCGAGCCGCCTGCTCTACAATCTTGAAAAGGATGCCAACGACCTCATCGAGACGAATCATCATGGCCGACTTCAAGGTGACGCAGTTGGAGTCCGACCTGGACTTCTCAAACCTGCCGTACTGGGACGTGGTCATCATCGGGGCCGGGCCGGCGGGGTTGGCGGCCAGTTTGACGACGGCTCACCGGGCGCTGACCACGCTGGTGATCGAGGCCAAGGATCGGCCGGGTGGTCAGCCGCAGTTCCTCTACGCCGACAAGCGGATCGTCGACATCCCCGGCTTTCCCGACGGCATCAGCGGGGAGGAGCTGTCTCAGCGGACGTACCGCCAAGCGATGGATGCCCTCGTACAATTCCGCTTCAACGAAGAATTGGTGACGATCGAGGACACCGACCAGTTGGAGACCGAGGATCGCCTGAAGCGGGTCGTGACGACCAAGAGCAGCTATCTGTGTCGCAAGGTGATCATCGCGTGCGGCCTGTTGCATTACCCGCGACGACTGAGCGTGCTGGACCAGCTTGAGTCGAAAAACGTCCACTACAAGGTTCCCAAGATCGGCGACTACGAGGGCAGCCGCGTGACCGTGGTGGGCGGCGGAGACTCGGCCCTTGATGCCGCCTTGATGGTGCAGGCACGCGGTGGTCTGGTGGACCTCGTCGTGCGCGAGGCGACTCCGATCGGCAAGGCCGACAGCTTGGAACGGATTCGCGAGGCAGGCGGTCAGATCCACACCTCGACCGAAATCACATCGGCCCAATTCGCCGGCAACGAGATCGAGTTGGAGCTGACCGGCGGCGAGCGGCTGCGCTGTTCGCTGGCGATCGTGCAGATCGGCTTCCTGTCGGCGAAGGAGACGTTCGAACGGCTCGCGATCACGTTGAACGAGGACGGCAGCATCGCCATCGATCCCTACTTCGAGACCAGCCGGCAGGGGATCTTCGCGGTGGGGGACGTGCATGGCGACATCAAGCTGATCGCCGTCGCGTGGGCCGAGGGCATCCAGGCGGCGATCCACGCCTTCAAGGAAATTACCAGCCCCTACTGGCTGAATGAGAAGCGGCTCAAGGACCACAAGATCGCCCTCATCGGCGAAAAGATCGCCCGTGCCGCCTCGAAGGGCCGGAATCCTTGAGCGGTCGCGAAGAGTTTGGCGCGGCCGGACCTGTCGAACTCGAACTTCATGTCCACCGCGTCACTCGGCGTCCACGAGTTTGCAGCCGCAGGATGTTTTGCGGCAGGCTGGTGCTTGGCCGCCGGTGCCTTGGGATTGGCAGCTTATGCCGGTTCGCAAACCATCTGAGTTGCGAGGCATTCCTGATCTCAAACTTTGTCACGTTCGATCTGTCCGCAACTCAGGACCAAAGATACGATTGTGACGACTGCGGTAAATTTGCGGCGCAGGACTGAAGATTCGTTGGGGATCCCGCCGAATCATCTTGTCGAAGCAGTACGCACAACCCGAGTGCGAATCTGTCCACGTCCAACGTCCTCTCCTCAATTCGAGTCGAACCGCCTGGGCGCGACAAGACCCAGTCCTCACCATCGACAACGGTCAAATTAGGAACGTTTCATGCCCCCGATGTTTTCGATCCGCCGATGGTTGAAAGCGAAAGCCGATTCGCAGCCGAGGCGGCGTCGGACGCCCTTCCCTCCCGTGCATGCGATGGAAGTCCGGATCCTGCTGAGCGCCACGGTCATGGACGCGGACAGTTCCCCGTTGGCCGATGTCGATTGGACGCCGACCGATGGAGTGGCGGACCAGGAAGGTCTGGAAGTCACCAAAGACGACGCAGCGTTCATCGACGGGAATGACAACGACGCCCCGATCAAAGGTGTCGCGGACGATGCGCTCGGAATTCCCGTCGATGGCGAACTCCCGGAAGAAAACGGTTTGCCAACGGAAGGCTGGGATCCGTCCTGGGCCTACCGCACGCTGACAGTGTTCGTGAGCGAAGGTGATGAGCAGGTCGTTGAGCCCGACTTCGTTGGTTGGGAAGACGGCTTGGGTTGCGGAATCGCACCAGACGGTTTTGTCTCCGGTGATTTGGCGCTCGACGATTTCAACGGTGGTGGACAGCCAGACATTGCGATGGAAGTCCCTCGCCCGGAATCGCCCGATGACTTCCTGCTGTATCCCTTCGATTTCGTGATCGAGTTCGGTGCAGACGGTCTCGGCTGCGGAGTCGCCCCGGACGGTTTTGTTCCTGGCGATATGACATCGAACGATTTCGGCGGTGACGGAGAGCCGGTCGACTTCGTGATGTACGCATTCGATCCGCTGCCGCTGGACGAGAATCCCGAGATCGTTGACGGGATGGGAACCGATGCGGACGGCAACGCCGATGAATTCGACATCGGTCCCGTGAGATATCTGGGTGGTCCGGAGTATCGCGGAGGGAACGAGGGCATCTACGTGGTTTCAGACGACTTCGTCCTGAACCCGAATGATCCGCTCTTCATTGAAGACGGCGGCGAAATTATCGACGGTGGAGCAGAGTCTCCGCACGTCATCTTCTACAGCTTCAATGCGGCTGCGGGGAGTGATGCCGCTCCGCCGGATGTTGACACCGCAATTGTGTCGGGAAACGTTGACACCTTGATCGTGTCGGGAAACAACGCTGGTCCGAGCAATCTCACCGGCCGGGAGCCGTTGTTTGCAAACCCAGCCCAAGCCATCGGCGTCGCTCTACCGGCAAATACCCCGAGCGGAGTTGTAGTCGATCTCATCCCGAATCCCGCTGAGGTCAGCGGCGAATCCGATCTCGATCAACTCGTGCTGGAGACCTCGGCCGATTCGTCCGTCGCCACATCTCTTCCGGAAGGGCTCGCCGATACCGCCGTCGTTGATGTATCCGCCCACGTCGATTGCCACGTCGACGCCAATCTGTGATCTCGTGAAGCAACGCCGGTGAGAGATTCGACGGATTTCCATCGCGTCGAACTGGAAATTGATCTGACTGCGATGGCTCAGGAGTTTCGCTGGGTGACCCGGACAAGGCTTTGAGCATCCGGTCGCAGTGCGATTCTTCCGGCTTGCTATTGAGGGACGACGGCAACTCGAAAGCCGATGTGGTCGTAGCGCCGCTCAGGTTCGAATCGCAATCGAAAGGCTGTCCGGCCCGGCCAGCCTTCGTCGGCCCAGCATCCGCCCCGGCGAACCCGGGAGAGATCGCCGTGTTCGCTTTTCGTGGCCGAGGTCTTCGCGGAATACAAGTCGGGGTCTGCACCGCCCGGCAGTCTTGCGTGGTACCAATCCCGGCACCACTCGTAGATGTTGCCATGCATGTCGTGCAGTCCCCAGGCGTTGGCGGGATAACTGCCGACTGTTGCGGCCCGACCCAGCGACGGACCCGGCTCGGCCTCGTTGTAGGGCTTCCCCTGGAAGTTCGCCTGCTTGCTGCTGAGTTTGTCTCCAAACGAGGTGGCCGTCGTCGTCCCCGCCCGGCAGGCGTATTCCCACTGCGCTTCGGTGGGCAACCGGAACTCCCAATTCTCGGCGAGGTCGCCCGATTGATGGCCGAGTTCGGTGAGCTTCTGGCAGAACGCCTCCGCCTCGGCAAAGTTGACGTTGCCCACCGGGAAGTCATCCCCTTCGGGCAACTCCGCCGTCAGTTCGCCCGGCAGCTTTCCGAGAGCTCGTTTCCACTCCCCCTGCGTCGCCTCGTACTTGCCCATCCAAAAGCCTTTGGTCAGTGTCACCTCGACCTGATTCTCACCCGGACGCCGTTCGAGTTCGTCGCGCGGGCTCCCCATGATGAATTTGCCGGGCGGGCACCAGCACAGCTTGATGCTGATGACCTCGCGCTCGTCCCCGCATTTTTGACCCGCTGAAGGGATCCATCAGGGCTGCGGGCGGGAGGTCATTCGTCGGTGAGACATTCCTATCGGCTTGGGGACGGCATCCGAGCAGAACACCTAGCAAGAGCAAACTGACCCAGCGCCCGCACCCGAATCGTGACATCGTATTACCGTCCTGGACATGCCTGATGGCGAACGATCAAGCTCAGCCGCAGCTCTGATGCAGGAAGCGAGGGAGGCGGGAGCACAGTGGATGGTCCCGAGAGTCCACAGCATGCTCACGTCGCGGATTCCGGGCCTTCCGCAAAACTTACAGACCCGGCCACCCCGCCGCCAACGAGAAACCAACCAGTACCAAAACAAATGTGCCTAGAAGTCAGCCCAGCCACCCCGCCCTAGGTAGCAGGTGTCCGCCCGCGAATTGGATACTGCCTGGCGTAGACTCCAGAGTCGGCATCCATTCATAAGAATGGCGGAAGCGCAGATCGCTGGATAAATGACAGAAGAAGCGCCGGGCGCGTTTGCAGGCGTTTTAGTTCTTTACCCACAACCTTCCGTAGCTGCCCAGTGCTGGGAGGGGTGAAGTTGGGGATGCGATCGTACTTGATGTAAAACCACGCCCCGTCAACAGGATTAAGCTCCGGGGCGTACGGTGGCAATGGCTCAGGCTTTATCTGGGAATTAGTGGCAAGATATTTTTTTACGGCACCACACGAATGGATGATTATTTGGTCCCAGATAATCGTCATCGGGCCTGGAATCACACCGCTGAGCCGTCTCAAGAAATCGACGACACCAAGCCCACGGTAATTCGTGTTGTCATCTAGCATGCAGTAATGCCAGCCAAGTGTCTTATCCTTGGGGCTGATGGCAATGGCTCCAATTGTTGAGATGCGCCCATGTGGGTCGGTGACTTTGTTGACGGGAGTCACTCCCGGAGGCGCGAAGGTCTTCCTGATCGTGGGGTACATCATGAATCCCGTCTCATCGACAAAGACGAGGTACGCCTTTCTTTTTGCGGCCTCTGTAACTATCCGCGGGAAGCGGTCCATGATCCACGCCGAAATCTTGTCATCATCCCTGTTTCTTTGCTGCTGGACGGGCCGTTTGGCACTCCAGTGGAGATAGTCGGTAAGGATGTGCCAGACTTGACTGCGACAGAACTCCACTTTGAAACGCCGTTTGATAACTTCCCTGACCCGCAATGATGTCCATAGGTTGTTTTGCCAGCCGTGAGCCTCTGCTCCCAGCTTGAGCAGCTCGGAAAGCTCTTGAAGTTGCTCGTCATCCAGCCGCCGCGGCCGCCCTTGCTGTGGCTTATGTGCTAGGTCTTCCCCGTCGCGGGCCATCCGGCACCACACATTGATCGAATTGCGTGAAACTCCCAGCACGCGAGCGATCACATCTTTTGGTTCACCCTGTTGGACGAGCTGCACCGTCCTCCTTCGGCAGAATTCCATTACGCATTTCGTGTCAGTCATGGCTCTCGCCTCCCATAATTAACAATCCCGTCCGGACCAGGAGCCGAGGTGTGTGAAACAGAAAAGGCTGTTCAATCCGGGCATCGTCCCCGAGCAACCTCTTGTCCCGTCGGCACACAGGTAACGATAACCTATGCCACTCCGCGTGCTCGTGTCTGATGGCATTTCTGTTTTAGATGTTACTCAGTGACGACTCAATGTCGCGCCGCGAGCCGACTGGTTACGGCGGGGCTTTTGAGTTCTCTCAACGCGTCCTTTCCGACCCATCGCGGCGCGGCCTCCGGTGATTCCGAGAGACGCTGTGCCACCGCCACTGCGGCAGCGTTGAGCGTGGAATTGCGTTTGCCGATTGCACGCAGAGCCATGTTCACGGCCTTCTTGACGAAGTGACGTTCGTCGGTGGCCGCGTGCTCGATGAGGAGAAGGCCCCGGATGAACGGCTCGTCGTCGGCGTCCTTGTCACGGACGGTGAGACCCCACAGCAGTGCGAAGGCCGCGCGCTTGACGAACTCGTCGCGCCGGCGCGACCACGGCTCGACCTTGCGCCAGGCGTGCGGCGTGCGGTCGAACAGGGCGAAGCAGGCCGTGTCGCAGATGGCCCAGTTGTCGAAGTCCCGGCACCAGCGGTCCATTTGTGCGGGCGTGACGCTGGTCGGCTCATCGACGTAACACGCCAGCATGCGGGCCTCGTACCAGCCGGTCTCCAAGAGTGCGGCGGCGAGTTCGTGATTCTGTCCGAGTTGCTTGGCCAGCTTTTGCAGCGTGCCCACCGACACACCCAACGCTTTGTCCGAGGGAATGCCGTACCGCGCCATGCCGTTGCGGGTCTGTTTCGTGGCCCGTCGCTTCAGCGAAGCGACGACCGCTTCGACGTTATTCGCGAGCGGTCGCTACGATGACTTCTTCGTCGGCTTGGCGGATGAACTCGTCTTTTTGGGTGGCATGCGTACTACTCACGTTTCGGTTCTTGTCAGCCTGCGCAAATTCTTCTGCTTCAATGTAGCCTTCATCGCTCCGCGTGAAGAAAGCCGTGCGCGAGTTCGGTGCCGATTGTTGAAGCTGCGATCGACTCGCAATCGGCTCACTTCACGCGGAGCGATGAAGGCTACTTTGGTTGCGGACAAAGGTCGCGCTGTGTTCTCCGTGGAGGCTACGTTGAACGTAACTCGCCCGTGTTCTTTGAAGACACTGGCGGCTCAAAGCCGCCGCCAGTGGCACCCGCGCGAGGGGCTAAACGTCCGATGTCTACGAACGTCACTTCGGAGGTCGGTTCGCGTATGTCCTGCCGAGGACATCGACGATTGCCCGGCGGACTTCCAAGGGCTTGACCTGGTTGTCGTGGCGATAAATCACTTTGCCACCGGGGGCGATGAGCAGCGTGTAGGGGACGGGGCCGTCCCATTCTTTATCGAGCACGTCGGCAAACCGATCGCGACTGGGCACGGACGAAATGTAGTTCGTTCCGGCGACGTGCTTTTCGCGCAGGATTTTCAGCGCGGCGTCTTTCTGTTCGGGATCATCCAGGCTGATCGTGACCAATTGGAAATTGCGGCGGCGGTACATGCGGTTCATCGTGACGAACTCGGGCAACTCTGTAATGCAGGGGCCGCACCAGGTCGCCCAGACGTTGATGAGTAACAGTTTGTCGGTGTCGTTCTTGACCAGTTTCGTCAGTGCCGCTTCATCGAGAGACTTCAGCTCGACCGGTTCCTGGTCCCACTTCTCCAACGACGCTTTGGCCTCCGCACGCTTCTCGGACCACTTGGTCGAGCAGCCGAACGTGCGCGTCTTTTCGATCGGCACCGGCTGGCCGGCCAGCAAGGCGTCGAGGGCGTTGCGCGTGTCGTGGCTGGTGACGAGTTTCACGTCCGAGTCGTCGATGCGGCCGACATACCGCAGCGTTCGCTCGCGGTCGAACAGGAAGACTTGCGGCGTGGCGACCACTCCGTAGGCCAACGACGTCTGCTGCGTCTCGCCGTCGTACAGGTATGGGAAGGCGAATTTCTGTTCTTTCGCCCGCAGCTTCATGTCCTCGAACGAGTCCCCGACATCGGTGTAGCCCAACTCATCCAGCCGCACCGCCCGGTCATCGTTCGGCGAGATGGCGAACAGCGCGACGCCTTTATCTTGGGGCCGACATACTAGACTCACCAGAGCCAGAGCGGCCTACTTTTTCGGACTGATCGCGCCGGCAACCATCGCCCTCACCACGTCGGGAACCTTCGCCAGAGTTTTTGGGAATCCGTACTCTGTGAAATGGTGCGCGATGACTTCCGACGGGAGCAGCATGAATGCTTCGCAGATCTCGTGAGCCGTTAGGCTCACGTAGTAGTCTCGATCGCCATATGCGGTGAGCTGAACTCTCTCGTGTGGGCCAGAGCAATACCTGCTTTCGGAAACACCGGTCTCTGCCAGTTCAGTTCGCGTCTCCCTATCCCCGCCGGGACGTTGATTTGGATGGCTCGTGATTTCCATGTCTGGCCTTTGTACTGGTGGCTCGCCTGAACTCTTTCCACACGCATGCGATCTACTTCTTTGCGGACTTCGCCTCGCGCTCAGCCTGTAGTCGCCTCTCAAGTTCAGCCTTCGGGACTTTGACCAGTTGCCGCACGGCCTTGTCGAACGCGGGGAGCGCTTTGGCGAAGTCATGACGGTTGTTCGGACTGCTCGGCGTCTTTTTTTCGGATGTCATGTCAGGCTCCACTTTTGGCTCAACTAGCTGTCGTGTTCGGTCGAAACGGGCGACTGCGGAACAATCGGATGCCCGAATGCTAGCGAAACCGCCATGTCAACAAAACAGTGGTTCACCGTCGCGAGTCGCGAGAAGGTCTTATTCCCGCGAGGCGTGAATGACGCATGGTGGATTGAACATTCCTCTTACGGGAAGGAATCCGTTTTCAGCGAAGAGTCGCCTTCACCGTATTTGGCTGCGAATGAGTGGATCTGTGGACACTTGGCCGACTTCCTTCGACTTGGCGTGCCACCGTTTGCGTTGTTTCGAGAAGGCAATGGGCCTCGATTCTTCGCAAGCCTCCAGTTCACCCGCGACAAAACCCCACCTCCCGACACCAAGCCGGTAAAATGCTGGGAGAAGTGTGCGAAGCAATGCACTGGCATCCTTCTGTTTGACGTGCTGATCGCGAATGATGATCGGCGAAGCGACCAGATGGCCGTTGACAACCCGGACGACCCCTCGGAAATCACGGTCTTCGATCACGATCAAGGGCTTTTTGGCGGGATGTGCTATGACGCCAAGAAACGGGTCGATAGGCTTCGCGAGACAGATGAAATCGGGATCGGTCGTCATTGTTTCGCCGACGTGATTGATTCGGACCAGCACTTTTCGGACTGGTACAAGCGAATCGCATCCATACCGGACTGGTTCATTCGGGAGATTTGCGAGGATGTTCGTGGGCACGACGGGGTGAGAAAGACAGAAGTGACAGCCGCTATCCGGTTTCTGATTCATCGCACTCAAAGCCTCCGAGACATCGTCAATGCTCATCGCAGTTATTTTCCGCAAGTAAAGTGGGGCACTCTATTATGACAACATCCAATCAACGATACTTGGTCGCGAAATACGTTGAAGACGTATCGCGAATGGAGCCAAAGAACATTGGCGTAGTTCTTTGGGCAGCCAAGAGGGTGAAAGCTCGTTTTCTGCCGCCGGAATCCGTGTCATTCATCAAAGACAAGAAGATGTACCAGCGATGGACAACCTTCTGGAAAGAGGCGGCAAGCGACCAGTCCAGGCGAATGAAGGATGGCACGGAGGTAACTCCTGCTGAGCCGCGTTATCTCGATGCCCTACTGGAAACACAAAGAGGCAATTTCTTGCTTTTCGATAGCGGGTTCATTGCTGACAAGATCAAGGTCGGTGAGGTCGAATCCGCTGCTGATTTCTTGTTCCAAAAACTCGTGTTGAGAGACAAGGCCACTGATACACAATCCCCGGTGGACGCGCCCGTGCGAATGGATCGCATGTGCAAGAAGATATTTGCCGATGCGGGCCTCGCGGAACGGGAAGACTTCAAAACGACAAAACCGGTGCCCTGCGCTATGGGAAAGGTAGTAAGGGAGTTCCGCCCCCATTACGCACTGTTCCCAAACGAAACGCCGCTCGCCGTCTGGCATCGCGTCGATGTCTCCCAAGTCAGAGACATCGACAGCACGGCATTCATGTTTGAACAGTTGATTGCGAAAAGCGTCGTTAGTGGCCGGGCGAGGTGCGGAGCGTTGGTTCACGGCAATCTAGGCGAAAACCAAGTAAGTGGGGCGATTGAAACGCTATCTGAATACAGCACGGTCATCAATGTTGACGATCCGTTAACAGCCGTGCGGCGAGCGGAAGCGGTGGCATTTGGGCCACTGACGCTCGGGTAAAACTGCTCGCCGAACGTGCTCTCTAGGTCGTGAGTTCCGCGTACTGCAAGCGGCGACCGATGACTCGCTTCATCACTTCGTCAAACCGCTGACGATCAGTCTTCCGTCGTTCGTTGAACCGGAAGACTTGCTCATCGACGTACCGGAACAACTGCCACGGCATCACGCTGATGTACGTCCCGTTGATTCCCCGCTTGAGGAGTGACCAGACGTTTTCCATGCCGTTCGTGTGAACGTCGCCACGGACGTACTCGCGGGCATGGTCAACCGTCTCGTGAATGTAGTCGCTTTGCAGACCTTCGTAGGACTTGAGGGCGTCCGTGTAGACGGTCGAACCGGCTTCAACCACGCTGCGGATGTTCGGCTGGAGCGTCTTCCGCTTGGTGTTGTTGACGACATCTGCCACAACGCGACCGCCACGATTCAGGATTCCTTGCACAATCGTCTTGCCGACCGCGCCACGACCCTTGATTCGCTTCTCCCGTTGGAAGCGGTGCATGTTCTTGGACTTGCCGCCCACGAAAGTTTCGTCAGCCTCGCAAGTGCCGGACATCTTCAACAGCGTTCCCTCTTGCATCGCCAAGCGGATGCGGTGAAGCATGTGCCAAGCTGACTTCTGAGTGATCCCAAGGTCGCGGGCCAGTTCGTGCGAACTGATTCCATTCTTGCAGTTCGTGACGCACCAGACGGCAACGAACCACTTGTCGAGACCGAGGGCCGAATCCTCGAAAATCGTCCCGACCTTGTAGCTGAACTGCTTGCGGCAGTCTTTGCACCGCAGTAGCTTCCGCGTCTTGATTTCGCCGACGCGGTCCGACTGGCAATTCGGGCAGACGATCTTGCCATCTGGCCACTTGACCTGTTTCATGTACTCGTTGCAGACGTTGACGTCTGCGAAGTATTTGACGGCTTCAATCAGGGTTTTCGGGGAGTCGCACATGGTTCGGCCTCGCGGTGTTTGATC
Source organism: Schlesneria sp. (assembly GCA_031412755.1). Classification (GTDB taxonomy): domain Bacteria; phylum Planctomycetota; class Planctomycetia; order Planctomycetales; family Planctomycetaceae; genus Schlesneria. Next base: position 721 of record JANODP010000472.1, on the reverse strand, counting down.
GTGACGGCCGAATTGTAACCGCGCGTCCTTGGTGCGTCAAGTATATCGGCCCCTTTATCTTTGTAGTCGGCGTGCAGTTTCATGATCCGCGATTCGTAGGCCTGCGCGGTCGGGCAGTGATTGCAGGTGAAGACGACCAACAGCAGTCTCGCGTCGGCAAAACTCTTCAACGAGTACGGCTTGTCATCGACTCCCGGCAACTCGAAATCTGGAGCACGATCGCCGATGGCCAACGATTTGAACCCGGGTGGATCGGCAAACGATTGAGTCGCCGTGGTGTGAGTCAGTAAGACGATCACGAGTGTGAGCGAGACGAGACGCATGAATCAGTCTCCCGGTGGTGAATCCGAACAACAGAGTCAGAGATCGAAGCCACGGCTTTCATGATAGCTCTTCGCCGCTTCGTCGTCTTTCGCCAGATTTTTCTGGTTCTCAAGCTCCGGCGTGGGAGCCCCCTGTCTTCCAAGCTCTGCTCGATGAGCGAAGACGAAGCGGAGCTTCCAAGCCGGCCGCTCCCAAGCCGGAGCTTGGGAATGAGACGCGGGCCACCCAGCCATCGTTGACACACTGTTGAGCCGCCTTAGACTCCTTCGAGTTCCAAATATGACTCTTTGAGTCAAGTTTTGGTAGGAGCGATCGTCTTGGCGAGTCTGTGGAGGAGTTGGGGGTTGTCGAGGTCGTTGGCGGTGGGGCGGATGACGCGGGACAGGCTGGTGATGTA
>JANODP010000471.1:0-31088 GCA_031412755.1 Schlesneria sp. | reverse complement strand
CCCAGGGCGGCGCTCCCGATGGTCGCTTGCCCTGGGCTGGGTTAATCCGGCCCTTCAGGCCTGGAAGAATCTCAACACCGGCCATCCGGTAGAGTCAGGACGCTCGCAAACGACGAGTGTCAACGGTATGACGTTGCCTTCACCTCGCTGCCGATCTTTTCTTCGAGAAGGGCCAACATGTCGCAGCCGGTTCTGGTGCGCAGTTCGATGCGGACGTGGGATTTCACGTTGCTCGTGATCGCGGGGATCGGTGCGTTTGTCGGCGGCTGGATCGCCCACGCCAACGGAGAGCAGGGGGTCGGGATCGCCCTGCAGGTTCTCGGCGGCTTGTGCGCGATTGGCAGTGCCGTCGGACTGCAACGACGGATCGCCCGCCGTCAGTGGGTGACCGTCAGTGACAACGGCTTCACGATCAGCGATCGGGGTGGCGAGTCCGAGTACACGGATGCCGAGGTCCGCAGCCTGGCAATCCACCTCAAGTCGAACTATTCGGAGGGAGTCGAGAAGTCGATCACGCGGACGCTGTTGATCTGGCTCGATGAATCCGACGAGGGGGATTCGTCCGAACGACTCGAACTGAAGTCCACTTACAAAACTGGCGAGGCTGATCCGCTGGCCGATCTGATCGAGCGTCTCAGCCGGCGTGTCCACGACCGCGCCCGGATGCTGCTCACGAAGGGGAGCACGTTCGCCGGAAAGGGCTGGGTGTTGGAGCGGCAGAACCTGGTGATCTCGGCCAAGCCCGAGCCCTTGCATGCGCCGCTCGACGACATCGCGATGACGGGCGTGGTCGATCACAAGCTCTGTCTGTGGCGGCGGGGCGACGAGGAGGCGTGGGTCCGGATTCCAATCGACTCGGTCAACGCCTACGTCCTGAAGTGGCTGATCGACGAGCGTCTGGCCGAGCAGCCGGGAGGTGCGGATGCGCCCGCCGCGGGAGGCGGTCTGGGGCGAGTCCTCTTCGAGCGGAAACCACGCGCCGCTCAGGTCGTGATCTGCGTGCTCGGTGGATTCACGCTGTCGTTGCTGGCGCTGGGCCTGATCGTGGGAGGCATCGTTGGCAACCAGAATGAGGCCATCCCCTTGATCCTGGGAGGAGTGGCAAGCCTGCTGGGAGCCATCGGCTGTGGCTACGGCATCCTGCACGCGCAGTACGCGAGGTTCCGCTGCCATCAGTTTGGCCTCGTCAAACGGGGAGTCCGCCACAGCAAGTCGCTGCGGTACGAACACGTGGAAGCGTTCACCTACCAATCGACAAGGATGTATCACAACGGCGTCTACACCGGCACGACCTTCGTCCTCGATTTCGAGCCGGTCGACGAACACAAGGCAAACCGCATCAGGTACTCGGTCACGCTGCACAATGCCGACACCGAACTCGACAACCTGCGCGACCAGGTGGCCGGGATCATCGCCGCCCGGATGCGGCGCGACATCGCGAGCGGAACGGAAGTCGTGTGGACGCCCGGCCTGACGTTTCGCGGCGACTCGATCATCTACCGCGCGTCGGGCCTGTTCTCGAAGAAGAATGCGGTGACGATCCCGCTCGCCGAGATCGACTCGTACAAGATGGAGCAGGGCCAGTGCTACCTGTTCCTCCAGGGAGGCAAGAAGGCGGCGGCGCAGGAGAACATGCACGCCCGCAATTTCTTCCCGGGGTTCTACTGCATGCTGGGCCTCATCAACGCCGCGGTCGCATCGCACGAGGTTGCCGCCGAGGACCTGGCCGAAGCGGACGACGATGCGACTGCAACGTAGTTCGCGCTTCAGATCTCCTTCTGAGGGGAGGTCCGTCCTGGGAGACTTGTCCAGGAACAAGGTCGCGGTTTCTGAATGGCTTGCTCTTCAGCCCGGAGGGCGACAGACGGTAGCCCACGGCGTGAGCCATGGGCGTGGGTGAGCGCCTGTTTCAGCCCGGAGGGCGATACTCTCCGAGCAAGGGTGCCCGTCATCGAAGTGTCGCCCTCCGGGCTGAAGAACTCAGAAGCCATGCGATGGCTACTATTGGCTGGTCGCAAGCATCGCCGCCGTGCGAACGGCCTCGACAAACCCCTCGGCCCGCGCACGGCCCTGCCAGGCGATGTCGAAGGCCGTGCCGTGGCTCGGGCTGGTGCGGACGATGGGAAGGCCGAGCGTCACGTTCACCGCCCGCTCGAAGCCGATCAGCTTGAGGGCGATGTGCCCCTGATCGTGATACATCGCCGCGACGCCATCGAATTCGCCGTGAACCGCGCGGCGCAGCAGCGCGTCGGCCGGAATCGGTCCCGTGGCGAGCACTCCCGCGTGACGAGCCGCCGCCACGGCGGGGGCGATCAGCGTTGATTCCTCATCACCGAACAAGCCCTCTTCCCCCGCATGAGGATTCAGCGCACAGACGCCGACGCGCGGGGATGGGCAGCCGATCCGCTTGAGAAAGCCATCGACGAGTTGGATCGTCTCTTCGATGTGCGGCGTCGTCAGCAAACCGGGAACGCTGTGAATCGACGTGTGCAGCGTGACGTGAGCGACTCCCAACCCGAACGGTCCGCGCAGCGGTTCGCCCGGCGGCAGGTAGAGCATCATTGCGAATTCGCGCACGCCGCACTCTTCCGCCAGGATTTCCGTGTGGCCGGGATAGTTCAGCCCCGCTGCATGGAGCGCGGCCTTGTTGAGCGGCGCGGTCGTGATCGCATCGATCTCGCCGCGCAACGCCGCTCGCGTCGAGGCGACCAGGTAGTCGTAGGCGGCCCGGCCCGCACGGGCGTCGATCAGGCCGCTCGGGACGGCAACCGCGTCCACGGCAGACGGGTTCCAACACGGAATGCCCGACGACGACCAATCGACTTCGGCGACAGACTTCACTTCGCGAATCGCCAGACTCGATCCGATCAATGTCAGCGCGCGGCGCAACACCTCGGGATGTCCGACGACGACGGGACGGCAGCAGTCGCGGAGCCGTTCGTCGCTCAGCGATCTCGCGACAACTTCCGGACCGATCCCGGAGACGTCGCCGAGCGTCAGAGCGATGCGGGGGCGAAGCGCGGTCACGGGTAAACCTCGGCGTCGCACAGCGGGATGCCGCGCCGATCCTTCTCGGACAGGATGTACGGTTCGACCGCGGGCCATTCAATGTGGAGGGCCGGGTCGTTCCAGAGCAGCATCCGTTCGTCGGTGGGTTGGTAGTACTCGGTGCATTTGTAGCAGAAGTCGGCCGAGTCGCTCGTCACGCAAAACCCGTGGGCGAACCCCGGCGGAACGTAGAGCTGGCGGTGATTCGTTTCGCTGAGCACCACACAAACAGAACGGCCGAACGTGGGTGACGAGCGTCGCAAATCGACGGCCACATCCACGACTTCGCCGCGCGTCACAAACACCAGCTTTCCCTGCGGCCGGGCGAGTTGATAGTGCAACCCGCGCAGCGTCCCCCGGCACGATCGCGAACAGTTGTCCTGCACAAAGTCGGCGCCGATGCCCGCCGCGAGATACCGCTCGCGCTGATAGCTCTCAAAGAAGTAGCCGCGCGCGTCGCCGAAGATCTTCGGTTCGACGATGAGCAATCCGGCGAGTTCGGTGGGGATAATGTTCACGGTACTGACTCTTCGGAGCGGGGGACGTGAGTCCCCTGAATTCGCGCAGTTTGAAATGGCGACCTGATTCAGGGAGCTCACGCCCCCCGCTCCGAAGCCGGTCCTGAACTGCTTCTATGTGTCGGGTTGTTGCTGGGCGGCATCGTACCGCAGCGGCTCCATCGTGAACGAGGCCCGGCCCTGCGACAAACTGCGGACGTCGGTCGAATAACCGAACATTTTCGCCAGCGGAGCCTCGGCCATGATGACCACCAGATGGCCTCGCATTTCGGTGTTGACGATGATCGCGCGGCGCGAGTTCAAGTCCGCGGTGATGTTGCCCACGAAGTCGCTCGGCGTCACGACCTCCAGCTTCATGATCGGTTCGAGCAGCGTAGTCCCCGCCTTCTGCAACGCCTTGCCCATGGCATCCGACACGGCATGCCGGATGGCGCTGTCCGTCGTTTCCCCCTCACGGTATTCGGCGTCCAGCGCGATGGCTTTGGTGTTGATGAGTTGGTATCCCACCACGCCGCCCCCCTTCAGGCAGTCCTCGAGCGCCTGTTGGAAGACCTGAGCCAGTTCGGCCGGCAAGGCACTGGGCTTCAGCTTGCTGGCGACAATCACACCCGGCTCGTGGGGAGCCGGTTCCAGCGCGAGGCGAACGGCGGCGAACTGGCGCGTGCCAGCCGACTGGTGCTCGAAGCGACCTTCCATCTCGATCCTCGACGAGATCGTCTCGCGATACGTGACGCGCGGCTTGTGGCTGCGCATCCGGATGTGGAAGTCGCGTTCCATCCGCTTGCTGATGATCTCCAGATGCAGTTCGCCCATGCCGCTGACGATCGTCTGACCGGTCTCTTCGCTGATCCTGGCCGTGAACGTCGGGTCCTGCTTGGACATCAGCTTCAGCGTCTCTTCCAGCTTCTTGCGGTCGGCGCTGCTCTCCGGCTCGATCGCCATCGAGATCACCGTCTCGGGGAAGCGGATCGTTTCGAGCAGCACGGCGTGCAGCGGATCGCACAGGGTGTCGCCCGTCACGGCGTCCTTCGGGCCGACCACGCCGACGATGTCACCGGCAGAGGCTTCGTCCAGCTTCTCGCGCGAATCGGCCTGCATCCGCCAGAGCTGGCTGATGAGTTCCTTGTCTCCCGTGCGCGGATTCAGCAGGCGCGAACGGCTCTTCATCACGCCCGAGTAGATCCGGACGTAGTACAGTTCCGAATGCTCGTCGGCATGAATCTTGAAGACCAATCCGCAAAACGGTTCCTTGTCGGACGGCTTGCGAACTTCCAGCTTGTCGGCCTTCTTGGGGTTCGGGTTCCTGCCCTCGACCGGCGGGACGTCGAGCGGACTCGGCAGGTAGCGGACGACCGCGTCGAGAATCGGCTGCACGCCGATGTAGTCGAGCGACGAGCCGCACAGCACCGGCTGAAGCTGGGACGACACGACGGCCTTGCGCAGCACGCGGATGATCTGCTCGGCGGGCAGGTCGCCCGTGGAGTCGTAAATGGCGAACGCCTCCTCGTCGAGCAGCGCGATGGCGTCGATCAGCCGCCCGTGAAATTCTTCGGCCCGCAGTTGCTCATCTTCCGGGATCGGTTGGACGTCGATCTCGGTCCCCTGCGTTTCACTGTTGAAGTACAGGGCCTTCATCTGGACGAGGTCGATGATGCCGCGAAAGCCCGCCGGATTCGTGGCCGGTCCCTCGCCGATCGGGATCGAGACCGCGACGGGATTCGCCCGCAGGCGTTCCGAGATCTGACCGAACACCCGCTCGAACCCCGCACCGATCCGGTCCATCTTGTTGATGAAGCAGATCAGCGGCACGTGGTACTTGTCCGCCTGACGCCACACCGTTTCGCTCTGGGCTTCGACCCCCTCGACCGCGCTGAACACGACGACTCCGCCGTCGAGCACGCGCAGGCTGCGCTCGACCTCGGCCGTGAAATCGACGTGCCCGGGCGTGTCGATGATGTTGATCGTGTGCCCCTGCCACTGGCACGAGATGGCGGCCGAGTAAATCGTGATGCCGCGCTTCGCCTCTTCGGGATCGAAATCGGTGACGGTCGTGCCGTCATCGACGTCCCCCATGCGATGCGTCTCGCCGGCATAGAAGAGAATGCGTTCGGTGGTCGTCGTCTTGCCGGCATCGATGTGGGCGATGATGCCGATGTTGCGAATCTGTTCGATGGCGGAGGTCATGATGTGGCTTAGGGCTCAGGGGCGAGGGACAAGTGGAAGATGGCTGGAATCAGGTTCAGAGATTTCACCGACGGACACGGGAAGCGGCAAGTGGGTTCTGCCTCATCCCTCAGCCCTCGTCCCTCACCCCTTTGCATATCGCCCGACCTTGTTGATCCGGCCGTGGATGTCGTTCAGGATCCAATGGAAGGCGACCAGATGCACCGACTCGACCAGCCCCATGTCGTCGAGCGGGACGTGCAGGTTCTTCCTGCCGAGCGGTTTCAATTTGCCGCCCGAATAGCCGGTGATGCCCCACGTGACGAGGTCGTGCCGGTTGGCCCATTCGACCGCGTTCAGGATGTTGGGACTGTTGCCGCTGCCGCTGATCGCTATCAGGACATCGCCGGGCGAGGCGAAATTCTTGAGCTGCTGGACGAAGACTTGATCGAACCCCTCGTCGTTGCCCCACGCGAGGATGTAGGGCGTGTTGTCGGTGAGGCTGAGGACCTTGAGCCGCTTCACGCCGTCCTGCATGAAGTCTTTGCGATCGAGCGTGCTCTTGCCGAGGTCTTCGCAGAAGTGCGAACAGTTCGAGCCGCTGCCACCGTTGCCGATCAGGAACACGAACCGACCCTGCTCGTAGGCCGAGTAGATGTCGTCCGCCAATCCCTCCATCTGCGAGACATCCAACGTGTCGAAGACCTCCGCGCAGCGTTGGAGGTACTGGGCGGGGGTGAGTTGCGTACCGAGCATTTGTGTCACCAGTGGATAGTGGATGGTGGGTAGTGGATAGGAAGAGGGAAACCGACAGGAGGAGCATTGTGGCGATGTGGTGTCGTGGCAGGAGTGTCTCAAGCGACTTGGCTTTCCTATCCACTACCCACCATCCACTATCCACTCTTCCCGGCGATGACCTTGTCCAATTCTTCCTTCAACCGTGGCAGGATCGCGTCGTAGGGGAAGGCCCCCAATTCCAGCGGGCCCTTCTTGAGGTTCACAAAGTTCGGGCCGCACCACAGGCCGAGGTCCGCGTCATCCGTTTCACCGGGACCGTTCACGCGGCAGCCCATCACGGCGATGGTGACGGCGTGATCCCTGGCGTACGCGGTCATCTCCTTCACCTGTTGGGCGAGGTCAATGAACGCCTCGTTCTCGACCCGCGAACAGCTCGGGCAACTGATGATGTTCAGCGTCGGCAGGCCATAGTCCACGAACGACCTCACGCGGCCGGATGCGATGTCGGCGAGAATTTTCCGACCGGCATCGATCTCTTCCGACTTGCGCGAATTCGGCACCGTCAACGAGACCCGGATCGTGTCGCCGACGCCCTTCGAGATCAGTTGCTCGAACGCGATCCGCGTCTTGATGATTCCGTCGGGCGGCATTCCGGCCTCGGTCACACCAAGGTGCAACGGCACGTCGGGTCGCTTGTCGGCGAAACGCCGGTTCCCCTCGATCACCTTCTGCGGGTCCGAGTCCTTCAGCGACACGCAGTACCGCGTGAAGCCGAGCGAATCGAGGAAGTCGCAGTGCTCCCAGGCACTCTCCAGCATCGGCGTGATCGAATCGGCGGGATCGTACTTTTCCTTCTTGGCCGGATCGACCGAGCCGCAGTTCACGCCGACGCGCATCGCACAGTCGTGATCGCGGGCGATGCCGGCGAGATACTTCACCTTCTCTTGCCACGGCTTCTCGCGCTCGTGGTGGTAGAGGTGACCGGGGTTGTACCGCAGCTTGTCGACGTGCGGCGCGACGACCTCGGCCAGCCGGTAGTTCTCCTGCAGATCGACGACCAGGTTGGCCTTCGTCTGCTTCCGGATCTCGACCAGCGCGGCGGCGTCTTTGGTGCTGTCGACGGCCACGCGGACGACATCGGCTCCCGCGTTGTACAGGTCTTCGATCTGGGCGACCGTCGCGTCGATGTCCTGCGTGTGAGTCGCCGTCATGCTCTGCACGGCGATCGCATGACCGGCCCCGATCGTGGCCGAACCAATCTTCACCGCGCGAGTCGGATTGCGCCGAAGTTCCACAGTTTCCTCCCTGACAACGGCACACGTGGGGGCGGGTATTTTACCTGCCCTTCCCGTCGGTCCGCTCGTCTTCGTGTTGGGCAAGGGCAGGTCAAACACCTGCCCCCACAAATGCCGGTTCCGTCCGGATTGTAGGACGCCCCTCAAGGACGGTTCGCGGACGGGCCGCATTGTCGAAAGGAGCCTTCCGTTTGGCAAGCCGCTCGAATCGACGCCGGCGGTCACCTCACGACGCCGAAACCGCCGTGTTCCGGTTCATCCACGCGACAACGACCGAGCCGGCCAGAAACGCGAGGAACGACAGGACGCTGAGCGGACCTGGCAGCAGGACGAAGCCGAGAACTCCCAGCACTGCCACGGCGAGCGGAGCGCGGCGAGCCAGTCGGGCGCGAGCTGTTCCACTGCGTACCGCGAACACGACACCGAGACCCACAGCCAGCCAGACGAGTGCCCACACCAGGCTCAAGCCCCAGCGCACCGACTCCCGCGGACGAAGGCCGAGAGCCAGCTTCGGATCGCCACCGGCCTTGGAGAAGACAAACTTCCGGCCCGTCGTCGGCAACTCAAACCCGAGCGACAACCCGCCCGCCTGAGTCCACCCCCCCGAACCGACTCCCCCCGCATTCGGCATCTGACCCATGCCGACGCCATCGACATTGACCCCACGCTGGGCGAGTGCGCGGTTCGCATCGACGCCAAGAGTCGCGAGACCGGCATTTGCGGTCAGTACGTCATCGCTCATGTAGTACGCAGCAGGCAACTGTTGCTGCCGGATATCGAGAGTGAGGCCCGTTCCGGGGCCATCCACCATCGGACCTGGCCGCGCCGTCATGCCAGCCGGTGGAGCCGCAAAGCGAACCGTCCCATCCGCATCGATCACGCCGAACCCGCCGTTCGGGTTGAGCATCGTTCCCGTAGTCACCGGTTGAGGACCGGAATTGTCAAACAGCATGAAGCCGGACGACGGAGTGCCCGCCATTCCAGGTTGGCCCTGCGGATTGAAGGCGGCGTTTCCCATCCACAGGTTGTTGCCTCCCGGCTGACCGAACTGGCCTTGTTGACCGCCCCCCTGTTGGCCTTGCGCAAACCCGCCTCCTCCAAAGCCGCGTTGTTGACCGCCACGGGGACCGCGGCCTTCAAGCGATTCCTGGTATTCGACACCCTGCTGGCCCTGTCCCTGCTGGCGTGTAATCGTGTTGTTCGTGATGACCGTGTTGAGATCACCGAGGTTGGCATCGTTGCTGTTGCGAAGATTCAGCCGCTGCTCCAGGTTGGCAACCTTCGCCTGAGGTTTCCCCGACTCCGGCTTGGCATCCCCCTTTGCTCCGCCCTTCTTCTCGTCGGACTCTGGATTCTGCAGACCGAAGTTGAAACTGGGGGTGCTGTCCTCGGCCAGAGTTTGGACTTCCGCGAGTCCATTCGCCGAAAACAGGCGGTAATTGTTGTCGCGGTTCCGCTCCAAGGCTTGCAGGCTGTCTAACTGCTGCACCAGCGGCTGGAGGTTGGACTGACCATCGAGAGCCTGCGACTCGCCGTTCTTGCTCTCCGGCTGCGCGACGATGTTCACCGACTTGCGGCCATCGTCAACCTGTACGTTCTTCTGGAGTTCTCCCAGTCGCCTCATGACCTGTTGCTTTTGCTGGTCGAACTCGGCGTCCGTGCGATCGTTGTAGTTGTGAAGTGCCAGGTCGAGCTGCTTCAGATTGTTCACCGCTTCATACCGCGTGCGGCTGCTGACGCTCTGTTCGAACACGCCCAGCAACTCGGTCGCCTCTTGAACCAGCGAGCGGCCGTACAGTGAGTCGGTGCCATCACCCTGCTGCCATGTCAGGTTGTTTCGAGCGGCCGTGGTGACCGGCTTCACGTCCAGGTCATCGGGCAGATACACCGTCCAGCGGGTCCGCGCGACCGGGATGCCGTACTCGGCGTCGGTCTGCTGACTGAGGACCTCGGGCGCGGGGAACGAGAACTCTTCGCGCAGCACCCGCGCCGACTTGGGCAGCGCGCCGCTGAGTCGTCCGCGCCAGACGACCTTCACCGGGAACGACAGGCTCGCGGCACTCGTCTTGGGAAGGGCGATCAGTTGGATGGTTTCACCCTTCCGCTTCGTCGTCACCGCGCGAGACGGCAGGTTGCCGACGAAGACCGACAACAGCTCCGACTGCGGCGGCAGTTTGAGGGCCAGGAACTGTCGCGAGCGGTTCTTGATCGTGTAGATCGCCTGTGCCCGGTAGGTGCCGTCGCGGCTGACGACGGTCGTCAGGTCGGCGACGTTCACCGACGCGGGGGCACTCGCCGTTTGAACGAACTTTTGCAGCGTCCACTTTGGCGCGGTGAGCAGCTTCTTCACCCGGACCAGTTCGGTCGCCTGATCGACCAGCGCCTGATCGACCACCACCGGCACGTCCTCGCGCTGCACCGCCTCGGTCAGCGACGGGTCGGCCGTCGTCAATTGGCTCTGCGACGAATTGATGAGCAGCACGTACTGCCGCTGCCCCTCGATCGCCTCGGTCCCGTTTCCGACGGTGCCGCGTTCCATCACCACCGCCGGCGCTTCCACCTCGGTCGTGGCCGGGGGCAGCGTGCCGACCGCCGTCGCGAAGTATTTTCCACTGACGGGCGTGCGCAGCCAGATCGTCCAGCGCGTGCGGCCGTTCCCGGCATCGACGTGCGTTGTCTCGCGGATGCCGGTGCCGGTGAAGACCAGTTTGCCCGCGAGGGAACCCGGCGTCGTGAAGACCAGCGCATCGGTGGTCGCCGCGTCGATCTGCCATTGCAGCGCGAGCGTGTGAATCACCGCGACATCGGTCACCGTCGTCATCGTCAATCCGTTGGCGGTCAGCTTCGGCGTCGCCTGCGTCAGCTTGAGCGAGATGTCGGCCGGCGCGAGGCCGTTCGACGCGAACGCGAACTGCACCGGCTTGTTCGGCCGCACCGCCCGCAGTTCGGCGCTGACCAGAGCCGGATCGAGCGAACGCCAGCCGGCGAACTGATCGAGCGTGGCGTTTTCCGAAAAGCCCTCGTCGAGCCAGACGGCCGCCGTCGTGTCAAGCTTCGTCGCATCGAGCGGTCGCGGGAACGTCAGCGTCACGCTCCCGGCGTCGCCGTCGCGAGCGATCGTTCCCCCCAGCACCACCTCGGTCAGCCCGAGCCGCGGCGCACTCAGGTCGATTGTCAGCGTCGTCGCTCCGTCTTGTGGAGTGGCCGTGGACCAGTCGTGCAATCCCGTCGCCTGCACGTCGAGGATCACGAAGCCGGCCGGTAGTGACAGACTCAGCGACGAGCGCGGTGCGCCGGTCAGGTTGTAGAGCAGCCGGGTCGTCAGCAGTTGCTTGCGTCGGGCAACGAACGCGGCCTGATGCGCGGTGACATTGGCCTGCGACTCCTGCCTTGTCGCGCGCAGACTCAGGGCGAACGGCCGCTTCGAGAACCGATAGGCCAGTTGCGGCGCGACGTTCGGGCGGCTGACCGGCACCGGCGTCGTGAATTTGTCGCTGTCGGTCTGCGCCAGCGATTCCACCTTCTCGGCCCGCAGCGAGAACTGGTCGCCGGCGAACACGGCGACCTGGCCGATTTCGTTCGTGACCTCCAGCGGCGCCAGCGGCGGCACGTCGATGACCGTCGCCTGCGTTCCGACCTTCACATCGAGAAAGGCTTCGACCGTCAGCTTGGTCGCGTCGGTGACGTTGCGACGGAAGATGACCCTCAATTTGCGGGCCGCCCCCTCGCCCTGCAACTCCCAACCACCGACATCCGGGCCGTTGACCGCCTGCAATCGCAGCGACTCGGGCAACGCGAACGACACGTCGGCGATGCTTCCCTGCCGCACGCGATACTGATAACCGTTGCTCACCGCCGTCCCCGCATCGGTCAGCGTGACGGCCTGCACCGAATCGACATGGACCACGGCTGCGGCGGCCCCCTTCGCCTGCTCCGGCTGCCACGCGATCGACACGTCGCCCCCCTTGTCGATCGGCAGTTCTATGAATTGCATTTCTTCGGGTGCCACTGGCGGCTGCTTTGAGCCGCCAGTGTCTTCGCCCGGCACTGGCGAGCGAAGCCCCTCGCCAGTGGCACCCGTCTTGGTCACACGGCGGAAGATCGTCGTCGAGCCGTTGATGCGGACCGACAAGTCCTTCGCCGGGAGAGCGAACGACAGCTTTCCACTGGGCACGGCGAGCAGTGGCAACGTGAACGTGCCCGTCGTTCCCGACAACCGCGCGGGGATCGAGAACGCGAAGTCCACGACATGCAGACCGGGCGTTGAGACGGCCACCTTCAGGCAGTCGCCGCTGGCGATCAGGGCCGCCGTTTTTCCATCGAGCTGCGCGTCGCGGGCCGCCACTTTCCCGAGCGGCAACTCGACCAGAAGCTGTCCGTCCACGTAGCTCCTGATGGCGAAGCGGGCGGTCACGCTGATCGACGATTCGTCCGGCGTCTTCTCATTCGGAACAACCTTCGCCGAGTAGAGGGCCTCGACAATCCCTCCCGCGTGCGGCGCGGTCCGCTTCAGCGGCTTGTCGGGATATGCCAGTTGATACAACTCGACGAACTTGTCGAACGGCAGCAGAATCTTGTCGGACGCGAGCGGATCGGTCCCCGCATCAAACGGCACGATCAGACTCGTCGGAGCCGGAACGGGTGGAGCCGGTTGGGCGACGGGTGGACTGGCAGGCCCCTTCCCACCGGGAGCATTCGGCGCGGACTCGCTCCCCGGCGGCTGCGGCTCCGCTTTCCCCTTCTGAGCAAACGCCACACTGTTCATTGCGACGAGCGCGAACAAGATCAGCCCGGTCACCGTGGGTGAGACGCCTTCCGTCTTCACTCCGCACTCCGCGCTCCGCACTCCGCGCTTCGACGGCCAGCAGCAACACCACTGGCAACAAACCTCACACCACTTTGCCAGCCCGACCGCCAGCCACAGCCCACACGCAACCAGGACACCAAAAAACACGCCATCGAGCACCACCTGCAGGCTCTGCGGTGCGAGGGGCAGCAGCGCGAGCGGGATCGTCAGGCCAAGGGCCGCGAACGTCACCTTGGTCGCGCACGAAGTCTTGCGCAGGAACCAGCCGACGAGCGCGACGAGGGCCATCAGGAAGACTCGCAGGTTCGTCCCCGAGTGCTCATCGACGTAACCGAGTTGCAATCCAATCCCGCCTCTTGACGGATCGGCCCCGGCATACCGGAACGACTTTTCCAGACTGCCACTCGGCGCGGCGAGATCAATCGCCAGCGACAACAACCCGAGTTTGCTTTTGCCCCACGTCGCCTGCTGATTCAGATTAAGCCGAACATCATCTATAACGCCGTCTCCATCGACATCACGATCACCAGGCTGCTTCGCCGGTGCGCGATTTGGCTGATTCTGAGTGACGACTGCCCTCTGCTCGACATCATTGAGCATCTGTTGAAACTCGTCTTGCTTTTGCTCCTTGATCAGGTTCTGCGGAGCGTCTTGGGGCAATCCTCTCTGTCTCTTGAAGTTTTCGCGATACTGGGGTGTCGCTTCATCCTCGATGGCGAATGCGGCGACATCCTTCTTAACGGCATCCTGTTCCGGACGCGGTTCGGCTGTCGGTGTGGGCATCTCGGCTCCCGCTGGCGGCGTCATCACCGGAGAAGCGGGAGCGGCTGCGGTCGGTGCAGGCGAGGAGCTGTCGTAGACCATCGACGTACCACCGGCGATGTCCATCCCCCTCTCCGCCTCAAGCGCCCGTTGCTTGGCTTCATGGCGCGCCTGCGCGCGGGGTGAGGACTCGCGTGCCTGTTGAACCGCAGGGAGCATCAGCGCAAACAAAATGGCGCATGTCACGCCAGCCACCACAATCGTAACCAGGAGCCTGTTCGCACCCCGCCGATACGCCAACACAAACAGGGCGATCACACCGAGTGCCACCACGACCGCGAAGAGCTGCCAGCCGAGTTCGATCAGTGTCGGGACTTTGAAGCCCGCGTTGAATTGTCCCAGCAGGCTGGTCTCATCCAGTTTCTGCTCCGGTTCGAGCGGGCCGGTGCTGCTGACCAGCCGCGTCTCGGGCGGGTAGTGAACGGTCCAGTGCTGGTCGAGCACATCGACCGGCTGCGCCGTGCCCTGACCGGTTTGCACCGACAGTTCGGGCGGCGACTGCTGGATCGTGCCGAACTGAGTCAGCGCCGGGGTGGAGGAACGGTAGAACAACTTCAACTCACGCGTGGAACTTGGTGATCGGGAGGAGGAGAGGGAGTGATGGGGAGACAAGGAGAGAGGGACCAAATAAATGTCGCCCTGGCGTCGCACTTCGACCGGGTGGCCATCGACCATCGTGGCCCACAGCGACACATCCTTGGGGAGCGTGACGCGCAGGCCCTGCACGCCGACGGCGGTCAGTTGGAAGGTCGCCCGATGTTGCAGTTCACCCGTCCGGCCGAGGACGCTCGTCACGTCGAGCCGCTGGCAGACGGCCGTCGGAACCGCGAGCTTGTCGAACCGCTCTTCGCTCAGCGTCAGCGACGCTCCGGCCGAGACGGTGCGATAGACCGCGACGATCCGCTCCTTCGGCAGGTAATAGACGGCGGGCAGATCGAGCGGATCGACTTCGGCCAGCGCCGCGCCGTCGCTCCCCTTCGCCTCCATTGTCAGCCGCTGCTCGCCCCCCGCTTCGACGGCCAGGAACCCGTTCTGTCGCTCCGCCTCGACGAAGCGCGGTTGAGGGACCGCAAACGAGGCCGCTTCACCGCGCGACGACTCGATGTCGCACGTCAGCAGGATCTGGCCGCGCACGCGCCGGTCGAACTGCAACGTCCAGAGACGCTCGCCATTCTGCGGAGCGGCCGGTTTCTGTTCGACGATCTGCGCCCCGACTGCTTGAAACCGCAGCGACGCTCCCGCCGCTTCGGGGAGCGAAACCTTGAGCGTCCGCACGCCGCCCCCCTGCACCTCGACAATCGCCTGAACGAACGTGTGCGTTGTCTGCGGGTCGATGCGACCAAACACCACGGTCTGCGCCGACAGGCGGCTCGGTTTGCGGGTGACCTTGAGCTGCCCGCTGAACCGCGTGTCCTGCGACTGGAACCGCAATCGTTCGTAGTCCGCCTTGAGCGGCACGGTGTCGAGGCCCTTCAAATCGAGCGCCGCCAGATCGAGATCGTCGTCGCCGCGCACGATCAAGGCTCCTTCGGACAGGTTCGACTGCGGCAGAAACAGTTCGGGCAGATCGACCGTGATCGGCTCGGCCTCGACCGGCCAGCCGGGGACGTCGCGCCGCAGGGAAAGTTTCACGGTACCACTCGACTCGGCGGCCAGCGGCGGATCGAGCAGGATGCGAAGCTGATTGACTCCCGCCTCCTGAGGCAGCACCTGCCACTTGAGCGGCTTGTCGTCGCGCGTCGCGGTGAGGATCGTCCAGTCGGCGGCCAGCCGCAGGTCCAGTTCGAACAGCGGCGCGAAATGCGTTTCGACCGTGATGGCCGATTGCAGATCGAGGCCCGTCGCATTGACATCCAGCACCGCCGCAACAGCCGCCTGAACCTCGCGCTGTTTCGGCTGCGTGGTCAGTCGCAACAGGAAGTCGGGCTGCCACACGTCGAACCGCAGGAACTCGGTCGCGTTCAATTTCGACATCTCGTCCGGCATGTCGGCCGTCGGCTTCGAACCCTGAGTCGCCCGCCTGACGCCGCTCGTCTCTTCCACGCGCAGCCGGACTCCCGCCGGATGCTGCACCATCACCTGACCGATGTGCGACGTGACGTTGGCAATGGTCAGCGGCGGCACGGCCCACGGCTTCCCCGTCTCAACCGCCATCACCCCCTTGAACGAAATCTTGCGTGAGCCCTCGAACGCCTGACCGAACGTCAGCGTGATGATCGTCGTCGCGGGCTTGTCCGCCCCGGCAGGCTTCTCGCCATCGGTGAGCGCCCACGCTTCGAGACCCGTCGCCTCGACATCGGCGATTTCGAGCGTGCTCGGCACCGAGAACGTCAGCTTGTCCACCGGCTTGCCGAACACCTGCAGATTCGTGAGGGCATGCCAGGTCACCTCGCCCGGCGCGACATGCAGGCCGTAGCCGGTGGTCGCAAACGTCAGCGCATCGGCCGCATTTTCGGCGGCCCGATCCGTGATGCGAAGCTGAATGCCGGGCGCTCCGCCGATGGCGACCTTGTAATCGGCCGCCTGCTCCAGCGGCGCGGGCCGCTCCAGTTGAAGTGCCCCGACCAGCAGCCTCTTCCCCGCAGGCAATGTCACCGACAACGAACCGCTCGGCGCACGCAGCAGCGAGAACGCCGCCACCTGATCGCTGCCGAGGCTGTTCAATTCCGTGGACAACTCCAGCTTGAGCGTGTGCTTCCCCGGCTTCTCCGACAGCAGCGCGACCGATCCATCCTGATTGCGGCCGATCATCGCCGGCTCATCGTTCAGCGTCGCCTTCTCGATCGACAACCGCTGCATCGCAAACGAAACCGACTGCCAATCACTCGCAAACTGAGTCAGCTCGGCCGTCACGCTCAGCAGCAACTGATCGCCCACCACCCGGGCCGCGTACTCGCTGTTCGTCAGCACCAGCGGCACGTCCGCGGGAGGAGCCTTGGCAGCGTTGGCCTTCGCCAGCGCAAGCAACTCCTCAAACTTGGCCTTCGTCAGCATGGCCCCGCGCTTGTCGCGTTCGACCACCACGTCGAGGTCTTCCGCCGGCACGAAGACGCGCCGCGCATCGCCGAGTTCGGTGGCGAGGTCTCGAGGCTGAGCGTCCGCAACGGGGGCAAACGGCCACGCCACAAAGCACGCGACCACGATCAGGTATCTGGAAAGCAGGCGACTCACCATCGTAGTCCCCTCGTTGGGTGGAGCATGTTCAAACTGAGAGTCCTCGGATTTCTGAACCACGAATCACACGAATCTGAAGAACGGAAACAAGGCGAAGAGGAAGGCAACCACGGATCACACAGATTTCACGGATGGGCACAGATAAGACGAAGAGACTGTGGTGGTAAGACGCAGCAAAAGTGGTGGGCAACCAGCAGACCCGTTCACCGTCTTCCCGCCTTTGCCTTCTATCTGTGTCATCCGTGAAATCTGTGGTCGTTTTCGCCTTCCGCATTCGCCCTCCGCCTGATCGCCTTCCTCTTCAGATTCGTGTCATTCGTGAGATTTGTGGTTCCACTTTCCTGCCTCAGCCGGGCTTTGGCTGGTCGTCCTCGATCTCCATCGTCCTGGCAGACTCCTCGTTTGTGGATGCTGCGGGCGGCGGTACAACTGCTGGCGATACAACTGCTGGCGATACAACTGGCGGCGGGGCACTTGGCGTGGCGAGAGCGACCATCGTCGCCGGTCGTTTTCGTTCCGTGAGCAGACAGTGAATCAGCCAGATCGCGATCAATGCGGCCAGGCCATACGAGGCGACCGCCAATCCGTGGGTCACCAGATCGACATCCTTCATGCCATACGCGGCCGCGGCAAACGTGGCGACGATCAGCAGCGTCAGCTTGTTCTCCCACGAGGTACCTCGCAGGACGAGGGCGATCAGCACGATCGCGCCGCTGACGATCCACGTGTAGAAGGGCAGATGCCACCAGCCGAGATCGATCGTGCGCAGCGGACTGGATTGCCCGTCCTTCTCACTCGAATCGCGACCGCCGAGGTTCGTGTAGTCGTAGCGGCGGCCTTCGATCGGAAAGTCGAAGATGCCGCCCGAATCGCTGCCGATCCAACCGTCGAGGTCCTGCGTCGAAAGAACGTTCTTGTTGCGCGGGACCAGCAACGCGCCGAGTTTCGTCCGCGTCATCACGCTGAAGTTCTTGGGAGTACCGACCAGGGCATAGTCGTCGGGAACCCACACCGCCGCGCGAAGCTGCTGGACCGCGACGCCGTTCGCGTCGGCACCGCCGACCATGGGCAGCCGCAACTTCAACTTGCCTCCCGCCGACTGAAACGCCTTCGGTTCGAGCGGATTGCGGAACAGGATGGCGAGGGAGAACGCTTCGTCGGACGACTTCGTGCGCGCGACGTTGACGAAGTAGGCGTTCCAGCCATCGCGGGCCTTGTCGTCCGACTTTTCGAGAGCCACCGGCTTGCGATCGACCATCACGCCGAGCGGTTCGATCCCGGCCGGCAGATCGACTCGCAGCCGCTGTCGTTCGCTCGACTTCACCACGTAGCGGGCGCGATAGGTCGCCGTACTCGCCCGGTCGAGAACCATCTCGACCAGCGCCTTGCTCACGACCGTCTCGATCACTCCCTGCACGTCGAACTTGTTCGAGGTCAGGTCGAGCTTCACCGGCTGTTTGAAGTAGCGGAAGGCGACGAAACCGTCCTGACTCAACTGCTGAAGTTCGCGCACGTCAATCGGTTCCGCGTCGCCACCGCTGGCCGCAGCCGAGACCGACAGCGCGCGGTCCTTGATGACGGTCATCTCACCAATCGTGCGCGAGACCGTGATGTCCCGCTTCCCCAGCGGCCCGTCCGCCTTGTCGTAGGGATCGAGGACCCGAATGGCTTCGATGGCCGATTTCTCGGTCTTGCCATCGGCTTCGGCGGTCGGGGCGAGGTCGTACGTGATCTCGAACGGCTGCGAACCGAGCACGTCGCGCTGCATGACGACGGTCCACGTCACCCAGCCCTCGACGGCGGCGGTCGCCCGACTCTTCTGCTTGATCGGCGGCGCGGCTCCTCCCGCCGTCGAACTGATCTGGACCTTGTCGGCCAGCGCTTCGGGGACCGAGAAGCGGAACGTGTCGATCCCGGCGTACTCGATGATGTAAGTGAGAGTCGTCGTGACCTGCACCTGCCCCTGCTTCACATCGGCTTTGGTCCCGATAAAGGCGGTCAACCGGGTCGGTTTGCGCACGGTGCGGACGGGAATCTCCACGGGCCTGCGATTGTAAATCCACGACGAGACGAGCCGCGCGTTCGCGACGGCCTCGGGTTGCGGAGCCGGATCGGGCTGCACGGCCACGAGCTTTTCGGCATCGGTGATGACGTCCAGGGCTTCCGGCGCGTAGACCTGGACCTTGCCGTTCTCGACCTCGACGCCCACCGGTTCGAGCAGCGGCAGCACCTGGTCGGTCTTCTCGGCCGTCGGATCGAGCGACCGCGTGGCGAAGACCGTCACGACGAGTGAGCCCTGAGTCTTCTCGCGCAGACTGATGGTGAGTGTCGTCTTGTCGGGTGAGACATCGAACTGCTTCATCCTGTCGCAGACGACATTCTCGACGGTGACGTTCTCGGGCAGCTTGAACTTCAGCTCGAAGACGCCCGCGCGGTCGATGGCAAAGCTGGCGATGGACCTCAGCCGCAATTGGTCATCGCGGAAGACAAGCTGCGAGGCGTGATCGAGGATCAGCCGCGGTTCGACCGGCTTGGCGAGCAGCTTCAACCGGAAGGCCGGGCTGTAGAACTTGTAGTACAGCGCGCCGGGCCGCTTCAGTTTCGCATCAACTTCGCTCTCGTCGATTCTCAGCAGCCCCTTTTGCTCCTCGACGGTCAGCGTCAGATCGCTCCCCTGCTTCACTGCGACGGTGCCACTCTCGCGGATCACGTCGAGGGCGTGAATGCCATACGCCGTGGCGGCCTCCATCCCGGCGACATCGAACGCTTCGGTCGGATCGGACAGCTCGGTGTGCACTTCGAGATTCACCTTGCCATCGAGACGGCTCAGCAGTTCGACGGTCACGACCTGGCGATTCTCCTCATCGACCGCCTTCCATTCCTTGACCTTCGCGTCGGAGGTGATGTCGAGGATGCGCTGCCCCTTCGGGACCGCGATCCTGACCTTTTCCAGCTGACCGCGCAGCACGTCATACGTCAGCCAGGTGTCCGTATGGACGAGGCCATCTTCGACGGTGACCAGGGTCAGGTTGGTGACGCTCGCCAGCAGTTCCATGTCGGGCTTCGTGCCGACGCGCGGATGCCAGCGGACTGAAAGCTTCTCGGTCGAGCCGACACTCGCCTTGATCTTCGTCTCCTTCGCACCGGCCGCGACCGCGATGGCGTCCGCGATCAGCTTCGGCTTGAGTTCAATCGACTGATCCGCCTCGGGGACGACCAATTCAAACGTCGTGATCCCCACGGGAGGGATATCCATGTCGAGGCTCTTCCCCTCGGGGGCCGTCCGCACGCGCGCCGTCAGTTCGAGTTGGACCTTGTGTTCGCCGGGCGTGGGCAGCAGGAGCGAGTACGTCCCGTTGCCCGTTCCGCGCAGCAAGACTTTGCCCGAGTCGGAGGTCAACTTGCCGATGGCCGCTTCCCCAAACTTCACCGGAACTTCGACCCAGCCTTTGTCGAGGGCCTGCACCACGAGTGTCGCCGAAATCTGAGCGACATCCTTTTCGATCTTCGCCGTGTAAATGGCCGAGGTGATGACACCTCCGACCGGCGGTTGATCGGCCTTCCGCATCCCGGTCCCCAGCGCCTGCTCAATGAGCTTGAGGTAATCGGCATACGGGATGAAGACGCTTCCGTCGGGCTTCTCAAAAACCGCCTTCAAGCTCTTGAACGGCAGGTAGATGAGCCGTTCAGACGACTTTTCGGCGGCGGGTTTGGCCTCACCCGAGCCTTCCCCAACTTTGCCATTCGCCTGCCCGAAGGCCAGCGGGCCACAAGCCAGCGTGACGGCCAGCGCGAACGTGGCCACAAGTCTCGTAAGCCGAGTCGCTTGCATGAACGGAGTCCTTGAGTCGATTCGTTCGGTCGATGGGGTAAGTTCAGCAGAACGGGAAGGTGATGTCGAGCGTGCCGGTCCGGAAAACTGGCCAAGCCTGCCCGCAAATCACGGTCGCAGCGAATGCCCTAAAAAGGTAAACGAACAGACGCAGCGTCTGCGAGGAATTCTCCCGGATTTGTCTGAGGCGCGAAAAACTCAACCGAAAGTACTGATCACAATGAGTTGTCTGACATCTCATCTCGGTCGTGGTCACGGGAAGAAACTCTTACCCGGTGTCATTCGGCGAGGCGAATTCTCACCAGCGCTGTCGAATCGCTTCGATCCGTTTTCGGTTCGCGCCGAGGTCCGAATGGCCGACGCGAGACGACGATCGGACGTGGATGACCGAGTTGGTTTCATCCAGCAGGAACTCGACATCGTCCACGAATCGCAGCACGAACGTGGTGAATTCGACGTGGAGGTAGTGCTCGTCGCGCGCGACGACTCGCGTGCGCGGCAGCGTCTTGACGAGAGCCTGCAGCCGATCCCAAGCCTCGCGCGGTGAACTGGTAAACCGCAGCGGCTCAATGTGGTGCCCGGCGTCGTCGTCCTGCGAGCAGACACAGTTGGGAGAACTCGGACACGGCCGAAGCCGTCCGTTCACGAGACCAACCGGGTTCTGTGCGCCGAAGAACATGAACGAGACCCTGCAGGCGACGGCCATCAGAACCAAGATGACGGTGATTTGGATCGAGAACCACGGGCCACGAAATCTCCGCCCGACGTTTCTTCCGCATTGCGGCCGATCCGGCTTCATGGAGTCTCCGCCAACGCTCGATCGAGGGCGGCTTCGATCCGTTCATTCGACGAGACATCCCAAACGATGCGATTCTGACGATCGACGACCCACATTTGCGGGATGAAGTCAGAGTTGAGAGCCTGCAACGTTTCCACGGCTCCGTAGCCGTTGGGCCAGGTGATCCCCGTCACTTCGATAAAGCGGCGGCTGTTGGCCAGTTGATCTTCGCCCTCCGAAGTGAGTCCAAGGAACACGACACCGCGATCATGATACCTCCGTTCCAGGGCAATCAGTTCGGGAGCTGCCGCGCGGCACGGGCCGCACCAGTAGGCCCACGCATCGAGGACGATGACCTTCCCTTTCAATTCGTCATCTGTCGGGCCGGGACCGTTCAGCCATCCCTCAGCCTTGATCGCGGGAGCCGGCTTGGCGTGAAAATTGGACGGCGCGTGATTCGGTTTCATCTCCCGCTTGAACATCACCGTGAATGCCGCCGCGGCGAGACCCACGAGCACGATCATCACCAGGAGTGAGCGGCCGGGCATGGGAGACTTCTCGGAAACAGTGTCGTATCGGTAACCGGACATGATCAGGACTGTTCCTCGATGGGGGAAATCGTCCGGCATCTCATTCCGGCCGGTGACTCATCATTTTTCCACAGTGCAGGACAAAGCGGTGGATTCACGAAACGACACGTGTCACATCAATCCGTACAGTTCGCCGAACTTTCGGTTCAAGTGGTCGATCAACGGCTGGTGTGACAACGGTTGGCCGGTGACAACTTCGACGAGTCGTCTCGCAGGATAGCGTTTGCCGTGGTTGTGAATCTTCTCGTTCAGCCAGGATTTGAGCGGTTGGAACTGACCGCGTGCGAACATTTCATCCAGGTCGCCGAGGTCCCGTCGCGCGGCGTTGAAGAACTGGGCCGCGTACATGTTGCCCAGCGCATACGTGGGGAAGTAGCCGAGCAACCCGCCGCTCCAGTGAATGTCCTGCAGGCAGCCGTGCGCGTCGTTCGGCACCGTCAGGCCGAAGTACTGCAGGAACTTTTCGTTCCAGATTCCGGGCACGTCGGCTGGCTTCAAGTCGCCCGCGATCAGCAGTTGTTCGATCTCGAACCGCAGCATGACGTGCAGGTTGTAGGTGACTTCGTCCGCCTCGACGCGGATGAACGACGGACTGACCTCGTTGATCGCGAAGCAGAAGTCGTCGAAGCCGACCTGGCCCAGCGCCTGCGGAAACGCCTGCTGGGCGGTCGGGTACAGGTACGTCCAGAAGGCCCGGCTGCGGCCGACGAAATTCTCCCACATGCGCGATTGCGATTCGTGAATGCCCAGCGACGTGGCCTGACCGCAACCCAGACCAAAGTTGTCGGCCGGCAAGCCCTGCTCGTAGATGCCGTGACCCGATTCGTGCAGCACGCCGAAGAACGCGGAGGGGAAGTGATGATCGTTGTAACGGGTCGTCAGGCGGCAGTCGCCGGGTCCAAACCCGCTGCAGAACGGATGAGCCGACGCGTCGATGCGGCCCCGCTCGAAGTCGAATCCGATCGCCTTGGAGGCGGCCTCGGCGAGCACGATCTGCGGCGTCTTCGGATAGTGCCGCGTGAGGATCTCGACGTTGGGCCGCTTCGCGGAGTGATGAATCGCGGCGACCAGCTTCACCAGTTCCTCGCGCACCGGAGCGAAGACCCGCGTGATTTCGGCGGTCGTCGCGCCCGGTTCGTAATCGTCGAGCAGCGCGTCGTAGGGCACACCACTGCCGTAGCCGATCGCCTGCGCCTCCTCGCGCTTCAACCCGATCATCTTGTCGAGCCACGGCAGGAAGTGCGGAAAGTCCGAATTTTTTCGCGCCGTGACCCAGGCCTGCTGAGCCAGCGTCGTGGTGCGCGACAACTCTTCGACGAGCCTGCGCGGCAGTTTGGTCGCCCGGTTGTAGGACCGCCGCGCCTCGCGAACGTTCACCGCGCGATCGCCAGCGGGATCGCCGAGGTCTCCCGCCGCTTCGAGCTCGCCCAGCAATTCGCCAATCCGCGGAGACGTTGCCCGCTCGTGAGTCATCCCCGCGATGAGGCCCAACTGTTCCGACCGAAACTGCGTCCCCCCCTCGGGCATGTACGTCTGCTCGTCCCACCCGAGCACGTTGCTGCACGAGCCGAGCAGCGCCGCCTCGCGCAGCAGCCGGGTCAATTCCGAGTACAAGTCATCCGCTCGCAACATCCACCGATCCTCCGGAATGCGTTCCCAGATCCAAAGCGAACCGCCATGTTCGCGATCCGTGTCCGGGCGTCAAGGAACGGCGGGGCGACAATAAACCGGCCCGGCTTCTCGGAAGAAGCCGGGCCGTGGTTCCAAATCACCGCGTCAACGTGTTCACTGCGTGATGATCGTCCGCAGTTCCACGAGGGCGGGCGTGAGGCGCGATGACAGACGGCCCAGCGTCGGCCGGTCATCCGTCTGACATTTCACGAGGTAGCCGTACACGGTCCGCCAGTTGTCGTACAGCGCGTCGATTTCCTGACGAAGCTGAGTGATCGGCACGCCCCGCACCAGATCCTGATGGAGGGCCGCCGCCGCATCGGCCAGGCGGGCGGTTTCCTGCAGGCAAACTTTGCCGAACGGCTGGCGATCGTCGGTGAGCCAGCGTTTGGTGGCGAAATCGAGTTGCTCGGTCAGGTTTTCAATGGACGCGGCGAGATCGTTGGCGGCCGGACGGTTGAAGTCCTCCCGCTGCAACTGCAGCGACGTGCGGATCGTGCCGACCGTCTGGTCGATCCGCTGCAACACGGCGATGGCGCGATCGCTGTCAATCGGGTTGTAGACTTCGTTAAAGCTCTTCTCAGCCTGCTCGATGTAGTGGAACGAATCGAGAATCTCATCGACATTGTCGCTGTTGTTCACCACGTCCACGAAATGTTCGCACACGCCGTAGAACTGATCCGCCGTCGCCAAGGCCGACTTGGCCTTGGGCAGGTGCATCACGAGGATTAGCGGCGTCCGCTCGAAGAACTCGTCGATGTCCTTCTTGAGGCCAGACGTCAAGTAGACAAGTTGTTGCTTATCGACCTTTTGCGGCAACAGCAGCAGTTGGTGAATCTCACCCGACGTTTGCGTGATGCGGCGGAGACTGCGTTCGAGGTAACGGTTGTCTTCGGACTGCAACTTGACGGCCAGCGGCAGCCACATCGCTTCGACTCGCTTGTACTCATCCACGATGAGACCCGTGTCGGCCTGATCGTCGCGGGCCAGCGATGCCAGACCGAGCACCTCCTGACGAATGCGGCTGCCCTGCATGGCGTACTGCTGCCCGTTCTTCGATCGACCGAGTTCGGCATTGATGTCGTCGAGCAGATTCCCCAGTTCACCGGCTAGGCTGGCCGTCTTGAGATACAAACCCTGACGGTTGAGCTGCGGCTGCATGTTCAACGATTTGCGAATCTGTTCACCGCCGTCGTTCAGATGGGCAACCAGGTCGCGGATCTCGGCCTGCAAGCCGCGCACGCCCTCCATGCGATAGGCCAGTTCTCGCCAATCGGCGTCGAGCGTCTGAATCTCTTCCGCCAGCATGCGATGATCGTTCACCTGGTTCGCACGCTTGTCGAGGCCCACGGCCTCGGCACTGACGCGCAGTGCGTCGGTGTACAGGGTCCGCAGGGCCGGCGTCTGTCGAATCTGCTCGTTCAGAGCGTACGTCAACTGGGACGCATCGTTCGAGAAGTCACGAATCAGCGGGCGAAGCTGTTTCAACTCGGCGGTCACTCCCCCGGCCGGTGTGTTCGGAAACGCGCGATCATTGATCGCGCGGCGGTTCCGGTCGCGGTCTTGCAGGGAGGTGCTGAAGTCATCGATCATTCCGCGCTGCTGGTCGCGCGTGTACGTGGTGCGCTGGGCGGGAGTCCCCTGCGCGAACGAGTCGCTGGCGAAGGCGAACAGGCAGCCGCCGGCAAACGCCAACGCGGCCAGTCGCATCCCCCCGCGACGAACAACATCCGTGAAGCGAGACAAACAACGACGCATGGTGCAGATTCCTTTCTGAATGACGAGAAGCAGCCTTTCCGTGGCTTGCGCCGATCCCGCAAGACCAGGCTCGCGGCGAAAACTAGCCGAATCTGCCGATCCTTCCAAGATGAAGTTCCGAAGATTCGTGATTCCACTCGGCCGGTGCCGCCAGACCGCTTTCCGCTCTTGACGAAAAAGCCCTCGCAGTCATTTCGCCTGCGAGGGCTGGAGAGTTTGAGGATTGGATTTCAAGAAGTACTCGGAATGGAGTAGTCGAGGCAACTACTTGGTCAGGGTTTCGACGGGAACCTTCATCGGCTTGAGTTCATTGGCTCCCGCTTTGACCGTCACTTTGTACATCTTGTCGAGGTAACCAACCTTTTCCTGCCAGACGGTAAAGACGTGGTCGCCCACCGGTAAATCTTTGATCTCAAACGTTCCGTCATCCTTGGTGACGGCGGCGTACGGATGATCGAGGATCACCCACCACGCCTGCATCCACGGATGGATGTCACAGCCGATCTTCGCGGGGAGACGCTCGACGATACCCACCGAGGGAACCGCGACGCCAATCCGGTCATTCGACGCGACAACAAAATTCTCCTGCTTGTTCTTCAGCGGATAAGTGTGTGTGTTGTGAGCGATCGCGTCGCCCGATAGCACTCGCACCTTCTGATCGGTCCGAACGAGCAGCACGTGCGGCAGGAATCGGCAACCCTTCTGGTCGAAGACTACTTCAGCATCCTTGCTCTTCTCCAAATCAGGATGAACCGCGGCAGGCTTTTTTTGCAGATAGACAACAACGTTGGCGATTCCGCCCGTCTTGGCATCGACCACCAGTGACTCGTCCGGCACGTCCAGAGCCGCACAGACCGCGGAGTCCTTGGCCGATGCATCGCCCTTCGTGACGAGCAGCTTCAGCGGTGCCACCGGGCCGCCCGCCAGAATCTGTCCCTTGATCGTGCCCCAGTCGCCCGCTGCCGTCGCGGTTGCCGCTCCGACCGCTGTGGCTGCGTTGGTGATGGTCGCACTCTCGCCCACAACCGCGGCAACCAACACCGGTGCTGCCGGAGCGGGCGGGGAGGTCTTCGCCGAAACGGTGATGGCGGGAACGACGCCGCCACAACCGACGGCGGCGAGACAGAGACAACTGATTCCGACAGCCGCCACCTTCATCGAGGAGGCGGACCAATTCAACAGCGTGCGCATCGGATGCACCTTTACTAAAGAGATGTCTGGCGGGGCGTCTGCCCCTGGGTGGAAGGAACGGCCGGTTCCCATGGGAAGCCACTGCATTATGGTCATCGAACGACGAACGACAAGCGCGAGACTGACCAAACTTGCCGGCAATCGCTGAATCGCGGCAGGTTCTCAGGCCGACGGCTTGAACCGGCGCACCGACACGGATGCTGGCCTCGTCCCGAGGTGGCTGGTATTCTCTCGCGGCATTGCTATTGGAGCCTCTTTGGAAAACGGACCATGATCTACCTGAATGTGATTCTGACGGTGAAGGACGCTGGCGACGTCCCCGAGATTCAGTCGCTTTTGTCGGAACAGGGGCGGCTTTCGCGGGCCGAACCGGGCTGTCTGCGGTTTGAGGTCTATCACTCCCACAACGACCCGAAGGTCTTCATCTTGAACGAACACTGGGCGGACCAGACCGCCGTCGACGCACACCGCAAGGCGACCGCCTACACGACGATTTACCAGCCCAAAGTCCTGCCCCGCGTCGATCGGACGCCGCATCCTTCAGAACTCGTTCCGTAGAGGTCGATCCACGAGGTTGCGCGACTGATGGGACGTATGGGACTCATGGGACCGATGAAGCTCTCGCAGGTTGCAAGTCCCATTCGTCGCATTGGTCTCATTCGTCCCATGACACGCCGCCAAATGACCGCCCGATTCATCCTTCTTCTTCCTCCAGCAGAGTCATCATGCCCGAAGCCCTGAACAGAATCTCGTCCCGGATCACTCAACCCCGCTCGCAGGGGGCGTCGCAGGCCATGCTGTATGCCACGGGCCTGAAGCGCGAAGACATGGACAAGGCCCAGGTCGGCATTGCCAGCGTCTGGTACGACGGCAACCCGTGCAACATGCACCTCAACCAGCTCGGCGACAAGGTCAAGGAGGGCGTTCAGGCGGCGGGGCTGCTCGGGATGCGCTTCAACACGATCGGCGTCAGCGACGGGATTTCGATGGGGACCGACGGCATGTCGTTCTCGCTCCAGTCGCGCGACATCATCGCCGACAGCATCGAGACCGTGATGTCGGCCCAGTGGTACGACGCCAACATCTCGATCCCCGGCTGCGACAAGAACATGCCCGGCTGCCTGATCGCGATGGGCCGCCTCAACCGGCCGTCGCTGATGATCTACGGCGGCACGATTCGCGCCGGTTGCACGCCGCGCCATCCGAAGCTCGACATCGTTTCGGCCTTTCAGGCGTATGGCGAATACCTCGCGGGCCGCATCACCGACGAAGAGCGTCAGGAAATCATCGGGTGCAGCATTCCCGGAGCCGGAGCGTGCGGAGGCATGTACACGGCCAACACGATGGCGTCGGCGATCGAGGCCCTCGGGATGTCGCTGCCGTACAGTTCGTCGATCCCGGCGGTCGATCCGCTGAAGGAGGGCGAGTGTCTGGCGGCGGGCAAGGCGATCCGCATCCTCCTCGAAAAGAACCTCAAGCCGCGCGACATCATGACGCGGGCGGCGTTTGAGAATGCGATGGTCGTCGTGATGGCAACGGGTGGTTCGACGAACGCCGTGCTGCATCTGATCGCGATGGCGCGGTCGGTCAATGTCCCGCTGACCATCGACGATTTCCAAAAGGTCAGCGACCGCGTGCCGTACATCGCGGACCTCAAACCGAGCGGCAAGTACGTGATGGAAGACCTGCACCACGTCGGCGGCACGCCCGCCGTGATGAAGTACCTGTTGGAGAAGGGCTTTCTCGACGGCAGTTGCCTGACCGTGACCGGCAAGACGGTGGCCGAGAACCTGTCGTCGCTGCCGGGCCTCGCCGAGGGGCAGCGGGTCATCGTGCCGGTCGAGACGCCGATCAAGGCGTCGGGCCACATCCGCATCATGCGCGGCAACTTCTGTCCCGACGGAGCGGTCGCCAAGATCACGGGCAAGGAGGGTCTCGTCTTCACCGGCCCCGCGCGCGTCTTCGATTCCGAGGAGTCCATGCTGGCGGGGATGGAGCAGAAGCAGATCCAAAAGGGGGACGTCATCGTCATCCGCTACGAAGGCCCGAAGGGGGGCCCCGGCATGCCCGAGATGCTGACGCCGACCTCGGTCATCATGGGAGCGGGCCTGGGCGAGCACGTGGCTCTCATCACCGACGGCCGCTTCTCGGGCGGGTCGCACGGATTCATCGTCGGCCACGTGACACCCGAAGCACAGGACGGCGGGCCGATCGCGCTCGTCGAGAACGGCGACATGATCACGATCGATGCCAAGCTCAACCGCATCGACGTCGGTCTCTCCACGCTGGAACTCGAACGGCGACGAAAGGCCTGGACCGCCCCGGCGCTGAAAGCCACGCGCGGAACGCTCTACAAATACATCAAGAACGTGAAGAGCGCCACCGAGGGCTGCGTCACCGACGAGTGACAGCCGGTTGAAAAGAGATCGATCGAGTGCCACGGCTGTGTCCACCGTGTGAATTTCGAGAGACTTGTGCAGTCGCCACGGCCGACACAGCCGTGGCACTCCTTTTTCAACAAGCGCGCGAAACCCGCGCGCGCCGGGCTGGTTGATCCTGACTGTCACCATCAAATGAGGACACGACCCGCTCGTACCGCGCCACATGCCCGGTTTGCGTTTCGAGGCGGGTCGCTTCACAATCGCGGACCGTTCGTGCTCGACAACTCTTCCGCGAAAGACTCGCCCGTGAACCAACCGACCTTGCCGACGCAGCCCGCCGCCACCGGAACGACCTTTGGCCAATGGATGGCTCTGCTCGCCGCGCTCCTCGGCTGGATGTTCGATGGGTTCGAGTTGGGCCTGCTGCCTCTCGTCGCCCGTCCCGCGTTGAATGACCTGCTGTCCGAAGCGGCCAAGAACAACCCGGGCATCATCGATCTTTGGGAAGGGATCTGGACGGCGGGCTTTCTCGTGGGGATGTCCACCGGTGGCGTGTTGTTCGGCTGGTTGGGAGACCGCATCGGACGTGTGCGGGCGATGACGCTGAGCGTTCTGGCTTACTCCGTCTTCTCCGGTGTCTGTGGTTTCTCGCAATCCGCCGGGGAGTTCTTTTGTTACCGCTTTCTGGCGGCGCTGGGCATGGGTGGTGAATGGTCGCTCGGCGTGGCCCTGGTCATGGAGATCTGGCCGAACAAGTCGCGAGCCCTGTTGTCGGGGTTGATCGGTGCCGCAGCCAATGTCGGTTTTCTGTTGGTGGCGTTGTTCGCGTTGGGGCTGGCGAGCTTCATCAAGTCGGCCGAGTCGGGTTTGCTGGACCTGGGGTTGTCGCAGAAATGGGTCACGTGGCTCGTCGCCAATCAGGGCTGGCGGCTCCTGATGATGTTGGGAGCCGCTCCCGCGATCCTGACCTTCTTTATCAGACTGGCGGTTCCCGAATCGGAAAAGTGGCAACACCAGCGGGACAAGGGGGCGACATCCAATTGGGCCACGAAGGATCTGTTGGGAGTCCTCGTCGGCGCGGCGGGCGCGCTGCTGATCGTGTTCGTCTGGCTGCGCGAATTCCACCCGGCGATCCGCGTCGCCGGTTCGGCGGTGGGGTTGGTGATCGCGCTGGTCGGCTACATCTATCCGGTGCTGCGATTCCTGCAGCGCAGCCGAACGGCAGCGCCCGGTGAGAGGGACGAGGTTCGATCGACGGTGAAGCGTCTGCTGATCGGTGCCTGCCTGAGCGGCGTGGCATTGATCGGAACGTGGGCCTCCATCCAGCGGGCACCCTCCTGGGCGAACGATCTCGCCAAGGCGGCGGCGACCGAGGCCAAGTTGCCGGAGGCGGAGGTCAAGGCCGCCAGCACCGCCGCTCGCGCAAAGGCCCAGATCTTTTCGGGACTCGGGGCCATCGTCGGCACGATCGTCGGCGCATTGATGGGAAACATGATCTCCCGACGCCTGACGTTCACTCTGTTGTGCCTCGGCTCCTTCGTGACGGCACTGATCTTCTTCCTGACCAACAAGACATTTGGAACGCCGTTCCTGGTGACCGTTTTCATTGCGGGAGGGTTTACCGCCTCGTTCTATGGTTGGCTGCCGCTGTACCTTCCCGAACTGTTCCGGACCAACGTCCGCGCGACCGCGCAGGGTTTCGCCTTCAATTTCGGACGCATCCTCGCCGCGGTGGCCGCCCTGCAGGCGGGCAATCTGATCGGCATGTTCAAGGGGGGCCTGCCCGTCGCCTGCTCGGTCATGAGTCTGGTGTACGTCGTGGGGATGGGCATCATCTGGCTGGCACCGGAAACCAAGGGCCAGCCGCTGCCGGAATGAAGGGGCTCACGATGGAAGGGGACTTGCCGACGAACGTCCGTCCGCAGGAGGAACCGCTCCGGGAAACCCTGCCCGCGGAGGAGCCGCGCGAGGAAAACGCCCCCGCGCCGGTTGTCGATCCGATTCCCGACACGCGGCTGTACGTCCCCGATCACGAGGACTGGGACGTCCACATCAAACGCGACTCCGAGCGTCACTTCTGCTACGCGAAGCATCCGGGCGAGGATTGGTTTCACCTGATCCTGAGCGGCGAAATCTACGTCGCCCGTCAGGACGAGAAGTACTGCCTGCGCTGCGCGCTGCGGATGGGCTTCCTCACCGAAGACCGGCTCTTCTGGCAGCATCGCGTTCCCAAGAAGCGACCGCGCATTGTGTGAGCCAACAGACATTGGCTTCCTACAACCGGCGTCGGAGCGGGGGACGTGAGTCCCCTGAATTCGCGTG
>JANODP010000470.1:0-1900 GCA_031412755.1 Schlesneria sp. | reverse complement strand
CGAGCGTCCCCATAAGTGTGCCAGCCATCTCCGCGAGCCTCCCGTCGGCGGAGCGACGGGACTACGGTAGATTTGTAGGGCACGTCACTCGTGCCCATCCTCCACGCAAAGCCATCGTTCGGTTCTGTCCATCGGGGGCGACCGATATACTCGGCCCACGTTGCTGCCGGGAGTGAACTCGCGAAGCAAAAATGCGAGTCGCAACCGGCTGCTGTACCACCGAGAGGAACACCGGGAATGGGGAGCAGTCTCATGCGAATGGATTGGACACGAAGGATGAGCCGTTGGGTGCTGGCAGGTGCAGGGCTGCTCGCGCTGACGGGGAGTGATGCGCGGGCCGAGGTGAGGTTGCCGAACGTCTTCGGCAATCACATGGTCTTGCAGCAGGGACAGAAGAACAAAGTCTGGGGCGCCGCCGAACACGGCGAAACAGTGACGGTGACCATCGACAAACAGAAGCATGAAGCCACGGCCGGGCCCGATGGCA
This sequence comes from Schlesneria sp., assembly GCA_031412755.1. Lineage (GTDB taxonomy): Bacteria > Planctomycetota > Planctomycetia > Planctomycetales > Planctomycetaceae > Schlesneria. The sequence goes on along the minus strand of JANODP010000470.1, from coordinate 1,413 downwards.
AGTGGCAGGTGATGCTCGACCCGCTCGCCGTGGGCGGCCCTTACGTGATGAGCGTGAAGGGGAAGAACGAGGTCAAGTTCGACGACATCCTCGTCGGTGAAGTCTGGATCTGCTCGGGTCAGTCGAACATGCAGTGGACGGTCAATTCCTCGACCGACGCCGATTTGGAAAAGGCGGCCGCGAAGTACCCGAAGCTGCGCATGATCAACTTCCCGCAGGTGGGGACTCAGGAGCCGGTCTGGACTCACGATCGCCAGTGGCAGGTCTGCACGCCCGAGACGGTCGGAAGCTTCTCGGCGGTCGGTTACTTCTTCGGTCGGCAACTTCATCAGACGCTCGATGTGCCGGTCGGCATGATCAACAACGCCTGGGGCGGCAGCGCGTGCGAGGCCTGGGTGCGACGCGATCTTCTCGCCGCCGATGAGAAGTACAAGCCGCTCCTGGAACGTTGGGTTGGGATTGAGGAGAACTATCCGAAGGCCAAGGTTGAGTACGCGGCGAAACTCGCCGACTGGAAAGCGGCCGTCGAAAAGGCGAAGGCCGAGAACAAGCCGGCGCCGCCAATTCCGCCCGGCAACCCCGATCAACAAATGAACGGCAACGCGCGGCCGGGCAACATCTACAACGGAGTCCTCAAGTCGCACCTCGGTTATGGCATCAAGGGGGCGATCTGGTATCAGGGCGAATCGAACGCCGGCCGGGCCTACCAGTACCGCGATCTCTTCCCGTTGATGATCGACAGTTGGCGGAAGGAGTGGGGCCAGGGGGACTTCCCGTTCTACTGGGTGCAGCTCGCCGACTTCAAGGCGGAGAAGGCCGAGCCGGGCGACAGCGACTGGGCCGAACTGCGCGAAGCGCAGACGATGACGATGACCCGGCTGCCAAAGACCGGCGAAGCGGTCATCATCGACATCGGCGAAGGAAAGGACATTCACCCGAAGAACAAGGTCGATGTCGGACGACGACTGGCTCGCTGGGCGTTGGTCAACGACTACGGAATCCAGGGGATCGCGCCGCGCAGCCCGATCTACAAGTCGATGGAAAAACAGGCGGGAAAGATCGTGCTGACGTTTGATCACATCGTCGTCGTTCCACCCAGGAACGGCTGGCGTCCGTTCGACGTGGCCGAACCGCGCGGCTTCACGATCGCCGGAGAGGATAAGAAGTTCGTCCACGCTCAGGCCAAGCTGCTGCCCGATGGTCGGATCGAGGTCTGGAGCGACGCGGTCAAAGAACCGGTCTCTGTCCGCTATGCGTGGGCCGACAATCCGATCTGCAACATGTTCAGCGAGGCCGGTCTCCCGCTGACACCGTTCCGCACCGACGACTGGCCGGGCGTGACGATCAACAACAAGTGACCGCTAAGTAGACCCGCAAAGGAATCTAAGCAGGTGAGCCGGGCGGCGTCAGCCC
>JANODP010000469.1:0-8566 GCA_031412755.1 Schlesneria sp. | reverse complement strand
GGAGGAATGTGTCACCCATGTCCCCGAACACCTGTTACCCTTGACTCCGGTCCAAACAGAGACTCTGAAACAGTGGCCACCTCGTATTGGCACACCCCCCAAGAATCAGTAATCGCCGTGGTGTTCGCCCGCCGACAAAGCTACCATGCGGACCCTGCCCGGCTGCGGTCGGACGGTAGCTCCGGTGTGAGCTAGACTTTGGTGTGAGACGGACTCTTTTGGGGCCTCCTAGTGCTTGACCTGCTTACCAATCAGCACCGGCTGTGTGATGGGATCACGCGGCGGAACATGCTGCGAGTCGGGGCGCTCGGCGTTGGCGGGATCACTCTGGCGGACCTGTTTCGGATGCAGGCTCGCGCGGCTGAATCGGCCGAGTACCGGGCGACACCGTCGAAGAAGTCGGTGATCCTCCTCTGGCAAAATGGCGGGCCGTCGCATCTGGAGACGTATGACCTCAAGCCGAACGCCGTGCGGGAGGTGCGCGGGCCGTTCTCGCCCATCCAGACCAACGTGCCGGGGATGGAGATCTGCGAACTGCTGCCGATGCACGCCAGGATCGCCGACAAGTTCACGCTGATCAGGTCGTGCTCGCACACCCACGCCGGACACAACGACGGCATCCCCGTCATGATGAGCGGCTATCCGAACTGGGACGAATCCAAGAACGAGTCGGTCCACCCCGAGATCGGGGCGGTGGTCAGCCGCGTCTTTGGCCAGTGCTCGGACGGGATGCCGGTCGCCTGCGGGATGGGGGCGACTCACTACAACTACGTGCCGACGACCGCGACCGGGTACTGGAGCAACATGTACCGCCCGCCAACCGTCAGCGAGAAGGGTCTGCAAAACGCCACGGCGACGGTCGACGGCCGCCGTCTTGAAAACCGCCAGTCGCTGCTCGGCCAGATCGATCGCCTGCGGGCGGACATCGACGCGGGAGCGATGAGTTCGTTCGATGCCTTCAATCGTCAGGCGTTCGAGATTATCGGTGGCGACCGGGCGCGCGTGGCCTTCGACCTCTCGAAGGAAGACCCGAAGACCCGCGCGAGATATGGCGAGGGCTGGGCGCAGCAGGCGTTGCTCGCGCGGCGGCTCGTCGAGGCGGGAGTCAGCTTTGTCACCGTCGGCGTGCCGGGTGGCAAGGAGATCTATAACTGGGACGATCACGCCGTGAACGGTGACCTGCCGACCGCGATGCGCGAGCGTCTGCCGGGTCTCGACCAAGGTGTCACCGCGCTGATCGAAGACATTTATCAGCGAGGCCTCGATGAGGAAGTCCTTGTGATCGTCACGGGTGAGTTCGGCCGCACACCGCGCGGCAATGAACAAAAGGGAAGCAGCAGCGGCAAGCTCAACTGGGGCCGCGACCATTGGCCTCACGCCATGTCGATCCTCGTCTCCGGCGGCGGCAAGCGGATGGGCCAGATCATCGGCGCCACAAACTCAATGGGCGAGCACCCGATCCAGCGCGAACTGACTCCGCAAAACTTCCGCTCGATGATCTTCCATCATCTGGGGATCGACTACCGCCAGACGTTCAACGACGCGGCGGGCCGCCCGATCCATATTTCGTATGGCGACCACATTCCCGAACTCGCCTGAGGATTCCTCCATGCCGCGTGACGAGTCCATTGGCAACAGGCCGCGTGAGGCCAGCCGCCGTCGATTCCTTCAGACTGGCGGTGTCGCCATCGGCAGTCTGGCCACAGGACTCAACTCAGCGGGTTTGAGTTCATCGGCGCAGGCGGCCTCGGGAGACGCTCCGGCCAAACGCGCGATTGTGATCCTGCTGCAAGGGGGCTGCTCGCAACTCGACACGTGGGACATGAAGCCGACCGCTCCCAGTGAGTATCGGGGCGAGTTCGATTCCATCGCGACGACGCTGCCAGGATATCGCGTCTGCGAACACCTGCCTCGACTCGCGGCGAGGACCGACCGGTTCAACGTCCTCCGCAGCGTGCATCACGGGACGCCCAGTCATGAGGCGGCGATTCATTGGGTACTGACCGGCTACGACTATCCGGGAGCCAACGTCACCACGAAGAACCGCAACAATCAGCCGTCAGTCGGCTCGTTCGTCGCGAAACTGCGAGGCCCCAGCCGACCCGGCCTGCCGGCGTATGTCTGCGTCCCGGACAAGGGGCAACTCGGCGATCGCGTCCGGTACGCGGGAGCCCACTTCCTCGGCATGGCCTTCGATCCGTTCGAGTCCGGTCCCGTGCCGACCGATGCGACATCCCCGTTTCAACTGCCGCCGTACCTGGTGATGTCGCCGACCATCGACGTCGGCCGCTTTCAGGATCGGCAGGGCCTGTTGCAGCGGTTGGACACGATCTCGCGCGAGTCCGACGCCAGCGGCACGATGACCGGCCTCGACCAGTTCCGCCGCACGGCCCTCGACATGGTCAGCCATCCCGTGACACGAGACGCCTTCGATCTCTCGCAAGAGTCGCTGCCAACCCGTCAGCGTTACGGCAGCCACAAGATCGGCCAGCGAGCCTTGCTCGCCCGACGACTGGCCGAGGCGGGGGTGCCATTCACGCTCGTCAACTTCTCGGACAATCAGGACTGGGACACGCACGTCGGCAACTTCGCGTCGCTGAAGAACACGCTGCTGCCGCGACTCGATCAAGCGGTCTCGACGCTGCTGGACGATCTCACCGAGCGCGGCCTGTTGGATTCAACGCTGGTCGCGATCGTCTCCGAGTTCGGCCGCACACCGAAGATCAACAAGGACGCGGGCCGCGATCACTGGAGCGACGTCTTCTCGGTCGTGCTGACCGGGGGCGGCTTGAAGACCGGCCAGGCCCTCGGCACCAGCAATGCCCGGGCAGAGATCCCTCAGGACCGACCGATCCACTACAACGACGTCCTCGCCACGATCTACCGCCAGCTCGGCGTCGCCACCGACCGAGTCTTCCTGCACGAAGGCCGCCCCGTCCCGGTCCTCTACCACGGCACGCCGATCCCGGAACTCATCTGAGTTTCGTTACTCTACCGGTCTCGTGCCTCGATCCGCTGGCGGACGAGCGTCTCCAGATGAGCGGCCACGGAGTCCAATGTCATGTGCGTGGTGTCGATGACGGCGGCGTCCGGTGCCGGCACGAGTGGCGAGCAGGCTCGCGTTTGATCTCTTTCATCTCGCACCGCCTGCTGCGCGAGGAGGTCGTCGAGCGGAATGAACTCTCCCTTGGCTTGCAGTTCGATCTGACGGCGCAGCGCACGCTCTTCCGCCGACGCGGTGAGGAAGAACTTGCACTCGGCGTTCGGGAAGACGACCGTTCCCTGGTCGCGGCCTTCGGTGACGAGATCCGTTCCGCGCGCGGCGGCTCGTTGAAGTTCGACAAGGTGGACTCGCACGATCGCGTTCGCCGCGACGAGCGACGCCCCCTGCGTCACCTCCTGTCCGTGAATCGCCTCCGTCACGTCGTGTCCGTCGAGCAGCAGCCGGTTGTTGGCGAAGACGATTTCGAGCTGCGACGGCACGTGACCGACCGCCTCTCCGTCGCCCAATTCGATCTCGCGTTGCAGGCACGCGTACGCGACGGCCCGATACATCGCCCCGGTGTTCAGAAACTCAAAGCCCAGCCGCTGGGCGAGGATTCTCGCCACGGTGCTCTTGCCCGTCCCGGCCGGTCCGTCGATGGTCACGATCATTTGGCGAGGTCACTCGAATGGGAGGGGCGGCGGTGAAACTGGATGCCGCGCAGCGCAGTGTGTGAGTCGAACTGGAAGACGAGTGAGAAGTGTAAAGTGAAAAGTGCGAAGTGCAAAATGAAGGACGGCCGGAGGTCTACCGACGTGTCGATCTTCTTTCACTTTGTACTTTTCAATTCTCACTTTTCACTTTGCACTGGGTTGTCGCCGAACACCGTCACTCCGCCACCTTGGTCCACTGCTGGTCGAGTCGCTTCTCCGACACCGGGACCGCCGTGCCGAGTTCCTGCGCAAAGATCGAGACGCGATATTCCTCGGTCATCCAGCGGTACGCTTCCAGTTCCGGGTCGTAGAGTTGCCGCGCGCGATGCTGCTTCAAGCGTTCGATCCCTCGCTGCCAGCGCGGGACGACCGATGGCAACTGCTGCTGGTCGCGAGGCCCCGAGCCGCTGGTCAGCTTCTGCAAGCGCAGCACGATCCCCTTCGAGTACCTCGGGAACTGCTGTAGCCAGGCCCACGGCGTCCGCACCAGAAAACCCGGCGCGAAGAGTTGCCCGAGTTGTGCATGCACGTCCAGCCGCGTCGGCTGCCACTGCGGCGAGGCCGTCTTCTCCCACGTCTTCCGAATCTCGGAGAAGTTCACGAACAGCGGACCGAGCAGATGAGAGACCTCGCCCGCCGCCACCCCCAGCCGCAGCTGGCCCGCTCGCAAACACTCGCGGAACTCTTGTTCAGATCGTGGCAGTTTGGCTTCGGGAAGGTACGCACGGTCGGCGATCAACTCGGCCACCTGCTGGCGGAACGGAAACGGCTGTGGGAACGTCTTCGACAGCAGCGTCCAGTTGTTGAGCTGCGGCAGGTTGTCGACCTGCTGCTTGAGTTCCCTCGCTGCGGCGAGACAGACCAGCCGCCGAACACCAAACCGCAGTTCGTGCAGGGCCCGCGCGGACGCATCGACCAGGCGCAGCGAGACGGTCTCGATCCCGTTGTCGATCAGCGTCGGATGCCCCTTCAGCACGATGCCACTTCGGTTCACGTCGATCACCGGCGGAAGCGTGCCGAAGTCCCACGAGGTGATGCCGTCGCGACTCCAGCGCGGTTCGTCGATCGACGAGAAGCTGCTCGCGGCGGCTCCACCCAACTCCTGCCGCAGTGTGACCAGATCGCGTCCCGCGGCGAGCGTCTTGCCGCTGCCATCCGTCACGCGAATCTGCATCCGCAAATAATACGGCAGCCGGTCGTCGCGCAGCTCATCGCGCGGGACGACGACTCCCGTCACCTGCTCGACCGCACGGGCAACCGCTTCGGCCACGGAACCTTGTCCGAATTGAATCACCTGCGCCACGCGCGCGGCCGTCTCCGGAATCGGCACGAGCGAACGACGCAGGTCTTTCGGCAGCGTCTTCAGCAGAAAGTTGATCTTCTCTTCGATCAGCCCCGGCACGAGCCAGCCCAACCGTTCGCCATCGAGTTGGTTCAAGCCCTCCTGCGGCACGGTGACGGTCACGCCGTCCTCGGCCCCGCCCGGATCGAGTCGGTACGCCAGCGGCAGCGACAGCCCGCGCATCTGCACCGCGTCGGGATACGCCTCTTTCGTCGAAGGGACCGCACCCTCTTCCAGCACATCCGCGTCGGTCATGACGAGGCGCTTCCGCTCTTCCGCCGATGCGGTTCGCAACCACTGCGTGAGATGGACACCATCCAGAATATCGGGAGGAATCCGCGCGGCGTAGAAGTCGAACTGCGCATCGATATCCCGCAGCAGGTTCCCCTTGCGCGATCGCGACTCCAATTCGTCCAGCCGCTTCACCAGTTCGCGATTGGCGACAAGAAAATCTGGCATCACGACCGCTGGCCGATGGGACGCCTGGGACTTGTTCGTCCGATCACGACTCCCATCAGTCTCATCACTCCCTTTCGTCCCATTCCCCGGCTTGGCCACGCCCCACTCGCCATGCACCAGCCCCTGCCACAGGAACATCTCGCGCGACCTGGCAGGATCGATGCGACCGAATCGAACTTGCCGGCGCGGGACGATCAGCAATCCGAACAGCGACACCTTTTCATGGGCCATCACGGCGAGGGCCTCGGCGTCCCAATGTGGCTCGGTGTAGGTCTTCGTCAGCAGATGACCGGCCAGCGGCTCGATCCAGTTCGGGTCGATGCGGGCCACCGTGCGCAGGAACCGCCGCGTCGTCTCGATCATTTCGGCCGCGACGATCCACTTCACCTTCTTGCTCGCCAGTCCGGAGCCCGGCCACAGAAAACCCTTCTGCCCGCCCGCCACCTGGTACTCGCTCGTCTCGGTCTTCAACGCGATGCTCGACAGGAACCCGGTGAGCAGCGCGCGATGAATGGCCCCGAAGTCATTGCGCCGCGTCCATTCGTTGGAGACGGCGATTTTGGAGACGATGGCGGTCTGTCTTGTCCCCTCTCTCCCCGCCTTGGGGGGGAGAGGGCTAGGGTGAGGGGGGCTTTCGGCGAGTGCGGAACTCGGAGCGCGGAGTGCGGAGTGGGAGGAAGGCTCCCGGCGCGGGCCTTTTCGCTCCGCGCTCCGCGCTCCGAGTTCTGCGCTCGCCAGACTTTCGCGCACGATCTCGACCAGTTCCGCATGGACCTCGACCCACTCCCGCATCCGCGTCCAGGACAAGAAGTTTTGCAGGCACGCTTTGCGGAGTTGGCTGTGCGAGAGCTTGCTCTTCAGGTCGTGGAAGAAGTCCCACAGTTTGAGGTAGCTCAGGAAATCAGACTCCTCGTCGGCGAAGCGTTTGTGGGCTTCGTCGGCCTGCTGCTGCTTTTCGAGCGGTCGTTCGCGCGGGTCTTGAATCTCCAGGGCCGAGGCAATGATGAGCACTTCGGCAAGGCAGTGCTCGTCGCGAGCCGCCCAGACGATGCGGGCGATGCGCGGATCGACCGGCAGCCGCGCGAGCTTGCGTCCGAGGTCGGTCAAGTCGTGCCGGTCGTTCACCGCGCCGAGTTCAAACAGCGTTTTGTAACCATCTCGAATCGACTCGGGCTTCGGCGGTTCGAGGAACGGAAACTCCTCGATCGCTCCCAACCCGTAGGTCTTCGTTTGCAGAATCACGTCGGCCAGATTCGACCGCAGGATTTCGGGCGGCGTGAACCGCTCGCGGCTCTGATAGTCCTCTTCCGAGTAGAGGCGGATGCAGATTCCCGGCCCGATGCGACCGCAGCGGCCCGCCCGCTGATCCGCCGACGCGCGCGAGATCGCTTCAATCGGCAGTCGCTGCAGCTTGGATTTGGGCGAGTACCGGCTGATGCGGGCGGTCCCGGTATCGACCACATAACGAATGCCGGGCACGGTCAGCGAGGACTCGGCGACGTTGGTCGCGATCACGATGCGTCGTGTGGAGGAAGTCTGAAAGACACGCTGCTGTTCGTTGGCGGAGAGCCTGGCGTAGAGCGGCAGCAGATCCACCTTCGAGCCTCCAAACGTGCGGCCTCTCAATGTCTTGGACGCTTCGTGAATCTCCCGCTCTGTTGGCATGAAGACGAGCACGTCGCCGGGACCATACGACGTGACTTCGGCCACGGCGTCGGCGACCGCTTCCTGTAGGTCCGGCTCGTTCCCATCTTCGTCCACGTGCGGCGGGCGATAGAGGATATCGACCGGGTACGTCCGGCCCGACACTTCGATCACCGGCACGACACCCGCAACGGAGCGGAAGTGGTCGGCAAACCGCTGCGCGTCGATGGTGGCCGAGGTGATGATGACCTTCAACTCGCGCCGCTTCAGCACCAGCCGGTGCAGGTTGCCGAGCAGGAAGTCGATGTTGAGCGACCGCTCGTGAGCCTCATCGACGATGATCGTGTCGTACTGATCGAGCCACCGGTCGTGCTGGTTCTCCGCGAGCAAAATACCGTCGGTCATCAGCTTGATGTACGTCTGCGGCGAGGTCGCGTCGGTGAAGCGGACTTTGAAGCCGACCTCGCGCCCCACCGCAACGCCCAACTCCTCGGCGATCCTGGCGGCGACAGATCGAGCCGCAATCCGGCGCGGTTGTGTGTGACCGATCAGCCCGTCGACGCCGCGTCCCAGATCGAGGCAGATCTTCGGCAGTTGCGTCGACTTCCCCGAGCCGGTCTCGCCGCAGACGACGACCACGCGGTGATCGCGAATCGCGGCGGCGATCTCCTCGCGCCGCTGACAGACCGGCAGGATCTCGTCGTATTTCGGGACCGGCCTGCCGTTCACGCGCTGTTCGCGGCGCTGACACGACTTCGCCAACTCCGTCTGCAACTGGGCGAAGTTCCGGTCATGAGGCTGCTGCTTGCGACGAGCCGCCTGCACCCCCTCCCACATCCGGCGCAGCCGCTGACGATCGACCATCATGGTCCGCGTCAAAGCCTCCTCAATTTCCATCGCATCAGTCATCGACCATCGTCTCGTGGGGGCAGGTCTCTTACCTGCCAAGGACTCATTGAAGTGAGAGACGGACAGGTTTCAAACCCAACCACGTCCCCTCTTCAACCGCCAGCCCAAACAAGGGGCGAGCCAGGCAGAGCCGTACTCTATCCGCAACACGGACAGAGAGAGAACCGACAAGGTTCGATGCGATGGCCGAAACCCGCAAGGTCCTGCCCCTCGGGCGACAATGCGATTGACGGTCACGTCTCTGGACGATGGGCACTCCTGCCCGTCCGGATTTCCGTCATGGAGTGGACTCGCAGGAGCGCCCCCTCCTCCACTGCGAATCCTGTCTGTTTCCCAAGCTCGACTCACGCGGGTGCAGTCGCTAATTGGTGGTCGTCTTCTGGTCCCCTCGCCCCCGTCTTCGGGGTAGAGGGTTAGGGTGCGGGGGCAGGCGGTCGAGAGACGTTGGAATTGGTGATCCCAACAGGAGTCGGTCGTCGTCAGTCCAGCGGTCACTCTGTCTGAAGCGAATCCCCC
>JANODP010000468.1:0-2380 GCA_031412755.1 Schlesneria sp. | reverse complement strand
AGGGCGTGCCACACTTGGTCTTTCGTCAAACGGACCCACGACCCTCAACCCGGGTTGATGGCGAGCGTGTCCATTTTCTCACCGGTCAACGGATGCAGCCGTTCGACGTCGATGATCTTCCACTCGCCCTGTTCGCGCTGAAAGATCAGGATGAGCCGGGCGGGATGGTGGCCGACACCGCCGTGACCGGTGACCGACAGGGTGGCGTTCGCGCGAAAGTGGACCGTGCCGCGCGAGTTCTGGTTCGTCAGCGTCGTGTGAAAATCGGTCAGCCTCAAATCCTTGTCGATGGTGACCAACGCCATCGCGGCCAGAACCTGCGCCTTCAACCCGGGGGCTCCATTGGAAAAGTAGTTCAGGGTCGCGGGGGCCTTCCTGCGGAAATCGTCGCAGAGCGAGACGACGATCTTCTGCAACCGTTCGCCCTCGGTGACGATGGCCCGTTCGAGGAGATAGAAACCCGCACAGAGCAGCAGGCAGCCGAGAGCCGCCAACAGGTGCAAGCCGCGCCGGTTCGAGTTCCACAGCGCCAGAAAAACGAGCGACGCCAAACCGGCGATCAACATCGGCGGCCAGGCGTTTTCGGTGAACCACACGGTGTTGATCCTCGCTGGGTTCCGCCCCTGCGGTGAGGAGATGAAGGATGATGCGGGAAGGATAAGAGATCAGAGAAACCGAACAAGTCCGAACGGACCTCATCCCTCGCCCCTCATCCCTCATCCCACCGCATCAGTTCGCGGAGGCGGTGCCGTGCCGCGGCAGAACGCTGATGAACTTCTTCATGACGGGCCGTCCGCCGGTGGCGATGACGAGCGTGTACTCGCCCGGCGCCATCTGATCGCCGATCGGGTACGTGAAGTTGGACCGGAACATCTCGCGGGTGGCCACGGTTCCGAGCCGGTCGATGATGCGATGTTCGGCGTCCTGAATCTGGCATTCGATCCAGATGTCGTCGTGGGGCGGAGTCAGATGGCAGTGGGCGATCAGCGTTTCGCCCTGTCGGAACTCGCGCCGCCGATTGGCCAGTTGATCGCCCACCAGAATCGTCCCCGTATCGACGGCGAAGAACATGTCCTCATCGCGCTGCGGCTCGGTCGGGGCCAGGATTTTTTCGACGACCGCCGGATCGGCCAGCGTCAGCGCGTGCGGCCCCTCGGGGCGACGGATTCCATACGGGTCGCGCCAGTGTTCCAGCTCAACATTCACCACCGAGAACAGGGCCAGACCAAACACGAACGCCGCGCGGGACGACGTCTTCCAACCGACCGGGTCGCCGAGACGATCGCGCCAACCGGCCACCCGCTGCGACAACGACTTCATCCACGCGAAGCGACGCTCCTGACGGCGGTACCAGGCCGAGCATTCCCGAACGTCATCCTCATCCAAAAACGCCAGATAGCTGGTGAAACAGATGATCGGGAACAGCATCAGCCCCAGCGTCAGCATCGTCATCAGGTGGAAGAGGACGCCAATCGGCAGCACGAACGTCCGCCACATGCTCTTCCACGCGATGAACAGGAACGTGACTTCCCAGACGATGGCAATGTACGAGAACCCCACCAGCAGGATCGGGTACAGGCTCAGGTACTCACCCAGCGGATGCTGGAAATTGAGGTGCGTCTGCATCCAGTACTGCAACTGGTCGCCCGTGAAGAACGTGGGGGTGTGCATCTTGGTGATCGAAGCGCCGAAGTAGACCGCCCCGATGTGAATCTGCATCAGCCGGCGCGGCCACGCCGGGAAACGCCGTCGCTCCAGAGCAGGCCCGGTCGGCCAGTTCGAGCGCCGGCGTCCGGCCAGCCACGCATCGATCGACCACAGGCTGCCGCACTCCGACAGCGCCAGAATGAACAGCAGGTGGGTTGCGATCACCGTGTACTTCGTCATCGTGCTGACGCAGTCCAGCATGCAGAAGTAGGTGAACAGGACGTTCGAGATGATCAGCGACGCGCGGGTACACCAGCCGACGGATGCGCAACACAGCGACATGACCATCGCCGCGTACAAGCCCACCGCGATCGAACCCGAGAACTCGGGCAGGAAGTTCAAATAGCCATAGCCGACCGCCAGCGGCGCCGTCGCTCCTTCGACCGAAAACAGTTCGCGCGCCGTCGACCAGCGCGGCAGAGCCATCGAGAGCAGCGACAGCGGCAGAAAGATTCGCACCAATGCCAGACCGTAGGGGATTTCTTCCTCGAAGAAGAATTGTTCGGTCCGCTGGCTGAGCGATTTCGGTTCGTGTCTCACGGTACGGCCTCCCTGCCGGAGTGTGAATGTTTGACGTCGTCGAGTGGCGTGCGGGTCATCCCGGTTTTCCGGGCGGCATTCCGTCGCCTCAATTGGGTAGTGGGTCAGTTTGACGAAGGACCAAGTGTGGCAC
>JANODP010000467.1:0-13531 GCA_031412755.1 Schlesneria sp. | reverse complement strand
GCCTGTCCCGCGTCATCCGCCCCACCGCCAACGACCTCGACAACCCCCAACTCCTCCACAGACTCGCCAAGACGATCGCTCCTACCAAAACTTGACTCAAAGAGTCATATTTGGAACTCGAAGGAGTCCACGCACCCTACGCACAACAGGCTGTCCCGCTGCGGGGAGAGTCCCTCGTCAGTGGTGCGACGAGCCGTGGGGCGCGAGGGCGACATCGAACAGGTTGCCCCGGTCGTCGAAGGCCATGTCGGTCGGTTCGGTCAGCGCGGTGAGATCGTCTCGCCCCGAGAGTTCGGGAAGATAGGCTTCGCTGACGAGGCATTCGGCCAGTTGCAACGTGTTCGAGACCTGAATCACCCGGGACTGGGGCGGTTCGACCAGCCCGACCGTCAGCAGCGCGGCGGTGATGACTTCGCGATCGGACTCGAAGGCAATCGGCGTCATGGCGGCGGTCGGATGCAGGCCGGTGAGGCAGTTGATCGCCGTGATCTTTTTGTCGATCGAATCGACGGTCCGCTGGTTGGTGAACTCGGCCATGCCGATGCCGGTGGCGTTGCCGTGCGTTTCCTCGGTCAGCCCGCGCACGAAGATGCGTCGGCAGCGGGCCACGTCCTTGTCAGTAGCGGCGTGGTCGTTGTATTTGCGTCCGATGACGTTCGTGTCCATCCCGGTGCCGCTCATGTTCTTGCCGATGCGGTCGATGATCAGCAGATCGGTGGAAGCAAACGGCAGTCGCGGCAGCCACTGGGTGGCCAGCTTGAGCAGCGCCTTCTCGCGTTCGAAGAACTGCGCGGGCGAGACGGCCTCGATGAGGGCGGTCTCATCGTAGGCGTTCTCGACAATCGCGAGGCCCGCCACCACGCGGCACTTCTTGATGACCGAGGCGGCGACGGCCGTGACGATTTCCGTGAAGCTGTAATCGGCGATCGCGCGGTGATAGATCTTCGCCCCCGCGTGTTTGCCGAGCCCGATCAGCATCATCTTGTGGAGGCCCGATTCGATGTCGCCGACGAAGCCGGTGTGCGGCTTGACTCGACCCGCGATCAGCACGTGGTCGGCCTGTGAGGCATGCTTGTCGAAGTGAACCGGAATCCCCTGCGGCGTCCGATCGACGACGACCGTTTCCATCGACGCCCGGATCTCGCAGCCCATGGCCTCGGGCGTGATGCCGTATCCCGCGAGAATCTCCGCCTGTCCTTCGGCCGTTCCGCCGCCGTGGCTTCCCATCGCCGGCACGACGAACGGGACGCCTCCGAGGCTTTTCACGTGATCGACCGTCGCGCGGGTGATCCTCCCGATGTTGGCGATCCCGCGACTCCCCGCCGTGATCGCCACCGTCTGTCCCGCGCGGATCGTCTCACCCAACCTGAGCGATGCCAGTTGAGACTGCACCTCCGCCGAGACATCCGCCACTCGGCGGGCATCAAATTTCTGGCGAACACGAATCATGCGGGGGAAGGACATGACTTGCCGATCCTAAAGTGAGTGGAAACCGTCCGGCGGGAGTTTATGCCTGATCGCCCAATCGTTCCACCAAGCGAACCAAACCCGCCGCAGCCTTGTCGGAGCCGACCGCACGAATCAGGATGTCGTCTTACTCGTAATCGTACTCTTACTCATAATCTTACTCTTCATGACTCTTCATTCCGATCAGGAGAGGAGGAGTAAGATTAGGAGTAAGATTACGATTATGAGTATGAGTGAGACTTGATTGCTCCCAACCAGACATTGATTGCCCCCAGCCATGTTTCCCGCCGATTCCGACGTTGTTGAGGTCTCACCCCGAATTCAGATCTCGTGCCGCGAGTTCGAGTGGGGCGTCGCGCGCAGCTCGGGCCCCGGCGGGCAGAACGTGAACAAGGTGAACTCGAAGGTGACACTGCGGTGGCCGTTGTTCGAGTCGGAAGGGCTGCCCAGCGATGTGCGCGACCGATTCGTCGCCGCTTACAAACGGAGGCTGACCACCGAGGGAGACCTCGTGATGAGCAGCGAGCGCTACCGCGACCAGTTGAAAAACGTCACGGATTGTCTGGACAAGCTGCGCGAGCTGCTGCTCTCGGTGGCCGTGGCCCCGAAACCGCGGAAGAAGTCCAAACCGAGCAAAGCCGCGAAACGACGCCGCGTCGCCGACAAGCGGTTGAACGCCGAGACCAAGCAGCGCCGCCAACGGCCGCGCCTGGACGACTAGCCGATCCTCCGGGTGTGTGTTTCTTCCACCTCCTTCAATCCTCGTCAGGCTGCGCAAACGCGGGGGCCGCCGCTATACTCCTGCCCCGCTGATCCGGCCGGGCAGGCATGGTTGCCGTCGAGCCGCTCAGCCCTTTGCCGAAGGGTGACGAACGATGATTTGGGCGGCGTTTGTGCTGCTGGTGCTGCTGGTTCTGGCGTTCGATCTCGGCCTGTTCACGCGCGGTGAGACGAAAGCGTTGACAGCGCGGGCCGCCCTGATGCGAACCGGGGTGTACTTCACCCTGGCCATGTTGTTCACGGTGTTCGTGTACTTCGCGTACGAGAACGCCTGGTTCGGACTCGGGATCTATGCCCCACCGGGGATCGATGACGCGGTGGACCACGGAAAAACGGCCTCCCTCCTGCCGAAGAACGGTCGCGACGCGGCCATCATGTTCTTCATGGGCTACATCCTGGAGCAGTCGCTCAGCGTTGACAACATCTTCGTGATCGCACTGGTGCTGGGTTATTTTCAGGTTCCCGCCGCCTACCAGCACCGCGTGCTGCTGTGGGGGATTCTCGGTGCGCTGGTGATGCGCGGCGTGATGATCGGGATCGGCGTGGAACTGATTCACCGCTTCCACTGGATGACCTACGTATTTGGCCTGTTCCTGCTGGCCACCGCCATCAAGATGCTGTTCGCGGGAGACGAGGAGGTCGATTTCGAGACCAGTTACATGATCCGACTGACGCGGCGTTTCTTTCGTCTCCATCCGAGCTTCGTGCAGGACCGATTCTTCACGAAGGTGGACGGCCGACTGGCGATGACACCGCTGTTCCTGGCACTGGTGATCGTGGAGACGACCGACCTCGTGTTCGCGGTCGATTCGATTCCCGCCGTGATTGGCCTGACGAACGATTCGTTTCTGGTGTTCACCTCGAATGTCTTCGCGATTCTCGGGCTGCGAAGCCTGTACTTCGCGCTGGCCGACCTGCTCGGCAGGTTCCGTTATTTGAAGTACTCGCTGGTGGCGATTCTGGCGCTGGTCGGCATCAAGATGCTGATCCACGACTTCCTGCCGCACGACCGGACGAGCGAAATCACGCTGATCTCGCTGGCCGTGATCGCCGTCGCGCTGGCGATTGGAATCGGTGTCTCGCTGGCGATCCCCGAACCGGTGAAGAAGGTTGAAGAAGGCGAGCCGGCGTAACGTGACGATCGAGTTGGCTCGGTCAGCCGCCGCTCCCGTGACCTGCCCCCGAACCCGTTCCGGGCGGCATTGTCTTCAGTACGGAAGAAGATGAGGCAAACGGTCACGGCTCGTGATATGTTGATGCCCGCCTTGAATCTTCCCGCCGCTCGTCCCTTCCGCTGGAACCCGTCGTCATGAATCGAGCCGCTCTGTTGCTCAAGCCCCTGCTGTTCGGATGTTTGTCGCTGGTGATGCTGGTCTTTGCGCGCGAGGCCGTCGCTCAGAATCGTGTCGCCCTGGTGGTCGTCTCGCCCGTGATCAAGAAGCAGGTGGCGACCGGTCAGTCCTTTGTCGGAACGGTGATGCCGCTCAAGAAGAGTGCGGTCGGGACGGCCGTGGATGGGCGCGTCACCGACTATCCGATCAACGTCGGCGACCGGGTCACGAAGGGGCAGCCGCTGGCGAAGCTGCTGACCGAGACGATCTCGCTGCAGATTGTGGCGGCGCAGGCGGATCTCAAGTTTCGCGAGGAGGAGCTTCGCGAATTGACGAATGGCTGGCGGAAAGAGGAGATCGAGCAGGCGGCCGCCCGAATGGAAGCGGCCAGCGCCCGGCGCGAATACGCGGCGCAGCGGCTGAAGCGGGCGCTGGCCCTCTTCGAGAAAGCGCAGATCGGCACGCTGGAGCAGATGGAGGATGATCGCTCGGCGGCGGTGGCGACCGAACAGTCGTACCAGGCCGAGCGGCTGGCGCACGAGCTGATGAAGCAGGGACCGCGCGACGAGAAGATCGAACAGACCAAGGCCAGGGTGGCCGAGCAGAACGCGCAGGTGAAACTGCTGCAGGATCAGCTCCAGAAGCACACGATGATCTCGCCGTTCGACGGCTACATCGTCGCCGAGAAGACCGAGATCGGCGAATGGGTCACGCAGGGGCAGGTCGTGGCCGAAGTGATCTATCTGGACGAAGTCGACATCGAAGCGCACGTGCTCGACGCGCACATCGAACACGTCCGGGTGGGAACGACCGTGCGGGTGGAAGTCCCGGCGTTGAAGAGCTCGATCTTCGTCGGCCAGGTTTCGATCGTGACGCCGCAGGCCGACATGAAGTCGCGCACGTTTCCGGTCAAGGTCCGCGTGAAGAACATCATTCGCGAAGACGGCCCGGTGTTGAAGGCCGGCATGCTGGCGCGCGCCACACTGCCGACGGGCGAACTGCGTGACAGCCTGCTCGTCCCGAAAGATGCCATCGTGCTCGGAGGACCGGTGCCCGTGGTGTCGCTCGTCGTGCCGCTCGACGAGAAAGAACTCGCGACTCTCGACCCGAAGGCCCCCGGCCCCAAACCGACCTCGAAAGTGAAGTTCGTTCCCGTCGAGTTGGGCATCGCCGACGGAGGCTGGATCGCCGTGACGGGTGATCTCGCCGCCGATCAGCAGGTCGTCATCGTCGGCAACGAGCGGGTTTTTCCGGGCCAGATGATCAGCATCATCGAAGTCAGGAAAGCTCCGGCGGCCGATGTGACAAATCGTCGTGGCTGAGTTCCCAAGAACTCAGCCCAACTCACCGTCACGAACTGAGTTCTTGCGAACTCAGCTACAAACTGTTGGGTCCGCTGAATGTCTCTCGTTGAAACCTTCGTCAAGAACCCGGTCAAAGTTTCGGTGGCGATGTTGCTGCTGATGCTGTTCGGCACCATCGCCGGGTTCTCGATGCCGATGCAGCTCACGCCCGAGGTCGAGACGCCGACGCTGACGGTCGAAACGCGCTGGCCGGGGGCCTCGCCGCAGGAGGTCGAGCAGGAGATCGTCCGCGAGCAGGAGGAGAAGCTGAAGAGCGTCGAGGGAATCACGAAGCTGTCGTCCGAGAGCTTCGATTCGATGGGGAGCATCAAGCTCGAATTCGCCGTCGGCACGAACATGGACGAGGCCCTGCTGAAGGTGAACAGCCGCCTGCAACAGGTTCGCTCGTATCCCGAGAACGCCGACCAGCCGGTCATCAGCACGTCGAACTCGGCCAACCAGCCGATCGCGTGGTTCGTGCTGACGGCGCGCAGCGCGTCGTCCGATGAGATTCGCCAGTTTCAACAGGAACATCCCGACATCGCGGCGGAACTCGAGCCGGTGTTGAAGGCGCACAGCATTGGACTGGCCGTCTACCGCCTGAAGCAGGTGATTGCCAGGCATCCCGAAGCGCGGTCGCTGCTGGCGGAGACCGACGTGCTCGGGATGCGGCGGTTCGCCCAGGACAACATCGAATCGGCGTTCGAGCGGGTCAAGGGGGTCTCGAACGCGGAAGTCTTCGGCGGGCTGGAGAACGAGTTACAGGTCGTGGTCGATCCCGAGAAGCTCGCGGCGCGGCAGTTGACCATCGCCGACGTTCGCAACGTTTTGCGAGGCCAGAACCGCGACACGTCGGGCGGCGATTTCTGGGAGGGAAAGCGGCGCTGGGTCGTGCGCACGCTGAACCAGTTCCGCTCGAAGGAACACGTCGAGCGGCAGTTGCTCGCGGTGCGGGACGGCGCGCCGGTCTACCTCTCCGACGTGGCCGAGGTGCGCGATGCTTTCAAGAAGCCCGAAAGCATCGTGCGGCGATTTGGCAACAACAGCATCGCCGTGCCCGTGATGCGCGAGGGTGGTGCGAACGTCCTCGACGTGATGCAGGGCCTGCGCGAAGTCAACGAGCGTCTGAATGAAACGATCCTGCTCCGTCAGAATCTGCATCTGGCACAGGTCTACGACGAGACGGAATACATTCACTCGGCCATCGGACTCGTGACCGAGAATATTTTTCTTGGGACCGCTCTGACGATGGTGTCGCTGATGCTGTTCCTGCATTTGAACCGCCGCACGCTGCTGTTTTCGCCGCTGATTCTCGCGACCGGTGCGGCGGCCGTGTACATCCACAGCTTTTGGTTTGCGGTCTGTCTGGTGCTGATCGCGGTGTCGGGGTTGTGGTACGCCCGCGGGGCGCTGGTCATCGGGCTGACGATCCCGATCTCGCTGGTCGGCACGTTTCTGATCATCGCCCTGTTCGGGCGGTCGCTGAACGTCATCAGCCTGGCCGGTCTGGCGTTCGCGGTTGGCATGGTGGTCGACAACGCGACGGTGGTTTTTGAAAACATCTACACGCGCTGGGAGCAGGGCGAATCGGCGTATGACGCGACGGTGCGCGGCACGCAGGAAGTGTGGGGAGCCGTGGTGCTGGCGACGCTGACCACGGTGTCGGTCTTCGTGCCCGTGATCTTCGTTCAGGAAGAGGCGGGGCAGCTTTTCAGCGACATCGCGCTGGCGATCAGCGCGGCGGTCGCGATCTCGCTGATCCTCGCCATTGTTGTCGTGCCGCCGGCGACGGCGCGGTTCCTCGGCAAGCGAAAGGGCTCGCTGCCGGAAGACGCGCAGAAGTCGGAGGCTCACGCCAGCGGAGAGGGCAACGGGCAGACTCACGTGGTGATCGGCGGGATGTCGCGCGGACACACGGCTTCAACATCGAAGGGCCTCGTGCGGCTGCTGGAAGTGTTCGCGATGGGCTTCATCGACGGAGTGACGGGTCTTAACCGTTTCATTCAATGGAACTGGCTGACGAGGCTGGCCACGGTGTTCCTGATGGTCGGGGCGAGCGTTGGCATCAGTTGGTGGCTGTGGCCGCCGGTCGAGTACCTGCCGGCCGGCGACCGCAACCTGGCGCTCGGCATCCTGCTCCCGCCGCCCGGTTACAACATGGACCAACTGATTGAGATGGGCCAGAAGGTCGAGAGCGACCTGCGACCGTACTGGGACGTCGATCCGGACTCTCCCGAGGCGAAGCAGCGTGCCGAGCCGATCATTTCCGATTTGTTCTTCGTGGTCAGTGCGAAGCGGGTCTTCATCGGAGCGAAGTCGCTCGATCCGACGCGTTGTGCCGAACTGATCCCGATCATTCGCAATGTCTCGTCCGACCTGCCCGGCACGATCGGCATCGCGTTTCAGATGAGCCTCTTCGAACAGGGACTGTCCGCCGGGCGCAGCATCGACATCGAGATCACCGGCCCGGATCTGAAGCAGCTCGTGCAGTTCGGCGGTCGCATTCTGGGAGGCGATCCCCCGATGATGCCCGATCGCGTGTTGAAGCAGTCGATGGCGGAATTGATCCCCTACGGTCAGGCCCGTCCGATACCGAGCCTCGATCTCTCCAGCCCCGAGGTTCACGTGATCCCCCGCCTGTTGCAGTCGGCCGAGATGGGGCTGAGTGCGTCGGAACTCGGTTACACCGTCGATGCCCTCGTCGATGGTGCGTATGCGGGCGATTACTTCCTCGGCACCGACAAGATCGACCTGACGATTCGCGGGAAGGACGAGTTCGCCCGGCAGACACAGGACGTGGCGAACCTGCCGATCGCGACGAGCGACGGACAACTCATTCCGCTCGGTGCGCTGGCCGACGTCAGCATGGCGAGCGGCCCCGAACAGGTGAACCACCGCGAACGGGAACGGGCCATCACGATTTCGGTCTCACCGCCCCCCGACATGCCGCTCGAAGAAGCCATGCGGCGGATTCAGTCGCAGATCGTCGATCCGCTCGTGCAGTCGGGGCAACTCGACGGCGGATACAACATCGCGCTGGCGGGGACGGCGGACAAGCTGCGTCAGACGTGGAAGGCCCTGCAGTTCAACATCGTGCTGTCGTTGCTCATCACCTACCTGCTGATGGCGGCGCTGTACGAGTCGTGGGTCTACCCGTTCATCATCATCTTCACCGTGCCGTTGGGAGCGGTGGGTGGAATTGTCGGCTTGAAGCTGCTCGGTTGGTACCTGATCCAACTCGGTCGGCCTCCGCAAAGTCTGGACGTGCTGACGATGCTCGGCTTCGTGATCCTGATCGGCACCGTGGTCAGCAACGCCATCCTGATCGTCGATCAGACGCTGCAACTGATCCGCTACGAGGGGATGGCCGATCGCGAAGCCGTCGTCGAGGCCGTCCGTTCGCGCATCCGGCCGATGTTCCTCACCGCGGTGACGACGATCATCGGCCTGTTCCCACTGGTGCTGTTCCCCGGCGCGGGGAGCGAGCTGTACCGGGGGCTCGGTGCCGTGGTGCTCGGAGGGTTGACTGTCTCCACCGTCTTCACGCTCTTCCTGATCCCCACCGTCTTCACGCTGACGCGCGATGTTCAGCGAGGACTGGGCCGGTTGGTCTTCGGTACGGCACACCCGCCGACAATCGCACCGGTGACTTCCGGGTCGAAACCGACGGACGTGCCCGAGCCGGTCGGCACTGGATGAGTCGGCCTCCCGTTTGAAGCCGGCCTGTCACCGCTCTATTTCCGCAGCGGCGAGCGTCCCGAGATGATGCCGGAACGGCTGGTCGATTTCTCTCGCAGCAGGTTGCCTTGCGCGGGGGAGTACGATTCGCAGAGCTTCTGGACATCCTCCTTGACGACGAAGAACGCCTCGATCACGCGCGGATCCCATTGCTCGTTGGCGCCGCGGCGGAAGATGTCCTCCAGTCGTTCGAGCGGCATTCCCTTGCGGTACGGGCGGTCGCTGACCATCGCGTCGTAGCTGTCGGCCACGGCGATGATCCGCGCCATCAGCGGAATCTCGTCTCCCTTGAGCTTGTCGGGATAGCCCTTGCCGTTGAAGGCTTCGTGGTGGTTCCGCACGCCCGGCAGGATCGGCTTGAGGTTCTTGAGCTGCTGCAGAATCAGGTAGCCGATCATCGGATGAAGTTGGATCTGCCGGAACTCCTCCTCGGTCAACTGGCCCGGCTTGGCGAGAATGCGATCGTCGACCCCGACCTTGCCGATATCGTGCAGCAGTCCGGACAGATAGATGTCGTCGAGATCGCCGACTTCGAGCCCCAGTTGTTCGCCGAGTCGCCGGGCGACCAGGGCCACGCGTTCGCTGTGACCGCGGGTGTACGGGTCCTTGGCATCCAGCGTCGAGACCAGCGAGCGCACGAAGCCGACCAGCAGATCATCGTGCTCGTCGTACAACTCGATGTTGCGCACGTGCGTTCCGAGGATCGTGGCGATCGAACAGATGAGGTTGGCTTCGACCGACCCGAAGTCGCGTCCCCCCCGCAGATTCGTGCAGACAATCCAACCGCGCCGGTGTTGCGGATCACCGATCGGCACGATCACGAAATTCTTCAAACCGGGGAAGTCCGCTCCGAGCAGCGTGTGATGCAGCTTGTTCTTGACCAGCGGCTTGTTCCAGTCGTGTTGTTCAAACCGGGCGAGCAGTCGCGCCAGCCCCGCCTGATCGAACGGCATGCGGCCCTGGATGAGGAAGTGCATGCCATGCTCGGGATCGTCCAGGCAGATGGCGGCTCCCGCGGATTCAATCAGGGCCTGCAGGCCGCGCACGCACATGTCGGCCAGTTCTTCGCGCGGTCGCGACAACTGCAGATTGTGCGTCAGCCGGTGCAGCAGGCTGATCTCCTCGTAGGTGTAGTCGATCTGCTGGCTGAGGGCGTTCAGTTCCAGTTGCAGTTCGGCCTCGCGCCGTCGATGGTGGAATTCACGACCCACGCTTTCCAGCAGACGTTGCAACAGCTTCACATCGCAGACCGGGATGGATTCGAGGCTCGCCTTCAAACGGGCTTCGCTCCAGTCGGCCTCGATGGCGGCGAGCAGCAGTTCCGGAGGATGCACTCCCCCCTGCGGCAACACGTAACCGGCGACCACAAACCGGTCGTCCGTCGCCAGCGGCACCGCGAAACACGTGAGGTGCTCGCCCACCCGGCAGATTTCGATGGTCGACAGCGATTCCAATCGCAGCAGAAGTTCAGTCGGAACGAACGGCAACAGGTTGGGATGCGACTGCCCGACGATGCGTCCGAGTTCGCGATCCAGACACAGGCAGGGCAGACCGGTTGCCTCGGCAAACTCGCGCAACAGGGCCGCGGACGGCGCGTCATCGTCGTCGTGGGCAGGCGGGCGGGCGTCCATCACGGCCAGCGTGCCGGTGGTCAGGGGATTGTCGAACAGCCAATCGGCCATTTGCGGTGGTCCAGCGAGCCGGAGGAGAACTCGCAGCCGGAACGGTCAGCCCGCATTTCGATGGAGTCGAGTTGCAGCCGCCCATCCCGCTGGGGGAATGAACTTGGTTGCGCAACTCTAGGTCAAACCGTGACGCTCGCAACCAGATGTTCGTGCGCCGCATCAAGGCGACGAGATTCTCTCTGCCCGACCGGAAAGACACTTCGCGTCGGAGCGATCGGAATCGCGAGAGCCGTCGTCGCAACCGTTGCCAACGGAGCCGCATGCCTCACCGTGGCGGTGTCGCCGACGAGAACGAAACGCCGGACGCGAGACGGAGCCGACAATCCACGGCCGATTCAGGAACGAGCATCACGTTCGACGGCGGGGCGGCGCAATGACGGCTGGAAACGTTACGAGGGTCGCTTGCCCCGCTCGCGCAGCAGGTCGCTGACTTGTTGCAGCAGGCGCTGTTCGCGAGCGGTCAGCGACGCCATCCCGTGTTCGTGAACCTTGGCGAGCAGACTGTCGAGTTGACGTTCGGCGTCTGCGCGCTGCTGCCGTTCTTCCTGTTCACGTCGCAGTCGGCGCTGTTCGCGCCAGCGTTGCAGCGGACTCAAGCGTGCTTCGCGCGGACTCGATGATGTCGGAGCCGACCGGTCCAGGCTGGTATAACCCTCGGAAAAGTCATAGCCCAGAAACGAATCGTCCGTCAGTTCCGAGGTCTGTTCCTCGAACAACTGCACCACGTTGACGACCAGCAGGATGGCACCGACAAAAACGATGGGCGACCAGTCTCCGAACAGTCCCACCACCATCAGCACGCCGGAGAAGAACACGCCGAACTGAAACGCGACGCGGCTCACCAACTCGGGATGAATCCGAGTCGCCAGCAGGGCCTTCACTATCTGACCGCCATCCAGCGGCACGATCGGCAGCAGGTTGATCAGCAGCAGCAGCCAGTTGACCGCGAACGTGATCAGGCCGAGATCCCGCATCAGGCGGTCCCCGCTCAACGCCCCCTCGGGGTTGATGGGCAGGACCAGCGGATTCAGCACGCCCCACAACGTCTCGGGAGCGTAACTGCTCGGGAACGCCGCGAGGCAAATCAACAGGTTGACGAGTGGTCCGGCGGCCGTCGTCACGATCTGAGCCCACGTGCCGCGCCCCGGTTGCACGAAGGCGAGCCCACCCAACGGAGTCAGATGGATTTCGCTGGCCGTTCCACCCGTCAGCCGCGCCCCGGCCACATGCCCCAACTCGTGCAGCAGGACGGAAACCAACAGGATGCCCACCACCGTCACGGCAAACACCAACGGAAAGCGGACCGCGTACACCAGCACCAGCAGCAGAAAAAACCAGTTGACTCGGATCCGCAACGAACCCAATTGCGGAAGCGGGAACGACAGGAGCATCCAACTCAGCCGGTCGCTCATGATGGCGAACCCCTTCTCACGTGAATCGGAGAGCCGATCGATCCTCATCACCGGACGAGGCTTTTCTTGATGCGAGGCATCTTAGCCCGGTCACGGGGACGTGACAATCCGCCAGATTCGCCCGGTGACTCGGTCGCCGGTGACTCGGTCGTCTAGTCACTCGGAGGTGACCCGTGTGGCGACGAAGCCGAACTTTCGGCCGGTCATCGTCACCGTGCCGGCCATCTGCGACTTGTCCTTCGTCCATAGATAACCGTCCACGGACAACTGTGTGTTGGCGAGAAAGACCTCGAGCTTCAGATTGTGAGGTGTGCTGCCCGTCTGGCCGCTGAGTTCGTACGCGTTCTTCGACTCATCGGAAGTGAATGAACCGGTGGCGCGGCCTCCATCACTGACCTTCAAGTCCAACTCGCCCAGCCAGCGTCCGTCGGCGTTCAGCTTCCATGTTCCGGTGAAGTCCGCCGCGACGACTCCTTCATGATCGTTCGGATCGTGCTTGGCTGTCTTCTCGGCGGCCGGCAGTTGGGAACCGTTGAGCACGACCAGCTTCGCCTCGGCCGAGCAGGCCAGCGCGGCCTCGGCAGTGAACTCGATGTCGGCTCCCTGCCCGGCCGGGACGACCTGGCCGATATCAAAGTCGAAACCGAAACCGGGGAACAGCATCACGTCCTTGCCGATGGCCGAGGTCAGGTCCAGCCGCTCCCCGCGATAGCTGACGTAACGCTCGATCAACAGCAGCGGCGTCGGCTTGTCGGTCCCCTTCCCCTTTTTCAGCCCCCAGCTCACGAGCGCCTTCGTGTAGTTGCCGCCGTCCGTCTTGAGGATCAGACAGGGCGAGCCGATGTTTGCGGCCAGCGGCTTCAATTTCGCCGCGTCGGCCATCGCCAACTCCTTCGTCGCGGTTCCGTCCTCGGCCAGCTTCTTCACCAGCGTTGCCGTGTGCCGCTCGAAGACATCCGCCGCGAAGGCGACCGTCGAGAGACTGATCCAGCACAAACAGACAGTTGGCAATCGGGGCATGATGATTCCTTGTGGTGAAAACACGTCGTCAACCTGATGGCGGATCGTATCAGACTTTTCGCGGAGTCACTCGCGTCGTGAGGGGCGATGGGAAAAGTTTGCCTCATTACCGAGACGTTGACGTCAGCAGAAGAAACCGCGGTGCGAATCGGTACGGCCGTTGCTGCCGATGGTTGTTTCGAGGTGAACCTTGGTTTGGGTTCTCAATTCTCCCTTTGACGTAAAGGAGTTTCCCATGACGCGATTCTTCAGCACGCTGGTTGGTTTGAGCCTGGTGTCGATGGTTTGGAGTTCGGAAGCACGGGCGGATCATCGTGCTCGCTGGGGCATTTCGTTCTCAACAGGTCCGAGCTACGGGTATGTCGGCCCCAGCTTTCAGGGGTACAACGGGTACGGATACGCCGGGCCTTCGTTTCAGGCGTACGCTCCTCAGGTGAATTACGGCTATGGCAATTATTCGCGTGGCCACTATGACTACTACCCCGGTAGCTATGTCCGACATCGCGGCCACTACGATTACATCCCGCCGCACGTTCATTATCACCGTGGTCGACACGGCCATCATGGCCATCATGGCTGGTAACTCAAGAGTGCGGCGCTGATCGATGTCGAAAGGCCGCCGTCGCCGCGAAGAGCGGGCAAGACCGTTTTGAGAGCATTGAAAACCAGCCCTCGTGCGAACGAGGGCTGGTTGTTTTGTGAACGGCAATCCACGTTGGCGGTCAACTCAGGATGACTGCAGCACGATCTTGCCG
>JANODP010000466.1:0-29389 GCA_031412755.1 Schlesneria sp. | reverse complement strand
CCAAAAGATTACTTATAAAACTTCCCCTTCCTCGCTCGGCTTTATGACTGCCTTTTATTCGCGCACCCTCGCACCCCCCCCGGGCACCCACCCCCCCCACGGCCCACTCCCCGGGGTGCGATGAAGGCTACTTTGGTTGCGACCGATGGCCGCGCCGTGAGATATTCCGGCCGTGCGACCACGGCGTCAGAACACGGTCGCTGAGGCGATGCTGCTCCGGCCGACATCGCCGTGAATGCTGTCTCCCTCGACCAGGTCGTGCGCGACTTCGCCGCCCGGTGCCCGGGTCGAGGCTGGCGGTGTGATGCGTTTCAAGTCGCGAGGCTTCGGCACGCCGTTCGGCAGGCTGTTCGGCGCGCCGATCCCTTCGGACTGCAGCTTGGCTTCGAGAGCCTCCATCAGCGTCTCGTAGACCGAGTTCTGAACCTGGGGCGACTCGAACGTGTTCACGACCGAGGCCATCCCCGGCAGGTAGGACAAGAGTGTCTTGTAACGCAGCGAACTCATGTGATGTCTCCTCGAAAAGTCGGGAACGTGAATACTCATTGACGCCCCCTTGGGACAGGAGGCCGTCGCGTCATGAACCATTCGCTGCGACGCCGGCTTTCACCGACGGCATCGTCAGCCGCCCTCTCACAATCGCCGTGGCCAGGTCTCGCCCGTAGCACTCGACCACGGCCTCGTGCAGGGTTCGCCAGCGTTCGTCCGACAACTCATCGCGGTCGGCGATGAGCGTCACGACGGCGCCGAGCGGATGTTCGCCCGACACCAGCCGATGGGCCTGCGCCGCCGCCAGCACCGCGGGACTCACCGCCAACTCGTGACGGATCGCGCGGCTCTCGGTCAGACACTGCTGCCAGTGGGTCGAGTCCCGTTCGTCCGTCAGCCGAATCGCCTCCAATCGGTCGAGCACCACCAGCGCGCTGCGCACGGCAACGCGATGTTCAAAATCCTGTTCGAGTTCCGAGATCGACGCCGGTTCAACGACTGAACCGTTCCCGTCACGTCCGATGTCGCCGCCCGATCGCCAGGCCGACGGCCACTCGCGGAGAACGCTCCGGAACCGACGGAGATCAGCAATCAAGGGCTTCGCGGGAACCCGCCCGTTCTCGAACAGGCCGCGCGAGGCTTCGCGCAGCGCGGCGGACAGGCGTCCACCCCGTTCGCGCAAGTCACCGATCTGCCGTTGGAGTCGTTCGAGCACTTCGTCCACGATCGTTTGATCCCCGGATCGCCGCACAACCACACCCATGTGGAACTGCATTGATCTCTAGGTAGCTGAATTCGCAAGAATTCAGTCGGTGAAATCTGAACTCTTGCGAGTTCAGCTACCGCCTGCATTCCTCTGCGGGTCTACATTACTCAACCTCACACCTTGGCCAGTCCGGGTGCCGGAACTGGAATCGTGCGGCGCGCGTCACCGGGCTCGTCGCCGAAGATCGATTGTTCCGGCTTCTTCGCCCCCTTCGACTCGGTGCTCGTGACCGAACCGACGGTGAACCGTCCGTTGAAGGTCGAGCCCGACTCCACGTTCAGGTTCTTGGTCAGCACGTCGCCGTCGATCATGCTCGACGACTTGATGACGAGCAGTCCCAGCGCCTGCACGGTTCCCTTGACCCGTCCCGCCACTTCGGCGTGTTGGGCCAGAATGTTTCCCTCGATGACGCACGACGGTCCGACCAGCAGCGACGTCTTGGTCGTCACGTCGCCGCGCACGGTCCCTTCGACCATCAGGTCGCCTTCGGCGATGATGTTCCCTTCGATGATGGTCCCCTTGCCGATCACGTTCTGCATGGTCGCCGGCTTTCCCTTTGAGGCTTGATCGTTGTCCACGACCGGAGCGGGTGCGGGTGCGAGGATTGCGGGCGCGGCGGCGGGCATCGCCGGTTCGGGTTTCTTCGACTTCGGTCCAAACATGTGGTCATCCTTCCGAGTTGCAAACAGGTAATCTGGAATGCCATCGACGATGGCCGTCTTCCCGAGTTGAGTGCTCCAGCCGTGGCCGGCAGTTCCAGTCGGGACTGCGATGCCCGACAGACACCGCGCGAAAGACCGGCTTTGCAAACCGCGTTCTTCGCGAGGCGAACTTTGCGGTGCCATCGGCTCGACCCGACAACTCGGTCCGGTCACAGGGATCGCAGGGATTGTCCGGGCTTCCACCGCGCCGCGCGGCCATCGACGCGGCGGCACGAGAATCAGAATCGCTACGACCGGACTCGGACACGCGGCGCGACCCGCGGCCGGATGTTGCCAAAACGCCACGTACACGAGGGGGCAGCGGACTTCCGGCATCATGACGGAGTGCGGATGATTCACGCCTCGGGTCATGTCGTCGACAGAGCGTGGCATTGAAGCCTGACGCGCAAGCGAAGGGATGTCACAGCAGAAACTTCGCTTGCGCGTCAGGCTTCAATGCGTCTATGAATCATCCGGGCGAGCGGTGGGCGTCCCATTCCAATTGCGGAGCGGCGCCGCTCAAGCGGGTGAACGTCGCCTTGCGCATCGCCATGCCCTGCGACGGGCCGCACCAGCGATTGCGAAAGCCGATGATCTGCAAGTCGCCCGGCAATACCTCGGCCAGCACCGCGCCGGAGAGTTCCGTCCGGGGATCGTCATCCAGCGCGACGTAACACAACTGGCGTCCGTGCAGCAGCCCCTCGAACGAATGCCGCCAGCCGTTCGCCGAATGAGCCTCGCCAAACACGCGGGCTCCGACCTGACGCAGATGCAGCGTCACGACCAGCGGCGCGGAAGCGATCTCCTCGGCATCGAATTCGGCGCGCCACCAGGTGTCGTTGAGATGGACCTCGGGAACGACGCGGTCGAAGCGCGGCGTCTTGCCGGTGGCGCTGGCCCGCCGTCCCGACTGGTAGGCCCACAGCAGCAGCGGCGTCATCAGTGCCGTGATCGACAGAACCGTGATCGCGACCTGTCCGGGATGAATGTCCATCGAGCCGACTCCTGCTCGGGTCGTGGGCAGTTTGAGTGGCACGCTCTGAGTCCTCGAAGGGCGTGGAACCAAGCCCCCCCAACGCCACGCCCTTCGAGGACTCAGGGCGTGCCATGCTTTTCGATGTTACTTGAGCAGCGCGGGGAGCGCCGTCTTCACGTCCTGGATCGTCGCGTTGCGGCTGACGACCACGCCGTCCCCGTTGACGAGGAACATCGTCGGTAGCGAGATCACGCCGTAGCCCATCGCCATCGGGCTGCCGAGTCCTCCCGGCTGGTACAACTGCGGCCACGTCATGCCGTGCTGCGTGAGGTACGGCTTGACCGCCGCCTTCTGCATATCGAGACAGACGCCGATGATCTCGAAGCCCTTCGCGCGGTTTTCCTTGTACAGCGCCCGCAACTGTGGCAGGTCATCCTCGCAGACCTTGTATTCGCTGGCCCAGAAGACGACGAGCACCCCCTTGACCTTGCCCTTATAAGCCCGGATATCGATCGTGCCGCTCTCCAGGCCCGGTCCCGACAGCACCAGCGGCTTCCCCTTCAGATCGAGGCGACGCAGCGCCCCCACCGCCCGCTGACCCGCCTCCGTTTTCGACTGTTCCTTCACCAACCGCTGATACCACTCGGTCGCCTCCTTCGTGCGGGCGCTCAACTCCTCGTGGTGAGCCAGCAGCAGCATCGCGTCGGACGTGTCCTCCGCGTCCGAGAACTCGTTGACGAACCCCTCCAGGCCCGCGATCCATTCCTTCTGGACTTCGGCCGCCTTGTCCTTGTCCTTCTCGGTCTCCTGCACGTCGGAGTAGTACTGCGCCTGAATCCGGCGAAAGACCACGTAGGGCACCAGCGGCGACTTCGGACTGCGGCGGCGCAGGTCCGACTCCATCGCCTTCAGGTCGGCCGCCCCCTCGGGGTAGGTGCCGATCTGCGCCGCGAGGGCGTACCCGTCGACCAACTGCTTCATCAGCAGCAGCTTCTCGTCGTCCGTTTCCGCCAGTTCGATGGCCTTCTTCAGGAGATCGCCGCGCCGTGCCATCAGGGCCTTCACGGCCGCGCGGTCCGCGTTCGGCTGGGTCAGCCCCTGCTCGATCTTCACCAGCTCACCGAGGATCTTTTCGACCTCGGGCGAGGTGCCGCCCGTCGGCGTGCCACCGCCACCGGTCGTCGCCAGCGGCTGCATGAGTACTCCACCCGCCGAGACGATCGAACCGTTCTCCCCCTCGATCGGCTGCGGAACCTGCGTCAGCTTCCAGACCTCGCCGATGCGGATCATCTCGCCGATCTGCACGGCCGCGAACTTCCCCTGCGTCTCGACGATCGCCATCGCGTTCTCGTAGACGTGCAGGTCGCCCGTGGCTTTTTCGTCGTCGGCCGGAATGGTGCTCGGCAACTGGGCGTC
This sequence comes from Schlesneria sp., assembly GCA_031412755.1. GTDB lineage: Bacteria > Planctomycetota > Planctomycetia > Planctomycetales > Planctomycetaceae > Schlesneria. The sequence continues at coordinate 25,041 of JANODP010000466.1, read as the reverse complement.
GAACCGCGCCCAGTTCGCCTTGGCCGTCAGCACCTTGCTCTTGGCGAGGATGGCCCGCGACTTCTTGCTCGCATCGGCCGCCGACTCCAGCAGCTTCGTCGCCATCGCCTGGTTCAACCCGACCGCCCGGAGGTCTTCCGGCGAGATCATCACCGACTGCAACGCCGCGTCATCGCCGGCGACCATCGCCCGGATCGCCTCCTTCGAGGCTTCGGCCGCCGACAGCACCTTCCAGACATCGATCCGGCCGTCCTCGTTCTGATCGATCCCCCAGCGCGAACCGCCGAGGTTCAGCCAGCGCGACTGATCGACCTTTTCATTGTCGTTGGTGTCGATGTCGCGGTAGACCTCGATCCCGTGGTTGTAGTACCGCCACGAGTCGATCTTGCCGTCGCCGTCGGTGTCGATGAACTTCCGCAGCACCTGGCCGGCCGGTCCGAGCACGACCCAACCCGACGCCTTCCCCTTGCGGTCGAGTTCCACCTTGCACTTGGCATACTCGTCCGGCTTGGGAGTCTCGTACTCGACGTCCCTCTGCTTGGGCAGGAACTTCATCGTCTCCGACACGGCGGGAGGAGGAGCGGCCCGCGTCTCCGTCGGGAGCCAACCCGCGCCGATCAACATCACCCCCAACCAAGCCCATCGCGATCGAGAAGTCATTCCGTTACTCCATTCGACTTACCGTGTCGCCTCGCTCCGCGAGACGACGTCTTGAAGAGACCAGCCCGACGCGCGAGCGAGGGGTTCGTTGACATCGGACGTTTAGCCCTCGCTCGCGCGTCGGGCTAGTTTCGAAAGGCGCTCTCGTTGACGGACCGCCTCAAATTGACGGCCCGCCTCCGCGAACTCCATCGGCAGTTCGTGCCGGATTCTAGGGAAAGCCCGCAATCGCGTCACGACCAGTTTGCCTCGGCAAATCACGGCTGAGCCAGCGCGTCCGCCCACTGAATGAGGTGGTCTGACGAGCGACGACTCGCTACCCGGGGAACCTCAGTTCGACCTCGGCGATTTCGTAGGCGGCGAGGTCGATCAGGACGGCGTCTCCCTCCAGCACGAGTTCACTCAGCGTGTTGCCGATGAAGTCTCGTTTGCGGGCGTGGAGCGGCTGGCGGAAGGAACGGAGCCGCACTTGTTTGGCCCGGCCCTCGGTCTCGAGCAGTCGGACGGCGAAGCCGGGGCCGGTGGGGAGCGGCGAGTGATCGTCGTCGTTGGACGAGGCGGCCTCGGCGGCGGGGGGCTCGATCAGGTCGAGGACTCGCGTGAGCTGGACGTTCCGCGCGTCGAGATGGAAGAACCAGCCGGTCGAGCCGCCGCGAGGCGGCCCGACTTCGGTCGGAATGACGGCGACGGGGGTCGTCGCGTTCCAGGCGGCTTCGAGCGGAAAACTGGCATCGACGGCGAGCGTGAAGCGGAAGTGCCGCTTCGTCTCACCCGCGACGACGAGCAGCGAATCGACCATCCGCGGCCCCGTCTTCCGGTGAAACGGCAGGCCGTGCGGGACAATCGTCAACCGTTCGGATTCGGAGGCGGCTTCGATGTAGTCCGACGTTTCGAACCGCTCGCCCGCGAAGCCCTGTGCCGTGTGAAACACGCTGCGCGTCACGGCGGACGTGCCGTCGTTCCAGGCGAACCGCGACGCAAAATAGTTGTTCCACGGATCGCCGTCGGGGAGTTTCACCTCGCTCAGTTCGATGTCGATCTCGACGATGGGCCGCGCCCGCCAGACGCGGATCGTCTGACGAAACGTCGCCAGCCGCTCGTCGTTCGTCTGGTCGATGATGTCGCCGAAGGTGGCGATCTCGGCGCGGGTCGGCCCGCGCGACACGATCTCGTGGCCCCGGCACCGCATCTCGGCGTACTGCGTCTTGAACGCCTCGTCGCCCGTGCCGACCGTCCGCTCGCGCGGGAAGCGGAACGAAACCTGTTGGCTCAGCCGCTTGGTCCGCTGATCGTGGAACCGGACATGCGCGATGCCGCCGGTCTGCTCGTTGATCGCGACCTCGAACCATTCGTTGCAGAGCAGGCCCTCGGCAACGAGGGGCGGCTTCTGCGGATGAGCGAGCGGGGCGCGTTCGTCCTCGGGAATCCAGACATAGCCCGCGCCCGGCAACTCGACGACGACCACCGACTCGTTCGGCTTGGCCGGGTCGAACTGCACGGCCTTGATCGGGCCGGCCACGGCGGGCGGAGATTTTAATTCGAGGCTAACGCAGGCCCGGCGGGTGAACGACAGAGTGTTCACCAACAGAAAGCCGCGCCGCGGGGCGCCGCCGTGCATGACGACTCGCGCCAGTTCGCCCGGCCAATGCCGTTCGACGTGGATCAGCGATTGCTCGGCGTCGTCGCGGGCGACCGCATCGGCATCGGGCGCCGCCGCTTCGAGGCTCAGCTCGGCCGCCTCGGGGGATTCGACGGGTTTGCCGACGAGCCCCTTCGCCAGCGAGCGGCACCAGTTCGCGACATCGAAGCGGCGGCGACGCAGAACGTGGTCGGAGTAACGGCTGAGCGGATCGGCCTCACGCCGCGCGACGCTCTGAATCAGGAAGGGAGGAAAGTACTCGTGGGCCTGGTGAGTGCTCAACTGGCCGGGGAGTTCGGTCTGCAGAAAGAAGTGGTCGAGCGTGACGAAGCGGCCGAGCGCGGGAGCGTACTTCTGCGACCGCCGCAAGTCCTCGAAGAACGGACTGGTCACGTCGGGCCAACGCGCGAAGATCAGCCCCGCCACCTGATCGTGATCCATCGACTCGGCCATCCGGACGGGAAACCGCAGGTAACTGGAGGGACTGTCGGCCGCGAGCGGGATGCGGCTGAGGGCGTCGATGACCGACTCGTCGCAGCCTCGCCAGCGGAGCTTCGTGTGCTCGGCGTCGGGATAGATGCCGTCGTCGAGCACGACGTGCAGCGCGGCCTTGAAACCGAACTTGGTGAGCAACTGCGGCAGTGAACTCGCGAGGCCGTACTTCCGCCGGCCCCAGACGATGGGCGTCCGACCGAGCAGCGAATTCAAACGGACACGGCCGTGCTGAAATTGATGGAGGGCCGATTCCAACGGCAGCAGCGGCAGCGGAGTCTCGCGGTCTTCACCACCGACGATGCTGACGCGACCGGCCTCGCACGCGGCGACCAGCGCGTCGCGAACCTCCGGCGACTTCTGACAGACGGCGTCCAGGTCGGTGGCGGACGTGAGCAGACTCCACGGGACGCCGCGCTGCGCCTCGCTCACCAGCTTGTCGGCGGCGATGTCGGGCGACGTGAGGCACAGATCGAGCAGATGGCACTCGACGGGATAGAACTTCTCGCGCGCTTCGAGCAGCACTTCGAAGCAGCCGCGCAAGTGAGCCTCGGCCGTTTCGCGGTCGTTGTCCAACGCGGCCTTGGCGGCGGCGACCGCCTTCTGCTGGAGTCGGGCTTCGTCGATGTTGCCGAAGTTCCGCATGTGCCGCGTCAACAACTCGACCTGCAGCCAGCAGAAGCCGAGCGAATAGAAGTCGGCCACGAGGTCGTCGGCAATGTCGTACCGCTCGGGCAACGCGGCGAGACCGGCGGCGATGATCTCGGCCCGCTCGTGCAGACCGCTGACGACCGTCGCGCCGCCAGACTTCGCCTCCTCGACCCAGCCGTGAGGCAACCAGTCGTCACAGACGGTGGGGACAAAGATCAACTGGCCGGAATGAACGGCCGACGGTTCGTCGGCCCGGCGCCAACGTGGCAACGCGCCCGTCCAGGCCAGCAGCTCGGGATGCCAGGCGACGGCAAAGGTGTTGAGCAGACTGGCCGCCGGCTTGTCGGGCTGCTCGGTCGGAAAGTCCTCCAGGCTGTGACTGGGGACCAGAATGACAATGTCTTGAAGGCTCATGGTCCTGCAATTCGTTCGGCAAAGTGGGTGTCAACTCAAGTCGGTTCGGCAAATCGTTCCGCCGGTTCGCCGCGCCGCAGCCAACGGGTCTGCCTGTTGGCGTGGATCGTCAGCGCGGAGGACTCGGCGGTGTCGAGTACAACGGCGGGAGGGATGATAGCGACGGAACAACTCCTCCCACACGCAGCGTGCGAGGTTGCGCGGGAAATTTCCGGGAACTACCCGGAATGCGCTGTCGTCTCACTGAGCGGTTGCTCGATTTCGCCAGAAGCCAACACCACCACGGCGCCACGAACGTTCGCCACAGGCCGTGCCCGTGTCGCAACGATGTTGGATTCTTGCGGACAACTCCGTCGGAAGGGATTGCAGCGGTGGATGGTGAAGTTGGCCGTGGACGCACTGGTTGACTTTGTGTCGAACCGCAAGTATAGCTGGGTGTTAGGAGATTGCAGCGTTCCTCAGACCGTTCCGGTCAAGAGTGTGGTCTCCGACGCGGCGGTTGGTGTTTGACAATTGCATTTCTGCTGATTCAGGTGCCTGGCTCGCTCGATTCGACGTGAGTTGGCATCACAACAAACTTTGGTCTCGACCCTTGAACAGTCTGTCCGCCGTCGGCGGAGGACCGTTCGATTCGTCCGAATTCTCTGGGATTCACGATCATGGCAGACGCTCAAGCGGCATGGGGCATTGAAATCGGTCAGGCCGGACTGAAGGCCATCAAGTTGCGGTACGCGGAAGCGGCGCAGCAGGTGGTCGCGGTGGCCTTCGACTACGTCCCGCATCCCAAGTTGCTCAGCCAACCGGACGCGGTGCCCGATGATCTCATCAAGCAGGCGCTGGAGACGTTTCTCTCGCGAAACCAGGTGGCGGGAGACCTGGTCTCGATCAGCCTGCCCGGTCAGACGGCGTTGGCCAAGTTCATTCAGTTGCCCCCCATTGAAGCGAGTCGGGTCAAAGAGATCGTCAAGTACGAGGCGCGCCAGCAGATTCCGTTCGCGCTCGAAGAGGTCATCTGGGACTATCAACCGCTGGGGGGTGGTGTGGAAGAGAGTGGCTTCCTGCTCGACGCCGAAGTCGGCCTGTTCGCGATGAAACGCGAGCAGGTGCAGCACCACATGCAGCCGTTCCTGAACAAGAAGGTCGAAATCGAACTGGTTCAGATCGCACCGCTCGCCCTGTACAACTTCCTGTGCTACGACCGCATGGGGATTCGAGTCGGGCAGGCGCGCGAAGATGCCGAGGACTTCTCGGTCGTCGTCGACATGGGTTGTGACAACACGACGCTGATGGTCACGAACGGCAAGAAGATGTGGATCCGCAACATGCCGGTCGGCGGGAACCACTTCACCCGCGCGTTGACCAAGGAAATGAAGCTGACGTTTGCGAAGGCCGAGCACCTGAAGTGCAACGCCACAAAGTCGCCCGATCCGCGCGCGGTCTTCCAGGCGCTGCGTCCAGTGTTCAACGATTACGTCGCCGAGATTCAACGCTCGATCGGGTTCTTCTCCAGCGTCAACCGCAGTGCGAAGATCGGCCGGCTGATCGGTGTTGGCAACGGATTCCGACTGGCAGGACTCCAGAAGTTCCTGCAACAGAACCTGCAATACGAAGTCGAGCGGGTCGACACCTTCAAGGGTCTCGCCGGCGATCATGTACTGAACGCGCCGTTGTTCCAGGACAACCTGCTGACGTTTGTCGTGCCGTATGGCCTGGCGATTCAGGCTCTCAAGCTGACGGAGATCCGCACGACGCTGCTCCCACCCGAGATCGCACTGGAGCGGAAGATCCGCCGCAAGAAGCCCTGGGCGGTCGCGACGGCGGCCACATTGCTGATCGGCCTCGCCACGTCCGCTGCGGGGTATGGTTCGGTCTGGCATTCGGTGAGCAAGGCTCGATTCGGCGCGGCCGAAGAAGAGGCCACCAAGGTCGATTCCGAAGCCTCCACCTTGAAGGGCAAGTACACGACCGAAGTCGGTAAGAACGCCACCCTGCAAACGGCGGGACAGAAACTCGTCGGTTCGCTCCAGACCCGCGAGTACTGGCTGGAAGTCTACAAGGCCATCGACGAATGCCTGCCGCGCGATGTCGGCAAAGGTCTCGACGAAACTGAGATCCGAAAGATGAACCGGATCTCGATTCGAAGCATCACCTGCAAGAAGTACAGCGATCTGGGAACTTGGTATACCCCGATCACCGAAGGTGTGAAGAGCCACATGACGGAGGCAGACGCGAAGACCGCGCCGACGGGTGCCGGATACGTCTTCACGCTGCAGGGTGTGCATTACCATGATGAGAAAGAAAAGCCGACAATTGGCCAGCATGTGAACTATGTCCGGCATACGCTTCTCGCCAACCTGCAAAGTGCATTTGTCAGAGAAGGAGTGCGTGAGAACGCCGGCCCGGCAGACACTCCCGTGCGAGTGATCGGCATTTCTCACGCCACGGTGGCGGCTTCCAGTGACAAGAAACAGGTTTGGTTTTATCCGAACGGAAAGCCGAACACCGGAGGCCGTCAAGGCGCTTCGCCATTCGGAGGTGCGATCCCGAACACCGGGTTTGATCCAACCCGACCTGGTGCTGCACGACCTGTGATTGGAGATGAAGACAACAAGGGACCCGGGCAGCCCATCCAGATTTGGCAGACGAACTTCACCGTCCAATTCGTCTGGAAGCCGACACCCGTTGGCAAGGCTCGCGACGATATCGCGGCTGCGGCGGCGCCCGCGTCATCGACACCGGCAAATCCACAGACGGGTCCAACGAATCCGGCATCAACTCCGCCAACTCCCGTGACAACTCCACCGACGGGGGGACAACCTGCCAATCCCCCGGCGAAGCCCGGTGGTTAAGTTCGAGGCCTACATCCGGGGAGCCATTCCCCTGGAGTCGATCGATTCCGCATTGCCCTGATCACATGTCTTATTGAAAGCGATCATCATGGAACGCTTGGAACCTGTCCTGAAGCAAAAGTTCTGGATCCTGTTGGGAATCGGAATTGTGATGACCATCGTCGGGTGGTGGATGGCCACGGGGACGATGGCGGCGACGATTACCACGCGCACCACGGACATCGAAAATGCGCAGAAGAAGGTTCCCAGCGGAGAAATCCCCAACAACGTCTGGTCTGAGGGTCTGGCGGCGGTAAATGTGCAGCAGGATCTCGCCGTGAAATCGGCTTCACGGATTCTCTGGGAGCGTCAGCGGGCGCGGATGACCTGGCCCGAGACGGTGACTGAGTTTGCCTGGGAAAAAGGCTATCGAGGCGACATCAAGATCGCGGGCCGGGAGAATTATCGCGGCGACTACCACAATGACTGCCACCGCGTCTGGGAACTTGTTCACCCGTTCAATCGGGTGGATGGATCTGGCATTGTCGATTACAGCTTCACAAAATTTCCCCGCCAGCAATGGATTTCTGCCCCGCTGGCACCAGACATGTGGGATGCCCAGGAAGACTTGTGGTTGCTGGAGGGATTGTTGCAGGCGATCGCGGAGGTCAACCATGGTCCCAACAGCACTCGCCTGGAAGCCAGCATTCATGTGATCGAAAAGCTGTCGTTGCACGGCGGTCTACCCGCTGGACAACGAACGACGCCAAGTGCCGGCAACACCCCCGGAGCGGCGGCTCCAGCCGAGGCGATGGCCAGCGGATTCGGCGGCGGCTTTGGAGGTGGTACGAGCGGAGGAAATTCGGCAGCGACAGTCGTCGATTTTGATCCCAAAGAAGAGTTTGGCGATGACGGTGGAGGCGCTGCCGGGGCGACAGCAGTCATGACCTCGACGCCGACCGGGGCCGGCGGACCGGGCACGACCGCCCCTCGCGCGAAGCGGTACATTGATGATGACAAGGCTCTCCCCTTCAAAACCCGCGGTTTCTACATGACGTTGATCATGGATCATCGCAAGATTCCCGACCTGATTGCGGAACTGTCGTCGAGCGAGAAATCGGCTTGGCCGATCGAGGTTGTTCGCGTTCAGTACGTCCGGCTGCACGACGACGACACCGAGGGGAGCGGAACTGGTGGTGGTGGTGGTTACAACCCCGGCGTGCTCGGTTCGGAGGCGGCCGGTGGCCCAGCCGGATTCGGCGACAATGCTTTTGGAGCGACGGCGGCTCCCACTTTTTCCATTGAAGGAAATGCGGGCGGTGCTGGTGCGGCCACGACGCAGAGTCAGATTGCAATCGCCGCCCTGATGACTGCCGTGCAAGACCCCAACATGGCTCGAGTGGCCCTCTGTGGAATCATCACCCTGTACAACGAGGTGAAGCCAGAGGAAGCCCCGGCGACTCCCGCCAATACTCCTCCGACTTCTGCTGCGCCGGCGGTGGACAAGTCGGCAACGCCGACAACGCAACCTTCCGACGGATCAGCCCCGGCTTCCGATGCCGATGCGGCGGCTGACGCCAAGCCGTCCGCACCTTCCGAAGGGGAGCCTGCCACTCCGCCAAGCAACCCGTCGCCGACTCCCGAGGCGACTCCCAAAAAGAACGAAACCCCACCGGAGACAAAACCGGTGGAAAGTCCCTGATTTATTGCAACTGACCGTTGTTGACTGACGGAGTGTTGTTCGAGGTCGCAGTGCGGTTTTCGAGCGAAGGATACCAATCATGAAAAAACTGAAGAGCATCGACTTCAAGGCGTTGTTCATCAATCACGGCGAGAAGTTCGGACTGGCACTGATCGTATTGATCGTGGTGCTGGCACTCGGAAAGACGTCCTGGTCGCGATATGCGAAGACGCCCGAAGAGTTGGAGACGAAGGCGAAAGACGCCCGGCAGCGTTTCACCTCGCCCACGGGAAACCCGTGGCCCAAGGAGAAGGCCGAGTCCTTCAAGGTCGTGGACTTCAATGACCGAGCGGGACAACTCTTCTCACCACTCAATGTGGCCGCATATGAGTTCTCGACACCGCTCACCCATCCTTTGTATCGCAAACGCGAGCAGGCCGGTGAGCCAGGATATATGGCGGTCGAATATCTGATCGCAGATGCCGGCTTGGCAATTCTCGGAGTTTCGAACACGGGTTCGCTGACTGATTCGGTTGTGGTTGAGTCCGGTACCGTGGCTACCACAGCGGCCCCCAACGCACCCGGCACCGGATTCAAGAGTGCGACTCAGCCGGGCGCCACGACTGCTCCCGGCGGGTCATTCCCAGCGGCGGGTGGCATCGTTCCGGGGACAACACCGATGCGAGTGCCGTCAGCCCCAGGTGCCGGCCATGCCGCCCATGCCGGTCAAATGAGCATGCCCGGTGGACCAATGACCGGTGGCGCACCATCGGGAGTGGCTGCGCGGGGAGTAAGGTATGTGGCCGTGAGGGGCGTCTTCCCGTTGAGACAACAACTGGAAAAGTACAAGAATGCGCTCAATGTCACGTCGGCCGATGCAAGCACGATGTTCGAGTTGCTCGATTTTGTGCTCGAACGACAGGCGGCCGTGGCCGGCCCCAACCCGTGGAATACCAAATGGGAAACGGTGAGCGTCGAGTCGGCGCTGGAAGTCTTGCGGGAAGCCTCGGATTTTGAATTGGACCCCGTGCCGACGGGCGTGACCGATTCCGTAATCACGATGTCGCTTCCATATCGCTTGCTGGAGTTCTGGGGCGATCATGCCACGCATCCGAATATCCGCGACTTTCAATTGAACCCGGTAGAGATGGAGCGCGAACTCAAGTTGCAGGAAAAGTTGCTGGAAGAGTACGAGAAGGCCAAGCTGGAATCGGAACCGAAGGTCAAGCGGCGAGGTCTTTCGTCGGGACAAAACGACTTGCGCCAGATGGGCGCACAAGTGATGGCCAGTCCCTCCGCCGCGCATAGCATGCAAAACATGATGACGGGCATGGCAACCCCCATGAACGACGGCGGTGCTCCTCGCATGAACATGAGCGTGACTGATATCAAGCAGCGTCTAACGGCCAACGGCCGACTCCTGCTGTTTCGTTATTTCGATTTCGACGTGCAGCCCGGCATGGCCTATCGGTATCGGGTCAAACTGAAGATTCGGAATCCGAACTTTGAACGTCCCGCCGCCGAGGTTGTTTCCCCGGAGTTGGCACTGGGAGAAGAACGCGAGACGGAGTGGAGCAACATTTCCATGCCGGCGGTCGTGCCAAACAGCGTGAACTACTTCCTCAAGGACGTCGAACGTGATCCCTCACGCGACGACAAGTCTAAGACCGGCAAGCCGGTGGCCAGCATCTCGATGTTTGAGTGGGACACCAAGCTGGGAACGATGCTGCACGACACATTGAAGGTCCCGACCGTCGGGCAGTTTATTTCGGATAAGAAAAAGACCATCGTCGTCGATGTGGCCACACCGTCCTACAAGGAGGAAGAGGAACACACCTTCTTAACGGGAGATGTCCTGCTTGATGCCTCGGGCGATTTCGACATCGCGCCCGACCAGCATCCCGATTTGGGACTTCGCGCCGACAAGGGCCGATCCAACTTCAGGCTCGGATTGCTTCCCGAGGCCATCGTCATGACGGGCCTGGGCGAAATGAAAGAACTCGACCCGGCTTCAGAGAGTGCCAAAGAGAAAACTCTGCAGCGGCGGGTCGAGGACGAACGAAACGAGTTCAAGAATCTGAAGGACGCCGGCACTCAATCAGGCGCGGCGGACGGTGTTGGTACAAACGCCTATGACGCCATGATGGGCCAGTCTGCCGTACCGGGAGGAATGCAGAAGCCTACCAGCAAGAAAAGTCCAAAAAAGAAGGATGGTGGGCCAACCCCCCATTCGGGTCCGGACCCCGGGGGGAAGGGCAAACCAAAACGCAGCATGCCACCAGCGCCATGATCGGGAACTCGAACCATTGATGTTTCTGCTCGGTTAACGGCCGCAGTCATCCCACTGCGGCTGTTGCCGTTTGCGGGGTGACGAAGTGTGACCTCGAACTTGCTGCTTGGACTTCTTTCAGACAACCATTGCGACAGGGGTTTGCGTTTGAGACTGACGTCAGATTTGCCGCTCTGTTTGGCCCCCGACCCCTCTGTGACTCGCCTGTTTCTCGTTCGACACGGATCGACAGAGGCCAATGAACGTCGGCCGTTTGTGTTGCAGGGTTGCGAGATCGACGGTCCGCTGACGCCGACCGGCCAGCGGCAAGCCGCCGAGTTGGCGCGATTTCTCGACGGTGTCGAGTTCTCGGCAATCTATGCCAGCCCGATGATCAGAGCCTTGCAGACGGTGGCTCATTGCGCGGAGTCACGGGGCTTGTCCGTCGTTCCCGTGGAATCGTTGAAGGAGTGCCGTGTCGGAAGTTGGCAGGGACTTTCATGGGATCAGATTCGAGAGCGCGACCCGGAGAAATGCGAACGGTTCCTCGCCGACCCCGCGCGCGAACCCCATCCGAACGGCGAGTCTTACCAGGAACTGCTCGCTCGCGTGGTGCCGGCCATTGATCAAATCCTGGCGGCTCATCCCGGAAGGAATGTTTTGGTGGTGGCGCACAACATGGTCAACCGGGCCTATCTGGCTCACCTGTTGGGGATCGACCTGCGGTTCGCGCGGCGGATTCGACAGACGAACTGCTGCGTCAACATCATCCACCGCGGCAGCGAGTTCACGGACGTGGTGACGGTCAATTCGGTCTGGCATCTCACCGACACCTGAAGCTCCGCGCCCACAACCACCGAGGGATTCGACAGTTGACCAGCGAACCGATGATTGACCGGCACGTTTTGCACGGAATGATCTTCGATCTGGATGGCACGCTCGTCGATTCGGGTCTGGATTTTGACGCCATCCGTCGCGACATGGGGCTCCCCGCCGGAATGCCGATTCTGGAAACGCTCGATCAAATTCCGGCGGGTGTCGAAAAGGACCGCATGTTGGAGGTGCTGCGTCAGCACGAACTGAACGGAGCCGCTCGGGCCACGCTGTACGACGGTGTCCTTGAATTTCTGGAGTGGCTCGATCAACGAGGAGTTTGCCGGGGAGTGCTGACCCGCAATTCGCGCGAATCGACAGAGATCGTGCTTGACCGGCTGGGGCTTCGCTTTGAATCGACTCTCACGCGCGAGGATGCTCCACCCAAACCCGATCCAACCGGGCTGCTGACGATCTGCGGCGTCTGGCAATTGGAACCCGCCCGCGTTCTGTTTTGTGGCGATTATGTCTTCGATCTCGAAGCCGGTTCGCGGGCTGGGATGCGAACGATCCTGTTCGCTCCGCGCGGGCTTCCCGACTTTGCTCGCCAGGCCGATCACGTTCTGCGAAGCTTTCGCGACGCATCGATTCTGATCGACCGGCACTTTGCCACCGCGAGGCCGTCGTGATTCCGGACCATCCGCAAAGAGACTATCGAGGCCGGCGAGTCCTCGTCATGGGACTCGGTTCGTTCGGGGGTGGGCTGGGGGTGGTGAAGTTCCTCGTGGCAAGAGGTGCCCGAGTCACCGTGACCGATGCGCGACCCGCCGAGAAGTTGTCGGAATCGCTCACCGAATTGCAGTCCGTCTCTTCGGTGGAGCTCAAGCTGGGGGGGCACAATGAAGAGGACTTCCGTCGCACCGACTTGATCGTTGTCAATCCAGCCATCCCGCGGGATCATCCGTGTCTCGACGTCGCCCGGTCGGTTGGAGTGCCACTCACGAGTGAGATGAACCTGTTCTGGCAGTGGAACCGCGCCCCGATCGTGGCGGTGACGGGGAGCAACGGCAAATCGACGACGACGGCACTGACGCATTCGATTCTGAGTCGCACCGGGCGGCGCTGCTGGTTGGGGGGCAACATCGGTGTCAGTCTGCTGCCGCGCATCGACGAGATTGGCGAAGACGACGTCGTCGTGTTGGAACTGAGCAGCTTCCAGCTGGCCGATCTCGACCGCTTGCAGGTCAGCCCGGCGGTCTCTGTTGTCACGAACTTCAGCGCCAACCATCTCGACTGGCACGGAACGCTGGATCATTACCGCTGGTCGAAGCAGACGATGCTTCGCTGGCAGAACGCCTCGAACGTGGCCGTGCTCAATGGAGACGATGCCGATGTCGCCGCGTGGCCGGTTCACGGAGAACGGCTCACATTTGGTCTGCACGATCCTGGCGGCGAGGGCGTTTTCGGCGAAGCGGGGGATGCCCGAGTGAGGCTCGGTGGACGGAACGAGTTGTTGCCGCTGTCGCGCTGGCTCAAGCTTCCCGGTGGTCACAACCTGGCCAATGCGCTGGCGGCGACGTGCGCGGCGAAGCGATTTGGCGCGGACGCCGATGCCGTGCGGCAGGGTCTTGAGAATTACGAGCCGTTGCCGCATCGGTTGCAGTTCGTGGGCGAGGTCGATGGGCGGACGTTCTACAACGATTCGCTCGCCACGACGCCCGAGTCGGCCGAAGTCGCACTCGAAGCGTTCCAGTCACCGATCGTGCTGCTGGCGGGCGGTTACGACAAGCAGGTCGATCTTTCCCACATGGCCAAAGCGATCGCGCGGCGAGCCAAAGCGGTCGCGCTCATGGGCCAAACGGCTGCGCAACTGCGCGAGTTGATCGCGGGCGAGGCGGCAACCGGCTGTTGCGTCTCGGACAGGTTGTCGTCGTTTCGCGAGGCCTGCGAGTGGGCGGTCGCTCATTCAGAACCGGGAGACGTGATCCTGCTTTCGCCGGGCTGCGCCAGCTATGACTGGTTCCGTAACTTCGCCGACCGCGGTGCGCAGTTCGCCGAGTTTGTGAAGGCTTTCGCTGCGGATCGGCCCTGAAAACCTGAGGGCTTTGCTAGCCGGGATTCCGGGGTCCAGCTACAATCCGCCCCTTCGCCACCGCGGTCTGAAGGGGATTGGACCTCTTCGGCGTTGGCGAGTCACCTCTTTTCCACGAATGGTTGGCTGGTTCAACCGGCACCGTTCGGCGGCAGGCTCGATCACGGAACTCGTCCCCGACGAATCACTCCGCCGACATGGCCGTTTACTCACGATGGGATTGCTCCAGTATGGTCGATCGGAATTTGTTGCGGGAATTCGATGTTAGTGATGAGGATCTCGAAGCCGCGCTGGGGCTGTCGCTCGCCGACGCCGAAGCCGCCGAGGAAGCACTGATCACCGAGTACAACCTGCGGGACGCCGGCTACGACGTCAACGCGGTGCTCGAAGGGACGATTGTGCGGGTCGAAGGCGAAGAAGTTCTGATCGACATTGGCTACAAGAGCGAAGGGATCGTCCCGCTCGACGAATGGTCCGACACCGACGAACCTCCCGTCGCCGGCCAGAAGATCTCGGTCCTGCTCGAAGAAATCGAAGACGAATTCGGATTGATCCTGCTCTCCAAGCGGAAGGCCGACCGCATCCGCGAGTGGGAAAAGATCATCAGCACCCACAAGGAAGGGGACATCGTCAAGGGCGAGGTGCTCAAGAAGATCAAGGGCGGTTTGCTGGTCAACATCGGCGTGAACGTGTTCCTGCCCGCCAGCCAGGTCGATATTCGGCGTCCCCAGGACATCGACTCGTACCGCGGCAAGACGATCGAGTGCCTGATCCTGAAAATCGACGAGGCTCGCCGCAACATCGTGGTCTCGCGCCGACGGCTCATCGAAGTCCAGCGCGAACAGATGAAGAAGGCCCTGCTGGCGGAACTGGTCGAAGGCCAGCTTCGCAAGGGTGTCGTCAAGAACATCGCCGACTTCGGTGCCTTCGTGGATCTGGGCGGCATCGACGGCCTGTTGCACATCACCGACATGAGTTGGGGCCGCATCAGCCATCCGACCGAGATGGTCAAGATCGACCAGGAACTGGAAGTGATGATCCTGCACGTCGATCGCGACAAGGAAAAGATCGCACTCGGACTGAAGCAGAAGGACGCCAGTCCGTGGGACAACGTCGAGACCAAGTACCCGGTCGGCACGAAGATTCGTGGCGAAGTGGTCAACGTGATGTCGTACGGTGCCTTCGTGAAGCTGGAAGACGGCATCGAAGGCTTGGTCCACATCAGCGAAATGTCGTGGACGAAGCGCGTCAATCACCCGACCGAACTCGTCAATCCCGGCGACGAGGTCGACGTGGTGGTGCTCGGCATCAACAAGGACAAGCAGGAAATCTCGCTCGGCATGAAGCAGGCGCAGCCGAATCCGTGGGACGAGGTCGCCGCCAAGTACCCGCCGGGTGCGACGGTCAGCGGCACGGTTCGCAACCTGACCAACTACGGTGCCTTCATCGAACTGGAAGAGGGCGTCGATGGGTTGCTGCACGTCAGCGACATGTCGTGGACCCGCAAGATTTCACACGCGAACGAACTGCTCAAGAAGGGCGATCCGATCACCTGCCAGGTGATCTCGGTCGATCAGGAGCGGAAACGCATCGCGCTCGGACTCAAGCAACTGGCGGGCGATCCGTGGGAAACCACGATCCCCGAGAAGTATCAGCCGGGTTCGCAGGTCATCGGCAAGGTCACGAAGATCACCAACTTTGGTGTCTTCGTCGAACTCGAGCCGGAGTTGGAGGGCCTGCTGCACGTTTCGGAGTTGTCGGACCAGAAGGTCGAGAACCCCGAAACATTCGTCAAGGTCGGACAGGAGCTCGATGTCCGCATCCTGCGCATCGACTCGAATGATCGGAAGATTGGCCTCAGTCGGCGCTCGACGGCCGAGATTCAGGCGTCAACGTCCGAGGAGACCAAGTCGGAGCCGTCCGCTCCGAAGCCTCGTGGGGAACTCAAGGGCGGCATGGAAGGCGCATCCGGTCCACTCTTCACCATGGGCGAGACCCCGGAGGCCACACAGACGGAAGAATCGGCGACTTGATGCTGTTTGCGCCGTCGTTTGAAGTGCGCCGCATAGCTCAACAATTCTGAGAGTCAAGCGGTGCGGCGAGATTCAATTCGAGAAACATTGCGGCCCTTCGGCACGTTCCGAAGGGCCGTTATTATTGCGCTGCCTGCCCATTTTCTCTGACCGTTTCCACTGTTTGGGCTCTGTGAGTTTGGAATTGTGCGTGCTCAACTCCGATAACTGTGAGGGCGGAACTCGGCCCGTCGATTGCCACAGGAGGTGGCCATTCCTTCCACCTGACTCCTGATCGGCAGACTCTCAATGGCCAAGACTACTCGGCTACCATCTGGTACTCAGACTCCGCTGGAGACGTATCTTCGCGAAATCAATGAGACGGCCCTGCTGTCTGCGGAGGAGGAGAAGGAGCTCGCCAACCGCATCGCGGACGGCGACGGCAATGCTCGCGACCGGATGGTCCGGGCCAACCTGCGACTCGTCGTCAACATCGCCCGCGCGTACACGAACAAGGGGCTGCCGATTCAGGACTTGATCGAGGAGGGCAATCTCGGGCTGTTGCGCGCCGTCGAGGGCTTCGATCCCGACATGAACACGCGGTTCAGCACGTATGCCAGTTACTGGATCAAGCAGTCGATCAAGCGGGCGCTCATCAACTCGGCCAAGACGATCCGTATTCCCGCGTACATGGTGGAATTGCTGTCGAAGTGGCGTCGCGCGACGGCGAAGCTCGATGGCGAACTCGGTCGCACTCCGACGCAGGAGGAGGTCGCGAAGGAACTCGGCCTGCCGAAGAAGAAGTTGAGCATCGTCAAGACGGCGATCCACCTCTACAACATGACGCCGCAGACCGACGAGGAAGACGGCGGCTGGTCGATGAACGACATGGTGCCCGATGACCGCGCCAAAGGCCCCGAAGACGAACTGCTCGACACCGACAACCTCAAGCACGTCTATCGGATGCTCGACACGATGGACCCGCGCGAGGCGACGATCCTGCGGATGCGGTTCGGCCTCGACGACGCCGAACCGCGCACGCTCAAGGAAATCGGTGAATCGCTCGGCCTGACGCGCGAACGAGTTCGCCAGATCGAGAGCGAAGCCCTGAAGCGGCTCGCCAAGGGAATTCTCGGCGAGTGAACCATTCAATCGGGCGGCGTGTCGTTGGTGGGGACGGACGCTCGATCAGAAAATGGCGTGGATCACATTCCCTCGGCTGATCGGCTGCGGGCTTCCGAGAGCGTCGTGAATCTCGGTTTCGGGGCGGTGTCCGAGGCAGTGATAGATCGTCGCCATCACGTCGTGCGGCTCGACGCGCCCCTCCACCGGAAAGGCCGCCTGGCGATCGGATGAACCGTGAACGACGCCTCCGCGGACGCCGCCGCCCGCCAGTGCGATCGAGAACACGCTGCCCCAATGATCTCGGCCGGCGTTCGCGTTGAATTTCGGTGTGCGGCCAAACTCACCGAGCCAGACGATCAACGTCTGGTCGAGCAAACCCCGTTCGCTCAAGTCTTCCAACAGCGCCGAGTAGGCCTGATCCATCATGGGCATCAGGAAGTCTTTGCACGCTTGCGAGTGGGACGCGTGCGTATCCCAGCCTCCCTGATTCGGCTTGTCGGCGATGCGCGTCCAGTTGATTCGGACGACGGACACGCCCGACTCGACCAGTCGCCGCGCGAGCAACACGCTTTGGGCATACCGCGAGCGACCGTAGCGGTCCCGCACGGCAGCGGGTTCCTGTGAGAGATCGAAAGCCCGCCGCGCTGCCGATCCGCCGAGCAGACCGTTCGCCTGCCGCGCTTCGTCGCTGTAACGTTTCACCGATGATGTGGCCAGCGCCTCATCAATGCGTCCATTGACCCGCTCGAGCAGGTTGAGGCGGCGATCGAACCGCGAGGCCGTCACGTCGTCGGGCAGGGACAGATCCGGGATCTTGAATTGCGGCGAGTTCGGGTCGCAGTGGATCAGCCAGGGATCGAACTTTCGTCCGAGAAAACCGGCATCCTGCCCGGGCCAGGGAAAGTTGCCGTCGTTCCAGATGTGCTCGGGCAGGACGACGGACGAAGGCAATCCGTTCTTGGAGGCTCGCAACAGCCGCACGATGCTGTCGGCGGACGGCCACAGGTTGGGAGCCTTCGCCGTGACGCTCTCGGCATTCAAGGGGATGTGAGGCACACCCGTCAGCATCGCGTACCCGCTCGACGAATGTGCGTTGTCGCCCGTGACGACCGCTCGCAACACGGCGATCTTGTCGGTGAGCTGCGCCGTGCGCGGCATCAGTTCGCAAACCTGCAAGCCGCTCGTCCGCGTGGCAATCGGCTGAAACGGGCCGCGAACTTCCAGCGGCGCATTCGGCTTCGGGTCCCACGTCTCGTGCTGAGCCGGCCCGCCAGTGAGCCAAAAGAGAATCACCGACTTCGCCCGGCCGAAAGCGGCTCCCGATCCGATCCCCTCGGCGAATTGAGGCGACTCCTGCCCTGATGCCGACGTTGCAGTCAGCAGATGTGAGAGTGCGAGGCCACCCGCCCCCAGACCGCCGGCAGACAGACACTCTCTCCGCGTGAGTTCGTCCGCCCTTCGAAGGCTGTCACCGAGATTCATTCGCATGAACTGTGTCCTCGACAGAGAGCCACGTCATTTCGACCATCTGTGTTATCGGCCGTTGTTGCTAGCGGCCAGTCGCCTTGTCGGAGATGTCCTTGCGGCACCAGGCCCCCTCCCAGCGGATGCATCTCACCGCCTGATAGGCCTTCAGCTTGGCCTCGGAGAGACTCTCACCGAGAGCCGTCACGCCGAGGACTCGACCGCCGTCGTTGACGATCTGGTCTCCCAGCTTGATTGTTCCGGCGTGAAAGACCTTCGAGTCGGGGACGAGCGCCGCTTCGTCGAGACCGCGCAGCGGCTTTCCCTTCTCGTACTCGCCGGGATAACCCGCCGAGGCCATCACCACGCACACCGACGGTCGCGGATCCCATTCGAGCGGCTCGATCTCGTCGAGCTTGCCGTCTGCCGCGGCGAACAGCACCTGCGCGAGATCGGACTTCAACCGCATCAGCACTGCCTGAGTCTCGGGGTCTCCGAGGCGGGCGTTGAATTCGACCACTTTGGGGCCCTGATTCGTCAGCATCAGTCCCGCGTACAGACAGCCACGGAATTCCCGGCCATCCTTCTTCATCTCGTGAACGATCGGGATCAGAATCTTTTCGACCACCAGGTCGGTCAGTTCGGGAGTGATCGCCGGCGTGGGCGAGTACGCCCCCATTCCGCCGGTGTTCGGACCGGTGTCTCCGTCGAACGCGGCCTTGTGATCCTGAGCCGCCTCCAGCGGGACGATCGTCGTCCCATCGACGAACGCCAGCAGGCTGGCCTCTTCTCCGACGAGAAACTCCTCGATGACGATCTGCTCGCCAGCCTCGCCGAATTCCTTGTGGATCAGGACGCGCTTGATCGCCTTGCGAGCCTCATCCTTGGACAGGCAGACGATGACTCCCTTGCCCGCCGCCAGTCCATCGGCCTTGATGACGAAGCGTTCGGTGTTCTCCTTCTCATCGACGTAGCTGATGGCTTCGGCGGCATTCTGGAAGACGCGGAATTCGGCCGTCGGAATGTTGGCCTTCTTCATCAACTCCTTCGCGAATTTTTTGGAGCCTTCCAGCTCGGCGGCCTTCTTCGTCGGACCGAAGACCCGCAGACCGGCCTTCTGAAACTCATCGACGATCCCCGCGACGAGCGGTGCTTCGGGGCCGATCACCGTCAGATCGATTTTCTCCGCCGTGGCGAACTTGATGAGCCGCGGGATGTCTGTGGCTTTGATATCGACGTTCGTCCCCTCCAGCCCCGTCCCCGCGTTGCCGGGAGCACAAAAGACCTGCGTGACCGAGGGAGACTGCTTCAGCTTCCAAACGAGCGTGTGTTCGCGGCCACCGTTACCAACGACGAGAATCTTCATGTCCGAGTCTGCATCCTGAGAATAATCATCCGACGACGGCTGACTGAGTGCCGTCCGTCTCTGCCGCTTGTGACGCCGATGATGATAGCAGCGAGTCGCACACGTCTGTAGCTCGACCGGCTCCATCATCGGCTATGTCCGATGACCGATGATTGCGACTCGTCGAAGCCAGCCGCTATCATCTCGCCGCGTGAGGCCTGGTGTTTGACCGGCAGGTGTTCTGCCGGGTCGGTTCGAGTTTTGAGAAGGAAGACGAAACGTGTTTGGAACGATGGCGATGGTGGGCGCGACCGGAGCGGTGGGTCGCATCATGGTGCAACTGCTCGAAGAGCGACCGATGCTGGCGAAGACGTACAGGTTTCTGGCCTCGGCCCGCAGTGCCGGTTCCAAACTGAAGTTCAAGGGACAGGACTATACCGTCGAATTGCTGGAGCCCGCCGCCTTCAAGGGGATCGATCTCGTCATCGCCAGCACGCCGGATGAGGTGGCCGCCGAGTACCTTCCCGCCGCCGTCGCCGCCGGCTGCAAAGTCATCGATGAATCGGGCTACTTCCGCATGCACCCCGACGTGGCGCTGGTCATTCCCGAAATCAATCCCCAGGACGCGCTCAACGCCAAGGGAATCATTGCCAGCCCCAACTGCTCGACGACGCAGATGGCCCTCGCACTCAAGCCACTGCACGATGCCGCGCGAGTCCGCCGCGTCATCGTCAGCACGTATCAGGCGGTCAGCGGCGCGGGGCTGGTCGGAACGGAAGACCTCATCAATTCGACGAAGGCTCATCTCGATGGCTCGAAGTACGAACAGCAGGCGTTCAAGTCGCCGATCGCGTTCAATGCCATCCCGCAAATCGGCGGCTTCAAGGAACAGGGCTACACCAGCGAAGAGATGAAGATGGTCTACGAGACTCGCAAGATTCTTGGAGACCAGTCGATCATGGTCTGCCCGACGTGCGTCCGCATCCCGGTGGCCAACTGTCACAGCGAGACGATCCTCGTCGAAACCGAACGCCCGATCTCAGTCGAAGAGGCTAAGCGGCTGTTTTCTGCCTTCCCAGGCATCAAGGTTGTGGACGAAGAGAAGCAGGGGGGCTACCCGATGCCCTGCGACTGCACCGGCAGCGACCTCGTCTTCATCGGCCGCATCCGCAAAGACCTGACCAACCCGAACGGCCTGACGTTCTGGTGCGTCAGCGACAACCTCCGCAAAGGGGCGGCCACGAACGCCATCCAGATCGCCGAACTGCTGGCGAAGCATCAGCCGCGGTAATCGGACCCGGACACGGGTGAAGGGACCAAAGAGACCGAAGGGACGCCAAGAACGAACGAGGTCTGTCGCTGTCGATAAACCTTAGGTCCCTTTGGTCCTGTTCGTCCCTTTCAAAATTTGAATCGCGCTCAACGACAATCAAGCAACAACGTTTTGATCCCAGGAACCCAACGTGACGAACTTTGAATACCGCGCCGGCGAACTCTATTGCGAAGACGTTTCTGTGGCGAAGCTGGCCGAGCAATTCGGCACTCCGCTGTGGGTCTACTCGAAGGCGTTCCTGCTCGGTCAACTGAAGCAGATTCAGACCGCGTTCGCCGAAGTCGATCCGGTCATCTGTTACTCGGTGAAGGCGAATTCGACGCTGGGCATCCTCAAGGTGATGCGGGACGCGGGGAGCAGCTTCGACGTAGTGTCGGGGGGCGAACTCTATCGCGTCAAGGCGGCCGGGGCCGACACGTCGAAGGTCGTCTTCGCCGGAGTCGGCAAGACCGACGAGGAGATTCGCTTCGCGCTCGAGAACAAGATCCTGATGTTCGATGTTGAGAGCGAGCAGGAACTGGACGCCATCGCAGCGGTGGCCGGTTCGATGGGAATGGTCGGTCCGGTGGCATTGCGTCTTAACCCTGACATCGACGCGAAGACACACGCCAAGACAACGACTGGCAAGAAGGGGAACAAGTTCGGCATGGACATCGAGCGGTTTCGCGAACTGGCCGCGAAGGTGCTGCGCGACAAGCGGCTGGCGCTGAAGGGAATTCACATGCACCTCGGCTCGCCGATCCTCACGACCGATCCGTATGAAGCCGCTGGGGAAAAGGCGATTGAAGTCGTCGAGGCCCTGCGCCGCGATGGTCACGACATCAACTGGCTCAATCTGGGCGGAGGTTTCGGCATCAGCTATCGCGGCAACGAGGGCCTGCCCGCGGAAGCGTATGCCAAGGTGATCGTCCCCGCCGTCAAGGCAGCCAAGTGTCGGCTGGCCCTGGAACCGGGCCGCTTTGTCGTCGGCAATTCGTGCGTCCTGGTGAGTCGCGTCGTCTACACGAAGAGGGAAGGGGGCAAGCTGTTCGTCATTCAAGACGGTGCGATGAACGATCTGATTCGCCCGGCGATGTACGACTCATTTCATCGCATGTGGCCGGTGAAGCCGGCGGTGACGATGCCGGACAACGTGGAAGGCGAGGTCGCCGGTTGCGAGAAGACCGACGTGGTCGGGCCCATCTGTGAGTCCAGCGATTACTTTGCCAAGGACCGCTACCTGCCGCCGATGCAGCGCGGCGACTTGATGGCGATCTTCAGCGCGGGAGCGTACGGGACCACGATGAGCAGCAACTACAATTCACGGCCTCGCGCGGCGGAGATCCTCGTGGACGGATCGACCGTGAAAGTGATTCGCCGGCGCGAGACCTTTGCCGATCTCGTCGCACACGAACTCGACGGATGACGGAGATTGCGGCACGTCACAGCGGCGGAGAATGCCGACAATTCGTGGGTGCCCGCCCCGCCACTCGTCACAACCCGCAAGGATCGGCTCGCCCTCATTTTCCTTGCGACCCGTGTGACCGGCGGCATCCGAACGCCGTGCCTCACTCGCATGTTGCGCGTGCCGGACAGACGGACTTTGTGGATTGGTTCCCGGTCGCCGGTCGATTCGACTCCGGGCGAGTGCGATGAATCTTGCGCGTCGTGGCGGAATGTCGTTGTTTCTCCCCGTCGAACATTCGTAACATTTGGGCTGGTTTTGGTGTCCGAACGAGATTGAAGTGGCTCGCCAACACGGTCGCTCCGCGGAGCGATTGGATGAGCGTGTCAACTGCGGAGTCAGCGAATGGCCCGGCTTCGTCGAGTGCTGGTGGTTTGTGTTGCCTGCGGGTCGCTGTGCCTCGCGGGTTCGTCGCCGATTGGGGCGCAACCCGCCCCCGCCGAGAAGCCCGCCAAACTGGCACCCCCTCCCGAACCGTCGCCGCTGCTCGTCGAACCAAAGTCGCCCGAACAGTACTTCTCCAGCACGTTGCTCATGATCGATCTGGGGCGGATGGACCTGGCCCGCAAGTATCTCGAACAGTTCGATGCAGCATCGCCCGACGACGAGTTGCTGCTGAAGATGCGCGACGCGCACGGCACGGGCGAGTTCTTGAAACTGGCTCGCATCAAAGAACTGCAACCGCTGTCCTCGCAGTTGCTGGATCGATTGAGTGCGGTCGCCCGCAAGCAGTCCGAAGATCCGGCGTTCGTGGACGGATTGATTGCACGCCTGTTCGGTGATCCAACCCGGCGCGAGTTGGCAATGCGCGAACTCCGCAACGCCGGACCGCGGGCCGTTCCGCAAATCTTGAAACAAATGAGCCTGCCCGAGATGGCCGGCCAACAGGATGCTTTGGTCGTTGCGCTCACGCGGATGGGTCGTCAAGTAGTGCCGCCGCTGCTCGGTGGGCTCGACGCGCCGCAGGAGCGAGTTCGGTCGGCGATCATCGATGTGTTGGGCTTGCTGGAGGCCAATGAAGCAATCCCCCAGTTGTGGTTCCCCGCCTTCGCGGAGGACCAGCCCAAGGGAGTTCGCATGGCGGCTCAGCGAACACTCGCGAAGCTCCTCGTGGGATCGGGCGAAAGAACCGATCGGCTGTCGTCCATTACGGCCTCCAACGAGTTAAGGCATCTCGCGAGGAAGCTGTTTCAGAATCCGGACCAGTTGCCGCGCGAGGAGAATGGCTCCGTTGTGATCTGGGGCTGGGATGAGCAACTGGGCACGGTGGCTGCAAAGTCGTATTCCCCCCCGATTGCGGCGATGCTGATTTCGTCGAGGTTTGCACGTCAATCGTTGGCGTTGTCTCCCGAGCAGCCGCAGCCGCAGCGGCAGTACCTCGCCTCGCTGCTCGGCCTGGAAGTCCTGCAAAACGGCTGGGACAAGCCGCGAACCTTCGATCCCGGCACCGCCATGTATCTCGCCTTGACCGCAGGTGAGGAGACGGTTTCGCAGGTGTTGGCCGATGCGCTGGAAGCCGGCCAGCCGGCAACGGCCGTCGCCGCGCTCGATGTGCTCGGCCAGATCGGCACGCGCGAGCAGTTGATCGGGTTGAAGGGTTTGAAGTCGCCGGTGCTCGCCGCGCTGAACTCGCCCGACCCGCGCACGCAATTCGCCGCGGCCAACGCCATCCTGCGGATGGAACCGAAAACCGCTTTCCCCGGTGCCAACCGAGTCGTCTCGGTCCTGGCTCGCGCGCTGACAGATCCCGGTCAGTCGCGAGCGATGGTCATTGATGCCGACCGGGGACGAGCCAGTACGACATCGGCATTTCTGGTTGATGCCGGTTACGAAGGGATCGTCGCCGTCACGGGACGCGAAGGATTTGAGAAGGCGGCGAGCACTGCCGGCGTCGATGTCATCCTCGTTCACGTGAACTGCCTGCGTTGGGATCTGACGCAGACCCTCGCCAACATCCGCGCCGATTCAAGGACGGCCGCGATTCCGATCGTGGTCTACGGCCCCGACGCGACGCGAGTTCAAGTGGCTCGTCTGGTGGCGCGCAGCAGCCCCGCGACCTATCTCTCCGAATCGGCCTCGTCGGATGACTTCATCCACCAGTTCCGACCGTTCATTCAGGGACTGAAGTCTCCCGCGATGTCGGCTCAGGAGCGGAATCAGCAACAGGTCGCGGCTTCGTTTTGGCTGGCGACGCTCGCCTCGGCACGTGGGACGAAAGTCTTCGATGTCGCCCGAGCTGAAGCGGAACTGTCGCTGGTCGCCGAGTCGCCCGATGCCGGACCCAACGCCATCATCGCGCTGGGAGGCATTGCCAGCGGAACCGCACAGCGGCGCCTGTCCGCTCTCGCGCTCAACCCGCAACTCGACGCCGGTCTCCGCGAAGCGGCCGCGTCTCAGTTGGGCTATCACATCCAACGATTCGGCTTGCTGCTCACCAAGGACGAGGTCGCAGCCGTCCATGCGGGTTGGGTGGAGGCGCAACTGCCAGCGATCAAGTCCGCCCTGGCCGGAGTCATTGGGACATTGCGTCCCAACCCGACACTCGTCGGCGAACGACTGCAGCAGTTCCCCACTCCGACTGGACGAATGCCTTAACTCGGTGTTCGGCTCACAGGTCACACCCCCATGGCCAAGCTCGGTGCTGCAGCGGACGGTGGGTCACCAGCTACTTTCGCTGCTCAGTAGGCACCTCTCGTCGCCGCCGAATTTGGTCAGTGCTCGGGGGTGCTGTGGTATCGTCGGGTAGTGGGTCAGTTTGACGAAGGACCAAGTGTGGCAC
>JANODP010000465.1:0-19258 GCA_031412755.1 Schlesneria sp. | reverse complement strand
CCGCCAACGACCTCGACAACCCCCAACTCCTCCACAGACTCGCCAAGACGATCGCTCCTACCAAAACTTGACTCAAAGAGTCATATTTGGAACTCGAAGGAGTCCGAAGCAATGGCACACCCAAAGTGCTTCGTGATGTTGAGCCCCACCACCTGCCGCGCACAACAGGGCCGGATTGAAATACATCGGGGGCAGGACGGTGGAACGCTGGTCACTTGAGCGTCACGGTCCCCGTGCCGGTCAGTGTGTAGGTCTTGCCATTCACGACGTAGGCAAACGACATGGGGCCGTTTGGAACACTGGCCGTCAGCGTCACGGGGTAATTCACGCCCGTCATCTTCCCGGTCAGGACCAGTTTCCCTGAAGCGGTGGAACCCTTCGTGATGGTGAACGGATAGCTGTACTTGTACCCGCTGCTGGTGTTCGTTCCGGAGAGGCTCCCCGCACCGGTGATCAAGCCGGTTTTTCCAATGGTGCATGAGGCCGACACGTTGTTCCCGCCGGAAAGCCGACCAACAACACTGATCGCGCTTGCGGGTGTGGCGGCGGGCGCGGCTTGAGTCGTCAACAACAGGGCTACCGACAGGACGAGAATCCGATTCATGGTCAACCTCTTGCTTGGGGAGCCTGAGAACGCAGTGCCGACTCGTTCGCGTCCCGGCGAGAACCGGGCCAACAACGCGAAAGGGCACCAGACAATCCTGCCGAGCAAATGCACACGCCGCGCCGAAGTCGGCAGGTTCATGTAGACTGCGAGTTTCCGGGTGATTCCGGGCTTTGAGGTTTCCGGACGATCGAACCGGTCCGGCAAAATACTGCAGCCGACCCATTTCGCTGAGGCATTTGCAGCGGAGAGTCTTTGTTCGGCGGTTGTGGGCGAGTCTCCCGACTCCGCACGGTCAGGATCGAAGGTTCTCCTGACGGCGGGTGGTTTGTAATTGCGAAGAGGAGACCTTACGGTCGGTCGCTTGTGCGGGGTCGGGGGACTCGCGCACAACAGTGGGGTCGGGGGACTTGCACGCAACAGTACCTCCGCACAGCAGCCGGACGGGCAAGAGTGCCCATCCACCACGCCTGATTACAGAGGAAGATCATGCTCACCGCTGACTCTCGACGCCGTTCGTTTCCGATGCTGGAGGAGATGGTCTACTTGAACTCGGCGGCGGAAGGGTTGCCGCCGTTGGAAGTGGGCGAGGCGTTGCAGCAGTACTTTCGCGACAAGCAACTCGGCATGGACGGTCGGGAGCGGCACTTCGCGGCGCTCGAAGAGGCCAAGTCGCTCGTCGCGGAGTTGTACGGACTGACGGCGTCCGAGATCGGCATCTGTTCGTGTTCGTCCGAGGCGTACAACCTGGCGGCGCTGGCGATGCGGCTGCGCGCGGGAGACGAAATCGTGATCAACGATCTCGATTTTCCGGCCGGTGCCACGCCGTGGTTGCAGCCGACGTGTCCGGCGACGGTCCGCGTCTGGCAGTCTCGCGCGGGGGTGCTGCATGCGGAAGACCTCGCGAAGTTGCTGACGCCCCGCACGCGGCTCGTCACCACGTCGCTGGTCAGTTTCTTCGCGGGGCACATGATCCACCTGCCGACCGTTGTCGAGACCGTGCGGCGAAATTCCCCGGCGCTGTTGGCGGTGGATGTCACGCAGGCGCTCGGACGCATTCCACTGGATCTGACGGGTGTCGATCTGATCGTCAGCAGCACTCACAAATGGATTCTGGCGAGCCACGGCGGCGGACTGGTCGGCGTGCCATCGGCCCGGGTCAACGATTGGAATGTGCCAGCCGGCGGGTGGCTCCATCTGGAGGATGCGTTCGGACCGAACCGGTTTGAACGAGCCGTCAGTCGCTCCGGAGCCGCGGGCTTTGCCGTGGGGATGCCGAACTTCCCGGCGATCTATGCGATTCGAGCGGCCCTGCAATACCTGCGCGGCATCGGCGTCGAGGCCATCGACGAGATCGCTCGCCCCTTGACGCTGGCCTGTCTCGAAGAGGTGGCAAAACTCCCCGTCGAACTCCTGACGCCGCGCGACGAGTCGGCCATCGCGGGCATCTTCGCGTTTCGGCATCCCGACGCGGACAAGATCGCGCAGCAGTTGAAGGCTCGTAACATCCACATCATGTCGCACGCCGGCCGACTGCGCGTCGCCATCCACGGCTACAACACTACCGCCGACATCGCAACGTTCCTGCGCGAGCTGACCTTGGCGGTCACAGGCCGATCATCGTGAGAGCTCACGGCGTGGGTGCCCGGCAACCCAAATCCCATCGAAGAGAAACGCAAAGCCGCAAAGTCGCCAAGGCGCGAAGTCAGAGACTGCACTGACTGACGAAGCCAGCCATCCACCGTGGACGGCCTCTCTATCAAGATTCCCAGATCGTGCGATTCTTTGCGTCTCTGCGTCTCTGCGACTTTGCGTCTTAGCGTTGAAGATCATCGCGGTGCTCGAAGAAACGAAACGTTACATGATGCGGGGGGCGTGATAGACTTCTCGCCGATCGGTGGCCGATTGATTTCACGATGACACAACAGGGGGACATCCGATGGCACGCAGGCGGTTTGGTTGTTTGCGGGAGGACGATTGGCGTGGTGGCCTGGTTCTCGGCCTGTGCGTGATTGGGATGTGGGGCTGTGATTCTGGGCCGCCTCGCGCGGTTCCCTCCGCCAAACCAGCGACCTCATCACCCGTCGGGGTGGCTTCCCCGGATTTGCCCGCCGGAGCAGTGGCTCCCGCGCCGGATGCACCCACACCCTCGAACGCCGTCGCGGCGGTCGAGCCAACTTTGGTGAAGCCCTCCTCAAAAGATTGGCCTCGCTTTCGCGGTCCGACCGGCATGGGAACGAGTGACGCCGTCGGACTGCCGCTGACGTGGAGTTCGACCGAGAACGTGGCGTGGAAAAGCGAACTGCCGGGGCCGGGCGCTTCGAGTCCCGTCGTGCGGGGCGACAGGATCTATCTCACGTGTTACTCGGGTTACTTCGTTCCGGGCCAATCCGGTGGAAGTCTCGACGAACTCCAGCGGCATCTCATCGCGCTGCGACGCACGGATGGCAAGATCGTGTGGGACAAACCGGTCGCGGCCAAACTCCCCGAAGAGGAAAAGATTCGCGATCACGGGTACGCCGCCAACACTCCGGCCGTCGATGCC
The DNA here is from genome assembly GCA_031412755.1 of Schlesneria sp. Lineage (GTDB taxonomy): Bacteria > Planctomycetota > Planctomycetia > Planctomycetales > Planctomycetaceae > Schlesneria. The sequence continues at coordinate 16,109 of JANODP010000465.1, read as the reverse complement.
GAGCGCGTGTATGTCTTCTTCGGCAAGTCGGGCGTGTTTGCGTTTGATCTCGAAGGGAATCAACTCTGGCAGGCCGATGTCGGCTCGAACACGCACGGCTGGGGGACGTCCGCGTCGCCCGTGCTTTACAAGGATCTGGTTTTCATCAATGCCAGCGTCGAGAGCGAGTCACTGGTGGCACTCGATCGGAAGACCGGCGCGGAGAAGTGGCGGGCCGAGGGAATCAAGGAATCGTGGAACACGCCGCTCGTCGTCACCGCCGACTCGGGACGCGAGGAGTTGATCGTTCCGGTGCAGGGCAAGGTGCTGGCCTTCGATCCACAGACCGGCAAGGAATTGTGGTCCTGCAACACGGACATCGGTTGGTACATGGTGCCGAGTGTGGTGGCGGAGAAGGGTGTGATCTATTGCCTCGGGGGACGATCGGGGATCACGGCGCTGGCGGTTCGCGCGGGAGGGAGCGGAGACGTGACCGAAACGCACCGCCTGTGGACCAGCACCAGGGGTTCCAACGTCTCGTCGCCGGTCATTCAAGACGGGTATCTCTACTGGATGCACGAGGGGCGCGGAGTCGCCTACTGCGCGAAGGCCGAATCGGGCGAGATCGTCTACGAGCAGCGGTTGGAGCGAGCGGGGGAAGTCTATGCCTCGGCGCTGCTGGCCGACGGAAGACTTTACTATCTGACTCGCGACGGAAAGACCTTCGTCCTGGCGGCCAAGCCGGAGTTCGAGCAACTGGCGCTGAACGCCTTTGACGACCGCAGCGTCTTCAACGGCAGCCCCGCCGTCGCCGGGAAACAACTGCTGATCCGGTCGGACCAGTTCTTGTACTGCCTGGGAAAATAACGCCTGGGCGATCGGTCTGGTGACCAAGTCTTGATCGCGTGCCACGGCTGTGTCAGCCGTGAGAGCGAGGAATTACCTCACGACATCCGCACGGCTGACACAGCCGTGGCACTGCTTTTCAACAGGCTGTTAGGCCAGGATTGGCAGCAACAGCGACGAGCCGTGCTGGACTTCGCGCGTGACGATCTGGCCGATCAGCGTCGTGGGAGTGACGTCGTCGATCTGAATCGTGGCGAGCGTCCCCGCGAGGCGCGGGTTGCCGTGGAAGACGACGATCCGGTCGCACGACGTGCGGCCCGTCAGTTGAACGGGGCCGGAATGAGGCTCGACGTCGCCCCGCTTCAATTCGGTCTTGCTCAAGCCTTCGACCAGCACTTCGACGTCCGAGCCGATGAACTCGGCGTTGTCTTCGGCGCTGATCTGGTTCTGCACCGCGAGCATCTCGTTGTTGCGCCGCTTCTTCACGTCTTCGGGGATGTCGTCGGTGTGCAGTTCAAACGCCTTCGTCCCCGGTCGCGGGCTGTATTTGAAGATGAAGCTGTTCTTGAACCGGCATTCCCGGATCAGGTCGAGGCTCTTCTGGTGAGCCTCTTCCGTTTCGCCGCAGAAGCCGACGATGAAGTCACTCGACACGGCCGCCTTCGGCAGCGTCGAACGGATGCGGCCGAACATCTCGCGGTAGTCCTCGACCGTGTAGCCGCGCTTCATCCGCTTGAGCATCTCGTTGCAGCCCGACTGGGCCGGGACGTGCAGGTACTGGGCACACTTCGGCAGGTCTCGCACCGCCTGCAGCAGATCGTCGGACATGTCCTTCGGGAAGTTGGTGACGAACTTCAGCCGCAGGATGCCGTCCACGTCGTGAATGTGTTCGAGCAGGTCCGACAGCCGGAAGAGCCTGCCGTCCTGAGTGTGCTTGTAACTGTTGACCGTCTGCCCGAGCAGCGTCACTTCCTTGACCCCCTGATCGGCGAGCACCTTCACTTCGTGCAGGATGTCTCGCGGCGGGCGGCTTTGCTCGGGACCGCGCGTCATCGGGACGACGCAGTAGGTGCAGAACTTGTCGCAACCGATGACGATGCGGACGAAGGCCTGATGCGGACTTGGCCGCATCTGCGGTTCGCGCAGCGGATCGTAACTTTGGAAGCTGTCGCTGACGGCGGCGCGGCCCGCTTCCTTGCGGTCGAGGCTCACCGCGAGCGACCGTTCGCGCCGCTCGCGGGCGGCGTCGATCAATTTGGGAACCTCGGCCAGTTGCCCCGTGCCGACGACCAGATCGACGTGCGGCGCCCGCTGAAAGACCAGCTCTTGATCCTTCTGTGCCATGCAGCCGAGGACGCCGATCACCTGATTCGGCCGCGCCTGCTTGCTGAACTTGAGCCGGCCGAGCGCCGAGTAGATCTTGTGCTCGGCGTGTTCGCGCACGCTGCACGTGTTGAACAGGATCGTGTCCGCGTCGCGCGGGTCGTCCGTCAGCGAGTAGCCGCGTTGGCGCAGCGCTCCGACGACGAGTTCGCTGTCCAGCATGTTCATCTGGCAGCCGACGGTCTCGATGAAGAGCTTGCCGTTGTGGGGAGTGGTCATATTGGACACTACCGGACTCGTTCGACGTACTCGCCGGTCTGGGCGTTGATGCGGATCGCGTCGCCGATGTTGACGAACGCGGGAACCTGAACCGTTTCACCGTTTGTCACGGTGGCGGGCTTGGTCAGGTTGCTGGACGTGTTTCCGCGCACCACGTCTTCGGTATAGGTCACCTTCATCACGACTTTGTCCGGAGCGGTCAGTCCGATCGGCAAATCACCCCAGAACAGGATGGTGCATTCGGCATTGTCTTCGAGGAATCGGCCCTGGTCACCGGCCACCGCGGTCGGGATGGTGAACTGATCGAAGGACTCCTGATCCATGAAGACCAGGCCCTGCGGGTCCTTGTACATGAACTGCCCCTGCCCCTGCCGGATGTCGGCCTCTTCGAGGCTGTCGCCGCTCTTGTAGGTGCGGTCGAGCAGCGTCCCCTTGAGCAGATTCCGCAACCGGCATTTGTAGAGCGCCTGTCCCTTGCCCGGCTTGACGAAATTGACTTCCAGCATGTCGTAGGGTTCGCCATCCAGGATGATCTTGGAACCCTTCTTGAAGCCGCTGGTATTCAGTTGAGACATTGGTCTTTCGCGGTCCCTTTCGATAACCTGAGTCGCTGCCGACGTGGCGGCAAACATCAGCCCGTTTCCCCGATTTTGGGTTGCGGAGCATAACAGACGGTCCGGGTGGTGTGAATGGCGGCTGTTCGTGAGCCGCCTCCCCAGAGGCCTTTCTCCTGAGATGAGTTTCGTGTGACGAACGCCTCGATTCTGGACCTGACTCCGATCCATCGCGGCATCAAATCGTGGCACGATTCGCTGGCCGAGGCGATTCGCGATCCCGACCAACTGCTCGAGCGATTGCAGTTGCCGGCGTCTCTGCGCGAGGCGGCTCATCGGGCGGCGGCGCAGTTTGCGGTGATGGTGCCGCAGAGCTACCTCAACCGGATGCAGCCCGGCGATCCCGACGACCCGTTGCTCAGACAGGTGCTCCCGTTGTCGGACGAGTTGCTGGACGTCAGCGGCTTTGTCGAGGATGCGGTCGGCGATCACGAGGCCCGCGCGGTGCCGGGCCTGCTCCAGAAATATGCGGGCCGAGTGCTGCTGATCACCACCGGAGCGTGTGCCGTTCACTGTCGCTACTGTTTCCGGCGCCACTATCCCTATGGTGATGAACCGCACCGACTGGACGATTGGGAGCCCGCGCTCGAAGCCATCGCGGCGGATGAGACCGTTCACGAAGTACTGCTCAGCGGCGGCGATCCCCTGATGTTGACGGACCGTCGGTTGGCAGAGCTCATCGTTCGTTTGGCCGAGATCCCGCACCTGCGTCGCTTGCGGCTGCACAGTCGCCTGCCGATCGTCCTGCCGAATCGAGTCACGTCCGAATTGATGGAGTTGCTCACGCAGTCTCGCCTGACGCCGATCATGGTCGTGCATGCCAACCACCCGCGAGAAGTGGTCGATGACTGCGAAGAGGCACTGCGGACGCTGGTCCGTTCCGGAATCACGACGCTCAACCAGGCGGTGTTGCTGCGTGGTGTGAACAACTCGGCCGAGACTCTCGCCGAATTGTGCGAGCGGCTCATCGATCTGGGCGTGATTCCCTATTACCTGCATCAACTGGATCGCGTCCGCGGCGCGGCCCACTTTGAAGTGGCGGAGGCTCGCGGACGAGAGATCATCGCCGAGTTGAGGCAGCGACTGCCGGGCTACGCCGTTCCACAGTACGTTCGCGAAGAAGCCGGCTGGCCCTACAAGCGGCCGCTTCCCTCAGACTGCTAACCCGGATTGTTCACGGTCACACACCAACCCGAAGTGTAAACGAGGGCGCCGTCACGGTTCGCCCTCGCTCGTTTACACTTCGGGTTGGTGTGTGACAGTCCGATTCCTCCATGAGGAGGCCATGAATATTCCGGGCTAACGCGGCCGTGTCGCATGAGATGCCTTGAGTTCGGCGGGCGTCAAGTCTTCCCAGCGGCGGATGCCGCTCGGACCGCCGAGCGCGTCCAGTTGCCGTTTGCGATCCAGCCATTCCGCCTGGTTGAAGGAACGGCGGACGCCGTGAGAATCCGTGTAGTACCCCGTGCGAAAGATGACCGAAAGCTTCAGTCTTGCCGGTTCATCCTGCGCGGGAGGTGGCACGTTCCACATCCGCGCCGTACCGTCGTCACTGCCGGTAATCACCGTTTGACCATTGGGACTAAAGGCGACGGCCCTGACGTCGCCTTCATGTCGGAGCGACTCACCTCGCGGTTGGCCGGTGAGGGCATCCCAAACGCGGGCGGTATTGTCAGTACTCACCGTCACGATGGTGTGACTGTCAGGGCTCACGGCCACTGCCCAGACGGCGGCATTGTGACGCAGAGGTTCGCCCCGCGGTTGACCCGTCACGGTGTCCCACAGGACGGCGGTGTTGTCCTCACTGCAGGTAATTGCAAATTGACCGTCAGGACTGAAAGTGACGGCGTGGATGGCTTCGTTGTGCAGCAAATCTTCACCGCGCGGCTTGCCGGTCGCCGTCTCCCACAGCCGCCCCCTGCGGTCTTCGCTGCCGGTGATGATCGTTTGCCCGTCGGGACTGAACGCCACGGATTTGACAGGCTCGGTGTGCGCAAGCACCTTTCCATGCGGCTGTCCGGTGGCGACATCCCAGATTCTCGCCATGTGATCATCACTTCCGGTCAAGACGAAGCGGGCATGGGGACCAAACGCCACGGAATTCACAGCCCCGCCGTGCTGAAGGATTTTTCCCCGGGACTCCCCGGTCATGGCATCCCACAACCGAGCCGTGTTGTCCTGGCTGCCGGTGATCACCGTGCGGCCATCGGGACTGAAGGCCACTGCCAGAACGCTGCCGTTGTGTCGCAGCGGTTGACCTCGCTGTTGCCCGGTCGCCGCGTCCCACAAACGAGCGGTCTGATCCTGACTGCCTGTCAGCAAAATTTTTCCGTCACCGCTAAAGGCCACGGCGTTGACCGCGCCGTCGTGCGACAGCGGATTTCCCATCAGCTCTCTCGTCGCCGTTGACCAGAGCCGCACTTGGTTGTCACTACAGCCGGTGAGCGCGGCCTGCCCATCGGGACTGAACGCCACGGATGTGACGCGGCCACCGTGTTTCATTGGCTCCCCGCGAGCGTATCCATCGACCACGCCCCATTCCTGGGGATTGTTGAAGTCCCACAGTCGTGCGGTATTGTCCCAGCTCGCCGTAATAATTCTCTGCCCGTTCGGGCTGAACGAAACTGCCGCAACAGCACCTTCGTGTCGCAGCGGCTCGCCGATGATTTTTCGCGTCGCGACGTCCCACAGCCGCGAGATATTGTCACCACTGCCCGTCAACAGCATCGAACCATCGGGACTAAAGGCGACCGAGAAGACCGTTCGGGAATAAAGAAATGGTTCACCGTTGGGCGTACCGGTCTTGGTGTCCCACAGTCGAGCCGTTTTGTCGGAGCTGCCGGTCAGAACACTCAACCCATCCGGGCTGAATGCGGCGGCATGGATGATATCTTTGTGCCGGAGCGGTTGGCCGCGTGGCTCACCGGTGGCCACGTCGAACAATTGGGCCGAGTTGTCATCGCTGACGGCCAGCACCAGTTGGCCATCGGCGCTGAAGGCCAAGGCTGTTGCAGGATGGCCTGCGAGCCGAAGTGGCTCACTGCGGGGGACTCCTGTCGCCGCATCCCACAACCGCACGGTCCCGTCTTGACACCCGGTCAGGACTGTTTTCCCGTCTGGACGAAATGCGATCGCCGTCACGACCGCAGCGTGCGGTAATGATTTGCCCAGGGGCTGACTCGTTGTTGCACTCCAGCATTGTGCGGTTTGGTCCTTGCTGGCGGTCAACAGCGTTTGTCCGTCGGGGCTGAATGCAACCGCGGTGACGCCGCCCTTGTGCCGCAACGACTCTCCCTGCGGGTTCCCAGTCGCCGCGTCCCAGAGTCGCGCTGTTCCATCGAGACAGCCAGTCAGTACCGTTCGGCCATCGGGACTGAAAGACGCCGCGACGACGCTGTCGTCGTGGTGTATTGCCAACCCGATCGAGCGGCTCCAGGAGGCGATGAGATTTCGCGCATTCAACCGGCGTGGATCGTTGGGAGCGGCGTCCGAGTAAGCTCGCCAAAACCAGTAAAGCGTCTCAGCGGGCAGACCTTTCTCGCTGGCGGCTCCTGCGACCAGAAAATGTGCGGTCACGGTGTTCCGTTGCGAGATTCGGGCCTGCCAAAACGCGAGCACACCAAACAGCGCGATCATTCCCACCGCCACAATTCCCGCAAGCTGCAAGAGGTGTCGTCCTCGGTTCCGGCGGGCACGCATCCGGCGGCTGGCGGCGACCAGCCGTTGTTCGTCGGTCGTCCACTGCCGCATTCCGGTGCGCCCCACTTCGACGATCATCAGATCGGTCTCGTCCAGCGGCTGCCCTTCTTTTCCGTCTTGCCAGTCCGGCATGCGGTTCACGAGCACGCGCCGCGCACGCTGGCCCGGCTGATCCGCCTTGTCAAACCGCTCGCGCACCAGCGGCGCCAACGTATCGTGCGAAAGCCGCGTCGCCCGGCTGGTCTCCCGGTTGGCATCGGTGGCCGTTGTCAGCAGGTACAGATCCTGGCTCTGCTGGAGCAGGTCGGACAAGTCTTGACCCAGGCCGGAGTACGCCGGCTGGAGTTGCTCCAGCGAGCATTGACCAGCAGTTCCCAGGGGAGTCGTGTGATACGCCAGCAAATCCAGCAACAGGCCCGAATCCACCGCCTGCGGATATCGCTGGCGAAAGTGCTCGATCTGTTGGTCCAGAAAATCACGCAGCAGCAGCCCCTCGCGTTTCAGGCTGTGATACATCTGCCGACTGAAGTGGGGATGTTCGTAATCCGCCTCCGTCGCCTTCGTCCACATTTTGGTCAGCAGAATCTGCAGCGTGGGGGCCACGGCGGAGGCATCATCGGCCAGCAGGTCATCGGCGATGATCTCGGCCAAACCGTCTTCGACCGTCAACCCGTATTGATCCCGCAGCCGCGGCGAGCGTGTCGGACCCTGGACGGCTTCAATCACGCCCAGCCGTCCCAGCCGTTCCAGAAAGACTTTCGCGCGGGGCAGCTTGTGCTCGGCCAATCGAGCCTCAATCTCCGCCAACCACTCTTTGCGAAAACCGAGGATCAATCGACCCGCCGGCCGCTGAGTCCGTTTGCCGAATATCGCTTCCAACTCGTTGAGGAAGTCCGCGCCCTCGTGCGGCAGGTCGGGGTTCGGACGGGTGACGATTTCCTCGACCTGATCGACGATGATGACTAATGGCTTGCCCAGTTGACGTTCTGCTTCCAGCCAGTCCCGGGCAAAGTGCATGCTCTTGGTGACAGAGACACTCGTCCCCTCCTCGATGAATGCGCTGCGCACCGTTTCCAGCAGCCCCAGTTGTTGATCGCGCCGCAGGTAGCGGACGGCACAGGTCTGCTCCAGCCGCGGAATCAAACCGGCGGCCAGCATCGACGACTTGCCGACTCCCGACTGGCCGTAAAGCAACACGATGGGCGCCGTCCCCGCAGAGGTCACCAGGTCGTACAGCTCACGGATTTGATGACCCCTGCCGAAGAACACTTCGGCATGTTCCCGATCGAACCAGTTCAAATGACGAAACGGACTGGCTGGCAGGTCTTGAGGAAGAAGCGACGGCAGCCCGAATAACGGATCTCCGACCGCAGCGGGCAGACTCCAGTTCGCAACGTTCTCCGCTCCACTTCGCAGGTAAAGCTCCCAGGGCCAGCGGTCCGTCGAGGTCTCTTTCAGAGCCTGCTTGTCGGCATCACCGAAATACAGTCCTCGAGTGTTGCCGCCTCGCGAGGTCTGCACCGCCGCTTCAGCCTCTTTGTAAGCCGTGCGAATCGACGCTCCGCCCGCCAGTCCCTGATAGAACAGCTTGGAAAACTGCATCGCCACCTGATCGTCGATCGCGCGCGACGTGGCAATCACCACCGACACGTTGGCGTCCAGCAACCCCTGCACCTGTTGCTGAGTGGAACAACCGTTGAGAAACACCAGATCGAGCCCCCGTTGCTGGCCAAAAAAAGCGGCCAGTCCCCCCGCATCCGCCGCCTGAGGACTGCCGCTGGCCGATTCCAGCAGCAACTGATAACCGTTGGCGTGCCCGCCGTAATGGAACACGGCAATCCGACCCCGATACTCGGGATCCTGAAACACCCGAAAGATGTCATCCGCCGTGGCATTGGCCAACTCGACGAGTTCACACAACCCATCACGCCGCGCCCGCTGCAACGGCTCCCGAATCTGCCGAGCCTCCTCGGGCAAGTTCCGCAGATAATTCACCGTGTCATCCCGGTCGTTCGCAAACGCCAGAAAGATGACTGGTTTGTGGGTTGTGTCTGCCATGAGCATCTCTGTTGCAGGAGCACTTCGCTTTTAGTTGCCTGGGACAGAATCAGAAAGCATTGGTGCAGCGAGTGGCGGACTGTCTTGAGGTTTGGACATCCCTTCGTCCTCCATGGAGGCGAAGTGTTCCAGCAGGATGCGGTGGATAAAGATGTACCCGCCGCCAACCTTTTGCAGGAAGTTGAGATCTTTCGCCGCGTAGTCGAGGAAATGGACGTAATTGAGCGGCGCGAGACCGAAGAGATAAAGCAGCCAACGCAGCAGGTAGTGATTGAGTACGTCCAGGCCGCCAAACCACGACCCGGCGATGAGGGCACTCATCAGCCCAAGAATCATCGCTACTTTTAGAGGGAAAACCGATACAAATTTCGAGTCAGAGGTCACGTGAGCCATTAAAGGGATCAGGGAAAATATCACCGCAACACTCAGTCCGCAGACCACACCCATGAATGCAGCAGATCGCATTGAGAGCAGGATGCCTTTATTTGGCGACGCTTTCATCTCTGCGACACCCTGCCTGAGGCCGTAGACGGTTGTCACAAAAAGCCCGGGAATGAGCCCAGCAAACAGTGCGAACAACAAAAAGAACGCAATGAGCTGACTGTCGGCTGCACCTTCTGTCACCGCTAACCAAATGGCCAAGAAGACCCCACTCGCCAGACCCGGAGCGCCAATCAGCACCCCTTTCCGGCCACGCGCCCATGACCAATTGAGCGTCTCAACGGTTTGAATGTCGCACTCGACTTTCCGCTGGCGCATCCCACAAATGATTGAGAAAACTACCGCCAAAACACAGACAGTAGTGAACGAAATTCCTAAAAACGTAGCGAACCTATCGTCAAACAACAACGCCTGGTCCACAATAATCAATGCCGATAAGGCCGCCAAGAAACTTGGTACGAGATGGCAACAAATCACCGCGCCTACAAACAAGAAATGCACCATGTGTCGCCAACCAGTGGGTGGATTAATTTGCTCTTGCTTGTTGCCCCTACGGCAGATACTCAAGACGTACTGCACGAACCGCAATACAGTGATTAGTGCAGCGCTTGTTATACCTATGACAATAACCGCGCTTATCAGCCCAACGGTCGACGCTGATATCCAGTAGCTACGCGACGCGTCGAGCACATAACTATCAGAGAGGAATGAGAATAGCGCACAGATTAATAAAAGCAGCACGAGTATTGTAGCGGCGGTGAGTCCGAATACCACGCCCACAATTAATACCCCCACCACGTGTTGCCAACCCGTTGGTACTTCATGCTGCTGAAGCTTTCGACCACCGCGATTGAAGCGGTACAGATCGAAGCATGCGATGGTCATCCCAAAAGTGAATCCACCTAACAGTCCGTGGAAAATGAAAACTACTAACTCCACGGGAGTATAGCTGCATAGCCACCCGGATCCGATGCCGAAGATCAATCCATAGACCAGACCGGCCATGAGTCGTGAAGTGAACGTGTAGACAGCGCGCTGCCGATGCGTCAGTAGCCAACTCGGCTGGAGTTGTTCTATCATGAACACTGTCTGTCCGTTCAATTGCATACCTCGCGCCAGCCAGGACAGCCAACGTTTGCTTTGCGCCTCGGTGTAGAACGGCGTTTGGTTCTTCCTCAGGTTAGCCACCTGACGCCCCTGTTATTGCGAAGCGAAACTGGCGTTGGACGTAGGCGTCCATCAGTTGCCGTTTACGGGCCTCAATGGTCGCGAACTGTCCGCTGTCCAATTCGCTTAGTGGCAAATCCTGGTACGTGCGGATCATCATGCTCAGCATGAACGGCGTTTCCGCCAGAGCCTGAATCGACGAATCTCGCTGCAAGAGCGATTGCAGCTTCTGCAAACGACTCCCAGCTCTGGTTAGGTGCGCGGCGATTTGATCTCGCGACAGGGTCCGCAGGCGGATGGCACCGTTCAACGTTAGCCGCGCCGGGAGTTCGATGTATTCATTGAAGCGGCAACACACGATAACACTCACTAGGCTCGTCTCCTGAGTGAACGCGTTGATGGCCTGGACGCAGGCGGCTCGGCGATCGGCGCTCACCTCGTCCAAGCCGTCGAGAAAGAGCCGCAGCCGGCTCTGCTGGAGCCAGGAGCGACCAATTTCCTTGGGGATGCCGTACTTGGTCCCCAGTTCGTCGGCCATCCAATCGAACAGCGTTTGGTTGCTGCCGGTCCACGACGTGAGATTTGTCACGACTGGAATTGGGTGACTTGGATCTTTTTCGGCCTGGGCAATCAATTCACGGACCAGCGTCAACATGATCGTAGTCTTCCCCGCCCCGGGAACTCCCAGGATCAGGAACGAATAACCGAGTTCGTCGCAAATCGTGGCTATCGGTTGGTGAGGATCAATGCGCGTGCTGCCCAAAGGGCTGTCGACCCTCTCCGGCAGTGTTTCCAGACCCAGATCGATCAGGCCGGAATGACTCAACGAGTTGTCCAATACGCCCTCAATCCAGAACTGCTTGACCTTGCGCAGAAGAATCGAAAGGCCGCGTTGAGTGTCGTCCGTAGCGGGTCGCGGCAGCGATGATTGAACAGGCGGCTGTGCGGCTTCAACAGATGGCGGTGACGGTTTCTGTCGTGGTGTTTCCGTCGCTTCTGGGAAAATCGCACCTGCGGCGTTGATGTCAAACAGGTGGCCGTCGGACGCACGCATGTGGAGGACCGGAGTGCCCCACTCGAACGATTCGCGCATCGTCATGTTGATCGCGATGCGTGCGTGGGTGACGGCGGCATCCACCGGCAGGCCCTCAGCCAGCATTTCGTAGAATCTGCGGGAGAATTCCAAAGCCGCTCGATCGGTAATCGCATCTTGCATGGAGACCACGGCCGGAATTCCCCGTCGCGTGAGAACCGCCCCCGTGCTGGAGAAGAGGTCTGTTTCGCTGGCCCGCGCACCCTCGCACGAGTTCAGAACGACCAACCGCATGGAAGCGTGACCGGCAAGCAGGCGGCCGAATTGCTCGGCGGGAAATAAATCAGATTTTCCCTGTTCATTAGCGAGCGCAATTAGGCCTTCCTGTTCCTTGGCGTCGAAGTCGCCATGCCCGATGAAATGAAAAATGTGCCAGGTGCCATGGCACATGGCATTGTCCAGATCTCGCCATGTTGAGCCTTCGAGCCAGGTGAGCGACACTTGGCCCTTGTCTTGCAAATGTTGAATCGCTTCGGCCATCTGCCGCTTTTCCAATTCAGTGTCCAGCTTGGGGAGATCGGTCGGACTCGCAATCATGCCGAGAATGCGTAGCGGCGGTTTGATGGTCAGTGGGTTGGGAGGCAGGGCAAGTTCCGGGTAACGGATGACGGGCGTCTGTTTAGTCAAACAAATGTAGTCACCTTCCGCCTCGTCATAGAGGTATTCCCAAGGCAGGGCTGCTAATTTCGGAGCGTCAATGCGCAGGCGTAGCCGCAAACCTTTGCCTTGTGCTCGCGCCGTATTGCGGCTGCTGCGATAACAGCTACGCACTTCCGATGGCAGCAACGCTTCGAAGAGTTCGCGGCCAAAGTTCCTGATCGTGTCGCGCGGTTTGGCGTCGGCCTCTTGCGGGAGAATCAGAGCTCGTTGTGGATCACTCACCTTGCGTGTCTGCGCATCTACACCACGAGCGTTTCCGACTGCTTGAAGACGACGTCTTAGTTCCTGATCGTCGAACGGCAAACGCATGGTCGCAGTCGCTTCGCCCATCGGCGAATGCACGACCGCGACGGAATAGGCTCCGCCAGAGCCCTCGCTAATTCGTAGTTCAAAATCGAGGAATTCCATGGCCACAGCTTACCACTCGACCTCCGCCATCGCTCTCAACCCGGCCTCGGAAACGAAGTAGTTCAGGTGATGGCAGATCACGTTGCTCTTTTTCGGGGCCGGAGAGCGGTCGTCGGCGATGCCGCGGATGCTGTCGTCCTGCACGGCGATGTCGTGGCCGGCGTTCTGGTACAGCAGATCGAACAGGATTCCACGGCCGACTTTCGCGATTAGCCTGGCAATGAGTTGATCGGCGGACTCGTGGTAGTCGCGAATGTCGCCGGCCACGATGGTGTAGGGCACGCCGGGATCGGGACTGGTGTTGAGCGTCTTGATGAATTCGGACGTCGGATTCATCTGTTCCAGCGTGGGGGTGAGTTTCGATGAGCGGTTCAACAGGTAGACGAGCGCTGCACCGAATGGCGTGAAGATGGGGAACGTGTTGATCGCCAGCGCGGTCAGCAGGCTGGAAAGTTGTCGCGCCGAGTCGACCTGGCCAAACGGCGAGCCGACGTTGGGCGTGCCGAACATGACCAGATGATCGACGACTTTGTTGCCCCCCTCCCGTTCGATGAACCAGCGTGAGACCAGGCCGCCCATCGAATGGACCAGCAGTGTCAGACGTTTGTCGTCGTTCTCGCGGAGTCCGGCGGCGGCGAGTTGCTCCTTCAGCTTGACGGCGGTTTCCGAGATCGGCGTGCTGAGGTTTTCGTAATCGTAGGTCAGGACCAGGTCGAACTTCTGATCGACGCTCTTGCCGTCCGCGTCCTTGGCCAGTCTGAGCCCCTGGACGATCGAATCGGTGTTGCCAATGATCCCGTGAATCAACAACACGACGTTGTTTGCGGCTGCGACCTTCTCGGCCACGCCACTGCGATGCCGCTCGAACGAGCCGTCGGGTTTGTACTCGACCCAGCAGAGTTGGTTGACGTTTTCCTGCTTCAGGTACGTCTTGAAGAAGTAGAGCTTTAGGGCCCGGCCGAGACTGCGGCGGTTGTCCGGGATTTCGGGAATGTGGCGGATGCTGATGTGTGTCCGGCCCTCGTCGTCCCGCGAGGGGTCACCGGTTAGCAGAATATGCTCACCATCGAACGCCAATGGCAGAATGAACTCGCCCTCCGCCAGATCGACGTCCAGTTCGATTTCCAGAGGGTCTTGTTCGAGGGCCTCGGGATTCTGGATGTCGGTCAACTCCAACACGCTCTCGTTCTCGCCGCGCGTGCCGGAGAAGTTGAGTAACTCCATCCCCTGGCGTTCGAGGGCTCGGTGGATGTCCGCACCATCCCCCACGCCGCGTGTCGCGGACTTGGCGGGGCTGAGGCTGATGCCGGCCTTCAGTGTCGGGTGTCCCTTGATCGTGATCTTGTGGTTGGCCAGCGAGGTATCTTTCACGCTCACGCGGTCGAGTTGCCGGACGAGCTTGACGTGCAGGTCCCTGGTGAACCACTCGTTTTCGTGGAACTTGCGCGGACTGAAACTCAAGCCGCGCGGCGCATTTTCGGGAGTGACGATTTCCCCGAGCTTCAGGGGCTCCTGCTCCAGCAGGAATTCATCGACCTTCTCTGTGCTGACGATCAGTTTGAAGGTGTGGATCGCCTGATCGCCTTCGTTTTCTTCGAGGGACAGAATGAAGACGGCATTGCCATTCAGCGTGATGGTGAAATCGGACTTCGTCGGTTCCACAGGCTCGTTGTAGAGCGGTTTGAATCCGTAGACTTCCGTGAAATGGAGCAGCAGCAAGTGGAGTGTTTGCTGCGTCCGATTGTTCGCCTTCAGCGTTCCGCGGACGACCTTCCAATCGTCTCGCTCCCTGCCGATATCGAGGGTGATTTCGCTGCCGGGATACTCATGCTGCTGGTCGTCGTCGAGCACCTCGCAGAATTTGAACGACACGTCCTCTGAGTTCATCCTGGTGGAGTGATTCTGCAGCACGACGGCGCGCTCCCAGGCGGCGACCCGCTTCAGAATCGCGAACATGTAGTCGGCGGCTGCCTTCGTATAGCCCTTGGCCCCTTGGATCAACTTGCCGGTCTCGCGGAGTTTCAGCAGGTAGCAATCATTCTCGGCGCTCAACGTGTAGCGGGCTCCTTCCGGCGCGTCGGTGCTGAAAGAAATGCCCAGCGAGCGATCTTCCGATCCGGCCAGGAATTTTTGGAGGGACTCCGTTCCCTGGGCGTCTCCCTCCAAGTAGATGGCCAATGGGGGGACCGGCAGGCTGGTGATCTCGGCCTGATAACGCGTCGACTTATCGGCTGCGATGTCCAGCAGCTTCAATTCGCTTTTCTGAGGCCCCACTTGAGTCGTCGCGGCATGCCCAGCCAGATGAGTTCGATCGGATTCCGGGTAGAGAGCCAATTCGACGTTCTTGTCGGGATCGCTGGGCAGGCCGTGGAGGGCACCGCAATCGACTCGCCAGCCGCTGTTCTCAAAGTAGACGCTGTAGCGGCGTGCGGCTTGAGAAGCCTGACCGCCCAGGAATCCGCTGTAGGCATTGAAACCGCGGTAGGTCTCGAACTGAGGGTCTTGGTTATCGGCTCGTTTGTGAACCGTGGCGCGGCAGCGCACGAAGAGATCAGCGTAAGAAATATCGGGGCCGGAGTTCCCCAACGCTTCGAGTAGCGTGGTGGTGAAGACTCCGCTGTGATCTTTGCCTTCCCACGCTTTTTGGATGCGCTGACACGCGGCCAGCAGGATATGTCGGCTGGCCGGGATCTCCAGCGATGCCCCGCGTTTAAGGAGCTCGGAGTAGTAACCATCCAGGTAACTTTCCAGCGGTCGTTCCTTGAACACTTCATGGGTCTGCCGACACTTGCCCTGCGTGAAATCATCGGCGCTGCGCGTGGCGGAACCGGAATGGCAACAATCCAGAATGACGGCGAGGTGCGGTTCATTCCTGGCCAACTCGGCGAGCAAGACGGCCAACTCTTTGTCGGCCAGATCGAAACCACCGGGTTCGCGGCTGTCGTAACACACGAGTCCCTCGTCCCTGCCATCGGGAAAAATTCCTCGAAGGGCTTGGCCGATTTACTGCGGGCACCGTGGCCGCAGTACTGGAAGACGACGACATCGTCCGCCCTGGCTTTCCCCAAGTGCGAGCGGAACTGCTGGATGATGTTGGGCCGCGTGGCGTCCGCGTCCTTGAGGACTTCGATGTGGAGTCGGCTTTGGTCAAAGTTCTCCGTCAGGTAGCCGTGGAAATGGTCGACGTCGTTGAGGCAACCGCTCAACTTCCCCACGTTTGGCGAATAGTCATTGATTCCCACCAGCAGCGCGAAGATGTGATTCGACATCAGAGTTCTCCAGATTCGTCCACCGAGCGGGGCACTTCGATTACCTGATTTCGCCAAGCGAGTCCGGTTGTATCTACCGGCGCCGCCGTCTTTTGGCCAGCGAGGGCGGAGATGGCATCGACGGCGGTCGTGGACTCATTTGACGGTGACAGTCAGGATCAACCAGGCCGACGCGCGAGTATTGAAGTTGCGCTGTTTTGGACTTCCGCCCCAACGGGGCAGGCCTATGTCAGCCCGGGGCCAGCGACCAACGGGAGCGCCGCCCCGGGTTCC
>JANODP010000464.1:0-3381 GCA_031412755.1 Schlesneria sp. | reverse complement strand
ATTTGGCGCAGGTGGTTGCGCCCTGTCGGCGGACGATCTTCTGATGGACGAAGCGTTGGAGATGATCTACTCCGACGGCGGCGATCAAGACCTCAGTCGCAGCGAGTGGGAGTCTCCCACGGCCGGTCGCCGTCATGGCGCGGTGGCTGGGCGTTCGATGCCTCGCGTGGCGCGGTGGCTCGGTCAGATTCGCAACTTCTTCCCGGCGGATGTCGTCGTCTTGCTGCAACGTGATGCCATTGAACGTCGAGGCATGAAGGAGTTGTTGTTCGAACCGGAACTGCTGTCGCAGGTCGAGCCTTCAATCGACTTGGTCAGCACGCTGCTCACATTGAAAAACCTGGTGCCGGAGAAAGCCAAAGAGGCCGCTCGCGATATCGTACGACGAGTTGTCGATGAGTTGCACAAACGTCTGGAGTCGCAGTTCGCACAGGCGATCCGCGGCTCGCTCAATCGGAACCGGCACAGTCCATTTCGCAGTCTGCCGAATCTTGATTGGCCTCGAACGATCCGCCGAAACCTCAAACATTACAATGCGGAACTGGGCGTGCTGATCCCCGAGAACATTTCATTTTTCAGCCGACAGAGCCGCCAGAATCAGTGGAACATCATCATCGCGATGGACCAATCGGGGTCGATGGCGACCTCACTGATCTACGGCGGCGTCATGGGAGCGATCCTCGCCAGCATGCCCGCCATCGAAACACATGTCGTCGTGTTCAATCACCAGGACGTCGTCGATCTGACGGAAGAATGCTCCGACCCGGTCGATCTGTTGTTCGGCACGCAGTTGGGCGGAGCGGAGGACTACTGGATGGCAACTTGTTACTGCGAACGGTTCATGCACACGCCGGCCAAGACGCTTTACATCCTGCTCGCAGACCTGCACGACACCAGTCCGAACGAACGCCGTTTCGTCCAAAAGATGGAGACGTTGCTCGAAGGAGGACTCAAGGCCGTGGGACTGCTGGCAATTTCGGATCAGGGTCAGCCCTCGTACAACGAACGCCTGGCAGAAAAGCTGGCGAGTATGGGCATGCCCTGCTTCGGCTGCACACCGGATCGACTCCCCGATCTTCTCGCGACCGTTTTGAAAGGGTTCGATCTGCGCAAGTTCGGTGAGAGCGTGCGGCTGACTTGAAACCGCCTCTGCACGTTCGAGCCAACTCGCGTGATGCTGGCTTCTCGACGCTTTCACGTCTGGTTTTCCGACAGGAGTTGCAAGCGATGGCCGACCTTGAAGATGGCGAAACGACCCAAGTCCAGGGATCGGGCAGCTCGGTCTACACGATCAAGAACGTGGGAGGCGTCTATTCCTGCTCGTGTCCCGCCTGGCGGAATCAATCGACGGCCATCGAACGTCGCACGTGCAAGCACATCCGCAAACTGCGGGGCGACGCCGCCGAGGAGATACGAACGGGCGGCACGGTCGCAGCCTCAGCCAAGGGGAAGAAGACCGCGGAGGGCGAGGAAGTCGCCAGCATCGAAGCGCCGGTGCTGCTGGCCGAACCCTGGGATGGTGTGGTCGATGTTTCGGACTGGTGGATCAGCGAAAAGCTCGATGGCGTGCGCGCCTACTGGGACGGAACGCAGTTTCTGTCGCGGCTGGGCAACCTCTTCGCAGCTCCCGAGTGGTTCACGGCTGGCCTCCCGAAGGTGCCCCTGGACGGGGAACTCTGGCTGGATCGCAAGCAGTTTCAGAAAACGGTCAGCATCGTGCGCCGCAAGGACCAGAGCGAACACTGGCGGCAGATACGCTACATCGTGTTCGACGCCCCGGTACTCCGGGAACCGTTCGAGCAGCGGATGGAGTACCTCAACGACCTGGTCCGATCACATGGTCCGCAATACGCGGTGGCCCACGCCCAGACGCGCTGTCTGGGGGTCTCGCATCTGAAGGATGAATTACAGCGGGTCGAGGCTCTCGGCGGCGAGGGGCTGATGCTGCGTCAGCCGGCTTCGCACTACGTGGTCGGACGCTCCTCGACGCTGCTCAAGGTGAAGACGTTCCACGATGCCGAAGCCCGTGTGGTAGGCCACCAACCCGGAGCCGGACGCCACAAGGGCCGACTCGGCGCGCTGCTCGTCAGGTTGCCTGACGGCACTGAGTTCTCGGTGGGGACGGGCCTCTCGGACGCCGAGCGAGAAATCCCGCCGCCTGTCGGCAGTCTCATCACGTTCCGTTATCAGGAACTATCCGACGGCGGAGTGCCTCGCTTTCCGTCCTACGTCGGCATCCGTCAAGAGGATGCCGGAAAGCCCCAAGGTTCCTCTGCCACCAAAGCAAGTCGGTCGCGGTAAGACATGCCGTGAACGGCAAGCAGCAAGATTAAGCCGAGACGAAATCACGGACGCCATCGACGGCAGTCACGTGATGACTCCGGTCGACCACTTTGTGCTTCCGCCCCCGCCGTGCCGTCCGATACCGTTGAAGGCGGCGCTGGCCACATCAGGTTGATTCTCCAGCCGCTGCCTGAGTTCCGCGAGCCGTTCTGATTACCATCGTGTCACCAGCGACGTTCTGCCGGTGGGTAACCTACGTGACTGTATCAATCGCATCCGATAGGGGCGTGCAGGATCTTTTGAGGAATGGCCATGACAGAACACATCGATTGGAACGATCGCTACCGGGACGGTGATCTCCCCTGGGACACCGGGCGGCCTTCGTCGGAACTGCAGCGTGTTGTCGGTCGACACGCAATTCGGCCGTGCCGCGCGCTCGAAATTGGCTGCGGAACGGGAACCAATAGTGTCTGGCTGGCTCAACAGGGCTTTGAGGTCACCGGATTCGACATGGCTCCGTTGGCCGTGGAGCGAGCGGAACAACTCGCTCGCGCCGCCGGGGTTAAGGCCCATTTCGTGGTTGACCAACCCAACCCCAAACCCGCTGCCGTGAACGCCGAGCCGAAGGACGTCCAGTCCAGACCACTCTTTGAGAATTGGAAATCCAGCGCGCGCCGCGACGGCAAGATCCCCGGCGGCCGCATCGGCGAGATGGCGGCGTCGTTGAGGACGTTCATGGACCTGAATCCCGGTCACGAACAATCCGTGAAGCTGGAGCCTGTGGTCGAGAAATGTGACGCCTCGCGCGACTGGACACCTGTCGAAGCCGCCGCACTGCTCGACGAGATTGCGGCAATCACACCGCGCGCCGAATGGGCCATGCGCACGAATACTGAGCGCGAGATTCATTCCGGCAAACCACTCCCTGACGAACTCGATAAGGGGCTGTGCATTTAGTACGTCCGAGAATGGCTGTCAGGTATGTGGCGCCGTTTTAAGAACGACACTGTTTTAAGAACGACACCGTGGTTTGCAGGATCGGCACACTTCCCCGTCCAGTTCCGACTCTTCGCTCTGCAATCTTTCTGCCGCTCTCTT
>JANODP010000463.1:0-18943 GCA_031412755.1 Schlesneria sp. | reverse complement strand
TCATTGCAGCCAAATGCCCACCTGTGAGTCGAATCAGATCATTGCGAATTCGCTCGTTATGGAACACCGATTTGTCGGGGGCTCCGACGACCTGAAGACGATTGGCGATCACAGTCCGGAACAACTCCATTCCCGCATTGTGCATTCCACCTCCAGGGGGCGGACGGCGGATCTTCGTCATCGGTATGACGGGGAATTCACCGTCATACTTTCCTTTGAGTTGCTGTTGCGGCAGGGATCGAGTCAGGGAAAGTGGAATCGAATAGACCACGTGTGCCTTCAGCGCCGTCAGTTGCTCGACACGATTTACGAATAGCGCCTCGGCTGTGGAGCAGTTCAGTTCCTTCACGGGACGGACGGTCATCTTGTCGAGATCGTCGACCAGCACCACGAGACCTCGATATTCCCTCTTGCCGAGGGCCGCTTGAACTTCGTCCAGCAGCAGATTCGCCGCATCGAGCCAATTGCTGGTATCCGGTTCCAGCAGTCGCCGCGCTTGCTCGCGTACGTCGGGACTACTCTTCAGCACCTTCGAGATCTCAAACAATCCCGCTTTGACGGTGACATCATCAAAATTGATTTTGGTCAACAGCAATTGCTTTAGCCGATCCCAGCGATCACGAAAATATCCCCGCTGCAACCGGTACTTCAATCGGGTTTCCACTTGCTCGGCGACTTGTCGCACGATCGCTATCAGAATCTCGTGAAATCCAACGTCGTTGCGATCAACGTCCCTGTCTGCTTCACAGCAGACGACGAAATACCGCGGGCTCCCGGTCTCCAGTTCGTGCTTGAGTCGCAACAACTCGGTCGACTTCCCACACCCGCTGTGCCCGGCCAGCAACTGGGTTGTCTTGCGTTCGGAGAGACGAATCGCAACCGCCAGTTTGTGAACGACGTCCGCGCGGCCACGGACGGTATCCAAATTGACGTAAAGATGTTGCTGATCACTTCGCAAAGGTTCAGGACTGAATACCTGGTAGAGGCCCCGCATCAGGTCAAAATCGGACATGGCTACTTCCATATGCGGAGTCTGTGGCAGTCTCACGCCAACGAGTCATCCCGCGAACGGATTGGTTTGAGATGGCCGGTCATGCCCGACGTTGCGAGTTTGGTTGCGTCTGCTTGTGACCAAAGCCAGATATACAACTGTACGCCAGTCTAGGCTACGTCGGATTCGTTTTTTTCAGAACCAGATACGTTGTCTTTCGCGATTGGAGGGAGGTCAAGGGACAAGGTACCGCGGCACTTTCGGCGCATCGCTGAGATTTCCGGTCAGTTGTTCCAGGAACGGCCCCCGCCTGTTGGAACTCCGAAAGCATGTTCCACTCGGCCAAGTCGCCGGATACGACGACGCGATCGGGCTTGGGCGCGGGTTGTCACGATACGAAGGTGCAACATGACTCGGCAACGGAGACGAAGCTGCCCGATTGGTTTGTCCGCCCGCCAAAAGCAGTGTCACGACTGGATCGCCCGCAGTGTGAATGACTGGCGAAGAAGCGATGCGCTTTACCCTGGCCGAGTCACAAAGTTCCGTGAGACACAGACAAGAGGGTGATCCCAGATTGGACGTGACGGACGTCGAGCCCCCTTTGACGCCTGCTGCTTCATGATTTGAAGTCGTCGGTGTCTGTGTGGGTTCGAGTGCGCGTGATCGCAGCGGACTTGTGGCGTGCCCTGCGAATGGAGAGTTGCCGCATCACGTGCTGGCCTGTGAAGCCACCGCTGTAGGTCGCCATCGTCCGACGGTCCTGATGTGGGCCGATGTTCCACGAACGAACGGCGGGAATTGTTGTCCGGCGATGACGCCCGGACTTGCTCATGGGCTCGGGCTCGCATCCTCTGCGGGGAGGACACGCCAGCTTCCGTCGCCGCCCAGTTCCAGGATGTGTTTGTGGTACTTGGTGATATTCAGTCGATGACTCACGCTGATGAGCGTCGCTCCGGAGTCGTGCAACTGCTGATACAACGCCTCTTCATTCTGGGTGTCCAACGCGCTGGTGGCTTCGTCCAGGATGACATAGCGGGGCTTGGCGAGCAGCACGCGGGCGAACGCCACTCGTTGTTGTTCTCCCAGGGACAGGATCTTGCCCCAGTCGGCCTCGACTTCCAGGCCGCCAAACCGTTCTCCCAAATCGGGGAGGTTGACTGTCTTGAGCACCTCGTTCAGTTCTTCTTCGGTCACGTTCTGCTTGTCGCTCGGATAGAGCAACTGACTGCGCAGGGTGCCAATGATCATGTAGGGTCGCTGTGGCAGAAAGAACATGTTCTGGAGCGGTGGGCGGACGATCGTGCCACTTCCCGAATCCCACAAGCCGGCCACCGCGCGCAGCAGGGAGCTCTTGCCGCCTCCGCTGGCGCCGACGATCAACACGCCCTCACCCGGCTGGATCTCCAGCGACAGATCGACGACCAGGGTTCGTTTGTAGTCGGGCGTTTGCAGGGTGAGATGCTCGATGGCCAGGCGGTCGTCCTCCGTCGTCTGGATGACATCCTGATCCTCTGAACGCTCCTTCGCCGAGCCTTCCAGCGACCTGGCAAACTTGTCCAACCGACCCACACCGGCGGCGAAGCGGCTGAGAGTGTCAAAGTTGTTCACGATGACGGTCAGTGCCGAGAAGATCACCGCGAAGGCACCGGCGGCTTGAACGACCCGCCCCACTTCCAGGTCCCCGGACAGGACTTGAGGCGCGAGGATGATCCCCGGCATGATCAGCGTGACGGAGCTGTAAGAGTACTGAAAGAGGTTCAGGAACCACTGCCAGTTGATGATCTTGTTGAAGTTCTCGTAGGCCTCGCCAAACCGGCGTTTAACATTGAGGGACTCGGGCTCTTCACCACGATAGAAGGCGATGGACTCCGCGTTCTCACGCACCCGCACCAGGCTGAATCGAAAGTCGGCCTCGCGCCTCAACTGGAAGAGGTTGAGCGCGACCAGCGACCTGCCGAACACGAGACTCGTGGTCAGCGTCCCCACGGTGGCGTAGATCACCAGGAACAGGACCAGGGTTTTCGAGATCGCCCACAGCACGCCGCTGAACGCGATCAATTGCAGGGCCGTTTCCACGAAGAGCAGCAGGTAGAAGATCGACCTGACGGTGAAGGTGTTGATGTCCTCCGCAATGCGCTGATCCGGGTTGTCGATGTCGGCATTGAAGGCCAGCTTGTAGAACGCGTTGTTGCGAAAATAAGTGTCCAGGAAGTTGTGAGTCAGCCACCGGCGCCAGTAGTTGACGAGCTTGTCTCGAACGAAGTAATAGAACACATAGAACGGAGCGGCGACGACGATGAGGCCGATGGTTTTGTAGATGGAGGTCCAGTAACGGTCGGTGTTCTGGGAGGCCAGTGCGGACGTAAACTCCCCGGATTGTTCGTTCAGAAAGACGGCGAACGCCGTGTTCCCCAACAACAGCGCGACCAGCAGAGCCAACAGACCCCGGGCGATCCATTTCTCATCGGAAAACCAGTAGGGCTTGGACAGCGGTATAAATCGTGGCAGCTTCCACCGCCTCATGCGGAATCTAAACATGATGTCCTATCTCAGTCGGTTAATGATTCGTAGCGTGCCACAATGACGGTGACGTTGTCGTGTCCTCCCTGTTCGAGCGACTGAGCCACCAGGCGCTCGCAGGCGGTCTGGGGATCGGGATTGTCTGTCAGCGTGGCGGCGATCTGCTCGTCCGACACGTAGTTTGTCAGGCCATCCGTTGCCAGCAGCAGAACGTCGCCGGGCTCGATGGTGGCCTTGTGGACTTCCACCCAGACACCCGGCGTGATACCGCCGATCGCGTTTGTGATCACATTCCCCCCAAAGAGGCGACCGCTTCGGGAATGCCGATTGAAGCCCAGTCGAGCGATGTCCTCGGCCAAAGTGTGATCAGTCGTGAGCTGCGTCAGCTCACCCTGGCGGAACAGGTAGCACCGGCTGTCTCCAGCGTTGGCCACAAACAAGTTCGCGCCCAAGCTGTAGGCGAGTGTCAGCGTCGTGCCCATCCCTTCCAATTCGGGATGCTGTGCGACCTCTGCGAAGATCCTGGCATCGGCCCGCCGCAACGCATCCTGGAACTCGGCCACCACGTTGTCCGTTTCCGGACCCCGGAGCTGAAAAAACCATTTGAGCGTGTTGACCAGGAATTCCTCGATGGACTCCACCGCCAGGGTACTCGCCTCTTTGCCTCCGACAGCGCCGCCGATCCCGTCGGCGACCAGGAAGAGATGCCCCTGGTCATCCGCGTACTGGTTCTGTGCCTGGGGCAGACTGGACTGCTTAATTTCCAGGGCCTTGGTCAAGGCGGCGATTAAAAACTGATCTTCGTTCGACTCTCGCACCAGGCCGCGGTTGGTCAGGCCGAAGCTTCGCACGCCGAGCAGTCGGGGCTCGTGAGGGGAATCGGTGCTGTCGAGTGAATTCAAGGGTCATTCACAATCAGTTGGAATCGGGGACATGGGGATTCACTTCTGGACTTGTCAGACGTTTGGCGCGTTCAGGACCAAACCCGAGCTGGCAACAGGCTCTGGCACTGCGGATACGAGCGTGGTCGGGGTCTCGCGCGTCAGCAGCGGCAGGCGCGACTCCAACAACTGGCGCGTTTCCAGCAAAGTCGTCGTGACGAAACTGGCGCCGGCCTGTTCGAGTCGTTCCCGGTCGAGCTTGATGTTGCGCTGCCGGCCCCAACGTCCCACGATGATCTCGATATCGGGTGAGGCGTCTCGCAGCCGCTTGCACAGGTAGCGGGCGTGGGCCAGTCCCCCCGGCGGGAGTGACGCAATGCAGATGATGGCGGGTGGATTCTCGGCGATGCGGGCCGCCAGTTCCGACGTGAGCGTCTCCAACGCCGTCACGTCAAAATCCCAATGAATCGGGTCGAGAAGTTGTCGCAGCATCTCCAGCCCTACGCAGTCCGTATCGTCGCTGGCCGGACAACAGAGGATCCTGGCTGGCGCAACCGGCGCGAGATCCTGTCGCTCCTGCCGGGAGGCAGAGGCCGCCGCCGTTCGAAGGAACTCATCCGTTTGACGCAACGACTCGCGCACCCCCTTCAAGACCATCTGCTGGTCTTCGTCCGTCAAATAGTCCCGTTGAACGTCTCGCCGGGTGAAGTTCAACGCGGGGATCAGCATCTCGTCATAGACCTCCTCCGGCGGAGCCGACTTCATGCGCTGCAAGACGAGTCGCGCCGCTTCGTGTTCATCCCCCAGCATCAACCGTTGGTAAAGCCCCATGTTCGCCCGGAGCGCCGGGACGTCGCCCAGCAGGAGATTCAGAAACCCAAGCTGCGGGATATTCTTGCCGAGGACCACCAGGCAAACCGCGAACGGGGCCGACAGGACCAGGCCGATCGGTCCCCACAGGAACAGCCAGAACGCCGCCGAGATCAGGAGCGCCGTGGGCGAAACACCCGTGCTGCGGCCGAGTACCAGGGGCTCGACAACGTTGTTGCTGATCAACTCCAGCGCCAGGACGAAACCGAACACCGCCAGCGGCTGCCACCAACCCTGAGAGATCGCAAAGCTCATGACAATCGGAAACAGGGCACCGACCCACGGACCGATATAGGGGATGAACCGCAACCCGGCCGCGAGAAAGCCCCACAGCAGGGCATACGGTACTTGCAGCAACATCAATCCGGCCGTCAGCACGATTCCGAACCCCCCGTTGAGCGTCGCCACCATCACGATGTATCTGCTGATTCGCTCGGTGACATCCTCCAGCGCCTTGCTCGTCAGGGCGAGTCTTGCCTTTCCGGCCAGTAACACGACGCGGTCGCGCATGTCTTCGCGCCCGAGCAGAAAGAACACGAGCAGCACCAGCGCGAAGGCCAGCGTGGCGAGCACCTCAAACGCGGAACCGAGATACCCGGTGAGACTGTGCCAGGGAGTTTCCGGATTCCGAACGTTGACGGCTTCCGCAGGAGTTCTCGACGGTGACTGAACGGGGACACGCGCGTGATTCGAATCGTCTTCCCCTGCGGCAGGCGCCTCGTTGGCTGGCCGTTGAATTTCCTGACTGATCTCCTCGATCATATCCTCGAATTGTTCGACCAGCGGATCGGACCCCAACTGGCGCAGCATCGCCACTTTCGCCTTGATGTTGGCCGTGTTCTGCGGAAGCTCCGCCAGCATGCCCGCCACCTGCCGTGTCACCATCCAGCCCAGGCCCATCAGGACAATGCCCATCGTCGAGACCGCGATCATCACCGCGAGGACGCGCCCGAGACCTTGCCGCTGCAAGATCCGGACAATGGGGTTCACTAAGAAGGTCAGCAGCACGGCGAGTGCAATGGGGATGAGTACTGGACGCCCCCAGTACAAGCCCAGCACGATCACCAACCCCACGACCGTCCCCGACAGCAGGATCACGGCACGTTGCCACATCGGAACCGGGTTCACTTTCGCCACGATTTTCGGTCTCCCTCGCAGTCCTGAAACGTGCGGCCAGTTTGTCTCTGATCTGAAACCATTCGCGGTGTCACCGCACCGTTCAGAGTGGGTGAGGTCAGTCCGTGTGTTGCTACTCGAAGCGCGGCGTTTCGATCAGGGTAAACAGGACGATTTCCTCACCGGTCACGGTGCTGAGGTCGTTGTGCATGCTCAACACTTTCACACCAGTCACCTCTCGGACCAGTGACTCCAGCATGGGGCGTGCCAGTTCCAGCAGTTGCTTCCGGGTTTGCTTGATGAGGTCCCGGCCTTTCTCCGGAGTCAACGATTTGCCCAGTTGTCGTTCGGCGAGGGTCAGGACACCGAGCATGCGGATCACCAGCAGGTCTTTGATGAAGTGGACGCGAACCTGCTCCGATCTCCAGCCCAGGTACTCTTCTTGAAAGCGAATGATCCCATCGCAGATGGCGGCTTCGCACTCGGCTTGAGTCAGGGCTTTGGAGGGTCGTTCATTCCTGATGCGTCGAGCTTCGTCCATCGGCAAGCGCCGCTCGGCTACGGGACTTACGCGCTCTTTGGCCCGCCTTGGCATTGGGCCCACGTCGGTGATCACGGGAACGATGCCGTCCAAGACCGCCTTGATTTCGGTCAGAGCAGCGGGTTTGACGAGGACCGCATCGCATCCGGCCCTCAGGGCCATGACTTTGTATTCCTCTTCTTTCAGGCCGGTAATGGCCACGATGGTCGTGTGTGCGAAGGCCGGTCTCTGGCGAAAGCGCATCACGAGATCACGACCATCCATGTCAGGCATGACCAAATCGACGAGCATCAGATCGGGGCGAAAGGCGGTCGCCACGTCGAGCGCCTGCATCCCGCCGTAGGTCACATGCACCTGGTTGCCGAGTGCTTCCACGAGCAAACCCAGGGCGTCCGCCCCGTCGCGGTTGTCATCCACGATCAGAACTCGAAGAGTTTTGTTGGTTGTCGGCATCGGTTTCCTTTCGTTCGTCCATCGATGGATGGGAATAGTCATTAGTCATTAGTCATTAGTCATTAGTTGGGCCAGTACCCAATGACCAATGACCAATGACCAATGACCAATGACCAATGACCAATGACCAATTTCATCTCATCACGTCACTTGCTCCGAAACGGTCGCCAGGATTTTCTGCAACTTGTCGAAGTCGGCGGGCTTGACCAGGTGGTGATTGAACCCCGCTTCCAACGAACGCCGCCGGTCTGACTCCTGTCCATAGCCGGTCATGGCGACCAGGACGACATTCTGGAGGTCCGGCTGCTGACGCATCTGCTGAGCGACCTCGAAGCCGCTCATCCCCGGCAAGCCAATGTCCAACAGCACGACGTTCGGTCGAAAGTCGAGGGCCGCTTCCAGTGCGGCCGGACCGTCGTGAGCCTTCCGAACATCATGCCCCGACAGCTTCAACAGCATCGCCAACGTCGTCGTCACATCCACGTTGTCATCGACGACCAGCACTCGCAAGGAAGATCCTGTTGCCGCAGTCGCTTCGCTGGACGGCGGCGGCGACGGAGCGGGGGACAGCACCACCGGCAAGCGCACGACGAACTCGCTCCCCTGCCCCACCTCGCTGTAAACCTCCACTGTGCCTCGGTGCATCTCCAACAGCCGTTGTACCAGAGACAGCCCGATGCCCAATCCGCCTTGTGAGCGGTCCAGCGACCGTTCCGCCTGCGTGAACAGGTCGAAGATGCGAGGCAGCAATTCGGGGGCGATGCCGACGCCCGTATCCCGGACCCGCAGCACCGCCTGATCGCCTTCCTGCGCGACGGTCAGCCAGATGTGACCCCCTTCGTCCATGTATTTGGCGGCGTTGGTGAGCAGGTTCACGATCACCTGTTCCAGCCGGGCGGCGTCGCCATACAGCCAGATCGGTTGCGGCGGCAGGGACGTTTCCAGCGAATGCCTGCGTTGTCCAATCAGCGGGCGAACCGTCTCGACCGCATTTTTCGCGATGCCGTCCAGTGTGATTCGCTCCTGGTGCAGGTGAATTCTTCCGGTGTTGATGCGGGAGATTTCCAGCAGGTCATCCACGAGACGGACCAGTTGCCCCACCTGACGCTCGATGATGGCGCGGGCTTGCTGCTGGAGGGGGTCTTCATTGTTCTGGAGACGCAGGAGATGCACGGCGTTGGAGATGGGGGCGAGCGGATTGCGGAGTTCGTGCGACAGCATCGCCAGGAACTCATCCTTGCGGCGGTGCAGGTCGGTCAATGCCAGCGCCTGCTCGGACAATTTCCGCTGCATGAGACTGCGCTCCGTGATGTCCCGAATGTTGCACTGAATGACGGTGCGATATTCCTCCCGGTAGACGTTCGCGACCACCTCGACCTCGATCTTCCTCCCCTGGCTGGTTTCGAGCGGCAGGTGTTCGTAACGGATGTCGCTCTTCTCTTGCAGTTCTCGCATTGCAACTTCGCTCGCCGACCTGTCGTAGAACAGGCCGATCTCCCACAGTTCCTTGCCCAGGAACTCGTTGTGTGAGTAGCCGAGCAGTTCGCTCATGTACGGGTTGGCGTCGAGGATTGTCCCGCTGGCCGCGTCGAGGATCAGGATGCCGTCATGAGAAACCTCAAACAGGCGGCGGTAGCGGACTTCCGAATCGTGCAGCGCTTGCTCGGCCTGCTTGATGTCATGCACGTCGGTGTTCGAGCCGACCCACATCGTGATCCGTCCCGCCTCGTCCCGCATCGGCACCGCTCGGCTGAAGTGCCAGCGGTATTCGCCATCGGCGCGTCGGAAGCGGTGCTCAGACTGGAACGGCTCGCCGGTGTCGAACGCGTGCGTCCAGAGCCGCATTTTCTCATCCACGTCATCGGGATGGACCAACTTCGTCCAGCCCGAATCTTTCATTTGCTTGTAGGACAGGCCGGTGAACTCGGCCCACTGCGGGTTGAAATAGTCGAGGTCCCCGTCGGGCTTGGCGGTGAAAATCTTCTGCGGCATCGAGTCCATGACGAACCGCAGCCGCTGCTCGTTCGCTCGCATGGACTGTTCGGCGAATACGCGGGCCGAAATGTCGATGAAATAGCAGACCACGCCGTATTGTCCACCGGGCAGAGCGATGCGTTGAATCTGCCAGTCGTAGTATTCGCGCACCTTGCTGTCGTAGCGCTCCTCGGAGAAGTTGGGGGCGATGTACGGCTCGCCGGTTTCGAGAGTGTGCCGGAAACGCGCCACGATCTCGTCGGCGACTTTCGGTGGCCATAGAGAATGGACCATCGCGACAAAGTCGCTGCCGATCAGTTCCCCATTGTCGCCAAGGACTGGGCGAGCTGTCCGGCTCACGAGCCGAATCCGGAGTTCCGCGTCCACCAGATACATGCCGACCGGTGAGGCATCAAAGAGGGACTCGAACCGGGCGTTGCTCTCGCGCACCAACGCATCCGCCTTCTCTGCCTGCTCGGCCAACTCGTGCTGGCGGACTGCGGAGAGCAGCAGCGCCTCGTTCATCTCGCGCAGTTGCAGCTCAATGGCGAGGTGGTCTTGGTAGGGCGGTGGGCGTGTGATTGGAGTGCCGCTCATTAGGATTTCGCCTTCCGCTTCTTGGGCGTTCCGGCCTTCGGAGGTTTCGACTGTGCCGGGGGTTCGACTGGCGGTGGCGGGGACTCCAACGACCACGGGCCGGGGATGCCGCTGGTGAGGGCACGATAGCCTCGCATCGGCTCGCCGATCGCCAGGCCCTTGGACGTGACCTCGTAGGCGCACATGTCGATGCTGTGTTTGCTGCGGCGCATTTTCACCACCATCATGATTTTTCGCAGTTGCCCGTTGATCGAGGCGTAGCGCAGGCGCACGATGTCGTCGGCCAGGAACGAGATGGTGAAGTTGCTCAGTCCCATCGAGGTGAAGTTCTCCTCGACCTCGACGGTGCTGATGATGGTCACGCCCAGCCGCGTGAGCGCGCCGATCATGCGGTACAGCGACTCGCGGAAGTCGGAGCGGAAGTCGGGGGCCAGCGCCATTTCGAAGCCGACCAGCGAGTCGATGACCAGGCGCTTGCAGCCGATCTCTTTGACCGCGTTGACGATTTCGTTCACCGTCTCGTCCACCGAGAGGTCCAGCGGCCTCAGGTAAATGAGCTTGAGCGAGCCGTCTTTCAGGTTCTTGCTGAGGTCGTAGCCGAACGAGGCCGACCGCTGCATGAACTCGTCGGGAAGCTCTTCGAACATGGCGACGATGCCCGGCTCGCCCTGGACCAATCCCTCCGCGATGAACTGAATGCCGAGCACGGTTTTGCCCCCTCCGGAGGGGCCCGCCACGAGCAGGCTGTCGCCCTCGGGGATGCCGCCCCCCATGAGGTCGTCGAGTTTGGGGACGCCGGTGGAAAGACGCCGCCGACCCTTGACGTGCTCTGATTTATTATTGGTGAGGCCGAAGGTGCGCGGGAAGGTTTGCAGGCCATGCTCGGTGATGCGGAAGGTGTGCAGGCCGGGCACGGACTCCTGGCCGCGGAGCTTCATGATCTGCATCTTGCGCACGATCGAGTTGCGTTCCACGCTCTGGTAGAGCCAGATCAGCCCGTCGGCCACGGTGAAGACCGGGTTGTCGCGCAGCTCGCCTTCGACGTACTCGCCGATCAGGAACGTGGTGGCCTGCCAACTGGTCAAGTGCAGCGCCAACCGCTGGACGAACCCCTGGAGTTCCACTTCGCTCGCGTTGTTCAGCACCTTGCGCACCACGGTGCGGAACGAGTCCACCACAACGACGCCCGGCTGCGACGCCTCGACCTCCTTGACGATGGCATCGAGGACCGCGCCGAGGTCCTGGTCGAGGACGATCTGACTGAGGTTGATGAAGCGGATCGCTCCGTCCATCTTGGCATGCTCGAAGAAGGTGTACTGCTGCTGGTAGCGCAGCATCTTGATGGCCGGCTCACCCAGCACGGTGAAGTACAGCGCCGGCCGCTCCGGGGTGGCGTTGGCGAACATGAGTTGATGCGCCAGCGTGGTCTTCCCGCAGCCGGGAGCGCCGGCGAGGATGTTGAAGGAATACTCGGGCAGACCGCCACCGAGGATCTCATCCAGGCCCGCCACGCCGGTCGGCAGTTGCCCAATGGTCACTCGCTCCTGGCCTGGACCATTTCCCTGATCTTTTCCGTTGGTGCTCATCGACCAGTCTCCATTGTTAAAAATGCTATTCGTCCAGCGATGTGTCAGGCCAAGCCTCGCGCACCAGCGCCAGCGTGAGGGGTTCGCCGATGAAGGTGACCAGCAGTCCGAGCAGATGCGCTGTGATAGCAGCAGCAGCAGCAGCAGCAGCAGCAGCAGCGCCCGTGCCAGTGGCAAGCTGTTCAAATCCTTCCAGACGACCGTTCGCGCCGATCGTGATGCTTTGCAGCGAAGGCATCTCCGCCCTGGCCAGCACCAACGCCCGCCGCTGGAGCGATGTGAAGCCATCGACGCCGGCGAATCGTGTCAGAGAAATCCGCAGCTTATCACTCACCAGCACCGCTTCATGGACGTGCGGATCGGAGACGGTCTGGCTCGCAGCGAGCAATCGCCGGGCTAAGTCTCGCATTGATGAAGACGGCTGATCCATGTGGATGATAAGTCTATCAGGCTTTTGGTATCGAAAACGAGGCGGGCCACAACACGTCACACGTCGCTCCGGGCGTCTGGGGTCCGTGAGCATCAGTCACCTGCTCCGAAACGGTCGCCAGGATTTGTTCCAACTGTTCCATCAGTGCGGGCTTGACCAAGTGGTGATTGAAACCCGCTTGCAGTGAAGCCTGCCGGTCTGAATCCTGACCGTAACCCGTCAAGGCAACCAGCACGATGTGCTTGAGAGTTCCTTCCCGCCGGATCCGTTTCGCGACCTCATAACCGTTCAGGCCCGGCAAGCCGATGTCCAACAACGCCACGTCCGGTTGGTAATCGAGGGCTGCTTGCACTCCCGTCGGCCCATCGTGAGCAGTCCGAACATCATGCCCGTACGCCTCCAGCAGCATCGAGAGGCTCAACACCGTATCCACGTTGTCATCCACCAACAGTACTCGCAATCGAGTGGGGATAGCCACCGGTGTCGTGAGCGGAATGGCGCTAGCCACCGGTTCCGTGGAGTGCCGTGGGGGCGATGTCACAGGCGAAGAACCGGCGGCTAGCGCCGTGCCGCTCACTCGCGACTCGTCACTCAGCAGAGGCAGACGCACGACGAACTCGCTTCCTTGGCCCAACACGCTGGAAGCCTCGACCGTTCCTCCGTGCAATTCCGTGAGCCGTTGCACCAAAGCCAGTCCGATGCCCAGTCCGCCCTGCGAGCGGTCCAGGGATCGTTCCGCCTGCGTGAACAGGTCGAAGATGTGCGGAAGCAGTGCCGGGGTGATGCCGACGCCGTTGTCACGCACGCTGATGAGGACATGAGACAAGGGGACCGGGAGAGGGGGAGACAACCGGACTGAAGGGCTGCCCCCTTTCTCCCTGTCTCCCTCTCTCCTTGTCTCCTTGTCCCCTTGTCCAATTGTCTCGCCGTCCAGTTCAACCGACAGCCAGACGTGACCACCTTCCTCGGTGTACTTGGCGGCATTGCTGAGCAGGTTCACCAGCACCTGTTCCAGCCGCGCAGCGTCAGCGTGCAGCCAGATCGGTTCGGGCGGCAGCGACACTGTGAGTTCATGCCGACGTTGCTCGATCAGCGGGCGAACGGTCTCCACCGCACCCCGGACGATGTCGTCCACGGCGACCCGTTCGAGGCGAAGCTGAACCTTGCCCGTGGTGATGCGGGACACTTCGAGCAGGTCATCCACGAGATGCCGAAGATGTCCCAGTTGACGTTCTATGATGGTGCGGGCTTCCCGGTGGATCGGGTTCTCGCTCTCCCGCTGGAGACCCAGCAGTTGCACGGCGTTGGCGATCGGCGCGAGGGGGCTGCGGAGCTCGTGGGCCAGCATTGCCAGAAACTCGTTCTTGCGGTGATCGGCCTCCCTAAGTGCCTCCAGGAGAGTGTTCAATTTTTCATGGTGATGTTGCGTCGTGAGGTCGGTGACGAGGAGTCCGACCGCAGCTCCGCAGTCTGGCGGAAGGGCGTTGAGCGTGAGAAACACCGGGACCAGCGCGCCATCGACATTCTGCACATGACTCTCACCCTGGCTGAAACCGGCGCGGCCCTGTTGCAGCAAACTTTCGTAAAAAGTTTGGGCATCGAGTGGGACGAAGTCGCGGAAGGCGATGCCCATCAGTCGCTCTGATGGTCGGCCGACCAAGTCGGCAAAGCGGCGGTTGCAATAGGCGATGGTGCCGTCGTCGCGGAGCGTGATCGCGCCCTGCTGCATTTCCTCCACCAGCAGTCGGTAGGGACGGTCAGCGGTTTCGAGTGTGTAGACCCGTGCTCCGTTCGGCACCTCGACCACAAAAGCATCCACGGCACCGCTGCGAATGGCCCGGATCGTCTCCTCGGCCTCTTCGAGTCGCAGCCGCAACCCGGCGATTTCCGCTTGCTCATTCCCGTTTGTCATGCAACATCCCTGTTTATGGTTTACGACGCAGGTCCAGGCCCAACAGCACCCGCTCCTGGTTGGAGAGGTCGCCGACCAACCGGCGGAGAGGTGCGGGCAGCAGCTTCACCAGCGTGGGCACGGCGATAATCTGCTCATCGATCGCCAGTTGCGGGTGCTGGTAAATGTCGATCACTTCCAACTCGTAGCGTCCTTGCAGTCGCTCTTCACACAGGGCCTTGATGGAGGCAAAGGCCTCCGTGCTGCGCGGCGTCATCCCGGTGACGTAGAGGCGCAGGACATAACGCTCCTCGGGAGTGGTTCCGGACACCAACTTTTCAAACGCCTCGGTCGTGTCGGAGTCTGCTTGCATCATCTGAACTGCCCCCTCTCGCTTCCCGGCTTGGCGGGACGCAACTGCAACCCCACCAGCGTTCGCTCGGTATTCGACAGGTCGCCCACGATCCGGCGCAGCGGTTCCGGCAGCTTCCGCACCAGCGTGGGGATCGCCACGATCTGGTCGCCCGCCGCCAGTTGAGGGTTCTGCATGAGATCGATCACTTCGATCTTGTACCGACCCGGCAGATGCTCCTCGCACAGTCTCTTGAGATTGGCAAAGGCGGTGACGGACCTCGGCGTCTGTCCGGCAATGTACAGCCGCAGTTCCCACGTCTCCGTCTCTCCGTTGGTTCCGGTGGACGCTTCCTGTTCGTCGAGCTTGGTTGACGTGTTCATTTGCGGCTCCGTGGTGTCTTGTGGGAATTGACGGACGGCTCCGCAACTTTCAGCACTTTGTCGCCTTGACGGCTGATCCCCATGCGATCCCGATCCTGCCGGTGGGTTTCCTCACGGGACTGTTCCTGGTCGATGTCCCGCTTCGCCACTTCTTCTTCCGCCTCGAACTCCTTCTGCAAGGCGATGATCCGGGCCTCCAGAGCCTCACGCTTGAGGACTCGCTCCCGCTGCTTGACTTCGACCTCCTGACGACGGAGCAGACTGGCGGCTTTTTCCGTGGATTCTCGCACCAGCCGAGCCGAGCCGGTCAGCACCCCCTCAGCGCCCAGATACACATCCTGCAATTCCACGCCCTGATTGGTCAGCAGGAACTCGCGGAGCTGGTTCGAGTGGGCCATGCCGCGCGACTTGAGGACATTGATCACCCGATTCCGCTCTCCCCCCAGTTCCAGATCCCGCAGCAAGAGCCAGGTGTCCACGAGCGAGGAAATATCCACATTGGTCTGCTCCACGTCCTCGTCCCTGCTCGTCAGGCTGGTGAGCAGCGCAGTGATCTCCTGCATCTTGAGGAAGTCGATCAGCCGGGTCAGCATCACATCGGCATCCCGGCGCGTGCCCACCGCTGTCAGGCAACCGACCGGGTCCATGACCACCACGCGCGGTTGGAAGTCGCGCACCAACTTGTGAATTGTCGCCAGGTGCATTTCCAGGCCATGGATCGCCGCGCGGCTGGAGTGGAAGTGCAGCAGGCCCTGCTCCACCCACGGCTGCAAGTCGATGCCGATGGAGCGCATATTGCGCAACAGTTGGCCGGGAGACTCCTCGAACGAGAAGTACAAGCAGCGTTCCCCGCGCTGGCAGGCGGCGACAGCGAAATGGGCGGCGACGCTGGTCTTGCCGCTCCCCGCCGTGCCGGACACGAGGACCGTGCTGCCGCGGAAATACCCCTCGCCCCCTAGCATGGAATCCAGCCGGGGAATGCCGCTCGAAATCCGCTCGGTGCTCACCTCGTGCTGCAATCCCAATGATGTGACGGGCAGCACGCTGATGCCGTCCTCGTCGATCAGGAACGGGTATTCATTCGTCCCATGCGTGGTGCCGCGGTACTTGACGATCCGCAGTCGCCGCGTCGAGACCTGATCCGTCACGCGGTGATCGAGCAGGATGACGCAGTCAGACACGTACTCTTCCAGGCCGTGTCGGGTGAGCATCCCCTCACCGCGCTCGCCGGTGATGACGGCGGTCACCCCTTTGTCCTTCAACCAGCGGAACAGGCGGCGCAGTTCGCCGCGCAGAATGTTGACGTTGGTCAGACCGCTGAAGAGCGTTTCCAGTGTGTCGAGCACAACCCGCTTCGCGCCGACGGAGTCGATCGCGTAGTTGAGGCGAACGAACAGCCCCTCCAGGTCATATTCGCCGGTCTCTTCGATCTCATTCCGCTCGACCCGCACGAAGTCCACCGCGAGTTTTTTTTGCTGGGCGAGATCGTCGAGGTCGAAGCCGAGCGAGCGAACATTCTGAGTCAGTTCGGCAGAGGTCTCCTCGAAGGCCATGAACACGCCCGGTTCGCCGAACTGCGTGATTCCACGGACCAGGAATTCCATCGCCAGGAGCGTCTTGCCGCAACCGGCACTTCCGCAGACGAGCGTGGGTCGGCCGCGCGGCAGGCCCCCCCCCGTGATTTCATCCAGTCCCTGGATCCCCGTGGGGGTCTTGGCGAGGCCACGGTTCGCAGGCGTTCGGTGATTGGCGGTTTTGGTCATTCGTTCCTCATGAATCTGAAACACCCATCACGTCGTGTCGGGGAGCCAACTCAATTCTTCACGCGCAGGGCTGGCCGCGTCATCAAGGCGAAAAAAAAGCCGACGTGGCCGAACCCCCTGAGGGATTCAACCACGTCGGCTTACTCGTCAACCAGCCCCCCGGCACGGCCGGGTTGCCCTTCAATGAGTCATCCGAAATTGAATTCAGTCATCCGACGGAGCCAATGCCAGACTGACACAAGCTCCGCGAGGCGGACATCATAGCCGTTCGGAACGAAAGAAGTCAGTCAGGGGTCTTGCAGAGATCACAACTTGAGGATCGGGGCGAGGTCACTGTTGGCCGGGCCGCAGAGCAGGTGCCCCTGCTTGTCGAACCGCGAACCGTGACAGGGGCAGTCCCAGGTGCTTTCGTTGTGGTTCCACTCGACGATGCAGCCGAGATGCGGGCAAACCGCCGAGCACTCGTGAAGCAGTCCGAGTTCATCGCGATAGGCCGCCACTTTCGTGAGACCACGCCGCACCACGGCCCCCTGGCCCGGCGCGATCTCTTGAGTCGTTCCCACGTCACCCCCCGTCACCCAGGCACTGTATTGCAGGGCGACGTTGAGAGTCTCCTTCAGGAACCGATCGGCGGCGCGCAGGGTCTTGCGGGCCGGGTCGTAGAGGGCGGTCCAGGGATTCTGTCGTCCCACGATCAGGTCCGTGAGCAGGATGCCGGCGATCGTGCCATGCGTCATCCCCTGGCCGGAATCGCCCGTGGCGATGAAGACGTTCGGTCCGTCGAGCGGATTCCGGCCGATGAAGGCGAGGCCGTCGATCGTCTCCAGAACCTGTCCCGACCAATGGCCGCGAACACCGCCGGTCACCGCGAATCGTTCGCGCGTCCACTCTTCGAGTCGACGGTAGCGCGCCTCCGCATCATCGGCCTGACCGGTCTTGTGGTCCTCACCACCGACGATCAACAGCTCTTCCGTCAGCGGGTCACCCAGCCGTTCGCCGGACGAGCCGTCGGCAGGAAGCGTCTGAAGCCGGGCATAGTGATAGGGGTTTTGGGTGTCCCAGTAGAGCGCCTTCGTTACCGACCCCCGCGGCACGCCGAAGGCTAGAACGTAGCTCATGTAGGCGGCTTGCTTGGTGTGGATCGTGACGAAATCGTTGAACGGAGTATTCGTCGCCACCACGACCGAGGCCGCCGTCACCGTGGAACCCTGACGCGTCCGGATGCGAGCGGGGGGACCACTCTCGATCTTGTCCACGTGAGTCTGCGTGAAGATGCGCCCGTTCATGCGCAGGATGGCTGTCGTCAGTCCGGCCAGATACTTCCGGGGATGAAACTGTCCCTGGCGAGGGAATCGCAAACACGCGCCGGTGTTGAAGGTGGCCAGGGGACAACGCGAAACGAATTCGACCTGTGACAGTCCGGCCCGCTGCGCGGCATGCAGTTCGTGCTCCAACAGGTTCGGCGACTCATCGGGCGGCGCGAAGAGGTATCCGTCCAGTCGCTCGAAGTCGCACTCAATGTTCTCGCTCGCGACGATGGCTTCGATGCGGTTGATCGCCGCCGTATGACTTGCCGCCGCCAGCCGAGCCCCCTCCTGACCGTGCCAGCCCTCGATGTTCACATAGCGATCATCGATCGCGTTGGTGATGTGAGCAGTCGTTCGCTCGGTTTGCCCTCCACCAATCGGGCCGTCATCCAGCACCACGACCGACCTTCCCTCCTGCAGCAGCAGGTACGCGGTCGTCATCCCCGCGATGCCGGCACCGACAACGCACACATCGGCCGCGACATCCGCAGTCAACGCGGCGTGGACGGGAATCTCTCCGGTCTGCATCCAGACAGACGTGGTTTGCTCCAGTTTCGCGTTCATGATTCGGGTCCTTCATCACGAGAGACTTGTCAAAGATGCTGCAAGACACCGGCCGCCTTTGACTCGGGTTCAAGGCCACAAACGACGCCTCGCATCGGGGGACACGAGGCGTCGTGGATCAAATCCAACCGCAGCGGACTCGGCGCGAACGATCAGGCTTAGCGGCTGGAAAGAGCCGGTGCAGAGTGGCCAATGGCGGGCTGCTGCGCAACCATGATCTTCTTCGGAACCATCTGGCAAACTTGGACCTGGACTTCCTTCTCGACACAGACAGGAACGCAGACCGTGTAGGTCTCGGTCTTTTCTTCGTTCACGGTGTCACAGACGGTGACCTGGTACTGCTCTTCGCGGGACTTCGGCACGCAAACCGTGAAGCTGACGGTCCGAGTCTTCTCTTCGGGGATCATTTTGCAAACCGCCACCTGACGGGTGCGGTTTTCTTGGCGACTAAGCTGAACCGGATATTCGTACTCTTGTTGCGAGGCCACCATCTCGCAGACCTGAATTGTGCGAGTCCGGTTTTCCTGGCGACTGAGCTGAACCGGGTACTCGTACTCTTGCTGAGAGGCCACCGTCTCGCAGACCTGAATCGTACGGGTGCGGGCTTCCTGACGGCAGAGTTGAACCGGGTATTCGTACTCTTGCTGAGAGGCCACCGTCTCGCAGACCTGAATCGTGCGGGTGCGGTTTTCCTGGCGACTGAGCTGAACCGGGTACTCGTACT
>JANODP010000462.1:0-28912 GCA_031412755.1 Schlesneria sp. | reverse complement strand
CCTCTCCCCAAGGGGGCGAGGGGAACAGGGCACGCTACGAACTCTCGTCCGGTGAGGAAGCTCCGATTCTCGCCATTCGTACAGCGCTCGGCCTGCGGCTGGAGGAGACGATACCGCCGGTCATCGTGAGGTTGGGGACGACTCGCGGGACGAACGCGCTGCTCACGCGGAAGGGAGCGCGGACGGGATTCGTCACGACGAAGGGCTTTCGAGATGTGTTGCTGATCGCCAACCAGGACCGGCCACGGTTGTTTGACCTCGCCATTCAAAAGCCCGAGCCGCTGTTTGCCGCTGTCGCCGAGATCGACGAGCGGCTCGATGCCGCCGGCAACATCTTGCTCGCGCCGGAGGAGGTCGCAGTTCGAGAGCGATTGTTCGAACTGAAGGACGCCGGCTGCGAATCGCTCGCGATTTGCCTGCTGCATGCGTTTGCGAACCCGATCCACGAACAAGTCGTCGAGCGGATCGCGCGTGACGTCGGCTTCACCGAGATCAGCACGTCGAGCCGCCTGTCGCCGCTGATCAAGATCGTCTCGCGCGGCGACACGACGGTGATGGACGCCTACGTCAACCCGATCCTGCGCGACTACGTTGGGAAGCTGCGGGAATCGTTGGAAGGACAAGGGGCCGGGACTGAGGTTCCAGGGACGAAAATGACCAAGGGGACGAAAGGGACTGATGAAACTGAAGGCAGCAATGCGGAAACGGAACCAGCCTCGTCACCTTTGGTCCCTTCCGTCCTTTCCGTCCCTTGCTCCGTACTAAAGCTGATGACCTCCGCCGGTGGCCTCGTTGATGCCGATCGCTTCACCGGGAAAGACAGCGTGTTATCGGGACCGGCTGGCGGCGTGATCGGCTTTTCGCGCGTCGCCCAGCGCGCGGGCTTTGCGAAATCGATCGGCTTCGACATGGGTGGGACGAGCACCGATGTGTCTCGCTTTGACGGACGGTACGAGCGCGAGTTTGAAACGACCAAGGCGGGGGTGCGCGTGGTCGCGCCGATGCTGGCCATTGAGACCGTTGCGGCGGGAGGTGGCAGCGTTTGCGGGTTCGATGGCGTGAAGCTGTTCGTCGGCCCCCAAAGCGCCGGAGCCAACCCCGGCCCCGCGTGCTATGGGCGAGGCGGCCCGCTGACCATCACCGATGTCAACTTCTTGCTCGGCAAGATCATCCCCGAGCGTTTCCCGTTTCCGTTGGATCGTGTCGCCGTGGAGAGACGGCTGACGGAACTGTGCCGGCGAGTCGCGGATTCGCCGTTGGGACGAAGTTACTCGCCCCCCGAACTGGCTCAGGGCTTCATCGACATTGCCAATACGACGATGGCCCGCGCGATCCGCAAGATTTCGGTCACCAAGGGCTACGACCCGGCCGAATACGCGCTGGTCACGTTCGGCGGCGCGGGAGCCCAACACGCGTGTGCCCTGGCGAAATCGCTCGGCATGACGACCGTGCTGTCTCATCCCTACTCGGGCGTCTTGAGCGCTTACGGCATCGGTCTGGCCGACGTTCGCCAACTGCGCGAGCGGGGAATCTTGAAGCCGTTCTCGCGCGAACTGCTCGCCGCGTTGGAATCGCACTTCAACGAGATGGCCAACTCCGCGCGAGACGCCGTCCTCGCCGAAGGGATTTCCGCCGCTCGCATCAACGCACCGATCCGGTCTCTCGACTTGAGGTATCGCGGCGTGGAAGCGTCGCTCAACGTGACCGAGCCGGACGACGGAGACTACGCCCGCGCGTATGCCGAACGTCATCAGCAACTTTACGGTTACACGCGGCCTGACCGTCCCTTGGAGATCGTCGCCGCGCGGATCGAAGTCGTCGGCAAGCAGCCCGACCCCGTCGCGCCTTCCGAATCCGAGACGCCGCGCCAGCCGCAGCCGCACTCGTGGACCGAGACCTGGTTCAACGGTCGGCCGCACCGCACGGCGGTCTTCCTGCGCGAGCAGCTTCATCCCGGCGACACCTTCACCGGCCCGGCCATCGTCTGCGAACCGACCTCAACCGTCGTCATCGATCCCGGATTCAAAGCGTCCATTCGCGGACGGGGTGAGATCGTGATGGAAACGGAGAGCGCGGAACGGGGAGCGCGGAACGACCGAACATCGCGCGAGCCGCCTGCCGACGCGCAACCCATCGCCATCGCGGACAAGCCGCCCGTGGCGGACCCGATCCGCATCGAGATTTTCAACCACCTGTTCGCCTCGATCGCCGAGCAGATGGGGATCGCGCTCCAACAAACGAGCCTCTCGACGAACGTGAAGGAGCGGCTCGACTTCTCGTGCGGCATCTTTTCGTCGCGCGGCGAGCAGGTCGTGAACGCACCACATATTCCCGTCCATCTCGGTGCGATGAGCGAGACCGTGCGGCGGATCATCGAGGACAACCCGGGGCTCAAGAGGGGCGATGTTTTCGTCACCAACGATCCGTATCGCGGCGGCTCGCACCTGCCCGACGTCACCGTCGTCACGCCCGTTCACGATGAGGCGACCGGCGAACTGATGTTCTTCACCGCCAGCCGCGCCCACCATGCCGAGATCGGCGGCATCGTCCCCGGCTCGATGCCACCGTTCTCGAAGACGCTCGCGGAGGAGGGCGTGTTGATTCGCAATTTCTTGTTGGTCTCCGGTCCCCTCGCCCCCAACAACGGGGGCGAGGGGACCGGAGAGGCCGAGCTGCGAGCCTTGTTTCAATCCGGTCCGCATCCGTCCCGCGCGGTCGATGACAACCTCGCCGATGTGTCGGCTCAGGTCGCGGCCAATCACACGGGTGCGAATCAACTGCGGCAGTTGGTTGAGAAGCAGAGCTGGCCTGTCGTGCGAGCCTACATGGGACACATTCAGACCTCGGCGGCGGCCAAGATGCGTCTGGCGCTGATTTCGCTTTCTGCTCCCCTCGCCCCTCTGGGGAGAGGGGCAGGGGGTGAGGGGAACTCGTTGCCGAGCCATGTTGGCGGAGACCGGCCATCCGAAGACCGGGCGTGTGATGACTCGCCCCTCAACCCTAACCCCTCTCCCCAAGGGGGCGAGGGGGACAGGACGGTGTTCTCCCGGACCGACCATCTCGACGATGGTTCGCCGATTTGTGTGACGATCACGATTGAGGGCGACCGCGCAACGGTCGACTTCACCGGAACCGGGCCGGTGCTGGCGACGAACCTCAACGCGAATCGAGCCATCGTCACGGCGGCGGTGCTGTACGTTTTCCGATGCCTCATCAAGGATGACATCCCGCTCAACAGCGGCGTGCTGGAACCGGTCACGATCGTGCTGCCCGAATGTCTGCTCAACCCGCCCGCGCACGACGATCCGTCGCAGTGCGCGGCAATGGTGGGCGGGAACGTCGAGACGTCGCAGCGCGTCGTCGATGTGTTGCTCGGCGCGTTGGGAGTGGCCGCCGCGAGTCAGGGGACGATGAACAATCTGACCTTCGGCGACGGAACGTTCGGCTACTACGAGACGATCTGCGGCGGCAGCGGAGCGACGCCCGACGCCGATGGGGCCGATGCCGTTCACACGCACATGACCAACACGCGGCTGACCGATCCCGAAGTGATCGAGCGCCGCTATCCCGTCCGCATCCACGAGTTCTCGATCCGTCGCGGCTCGGGCGGAGCAGGGACGCATCGCGGCGGAGACGGCATCGTCCGCCGGATCGAATTCCTGCAGCCGCTCCGCGTCTCGATCCTCTCCGAACGCCGAGGCCCTTACGCCCCGTTCGGCCTGAGCGGCGGAGAGCCCGGTCAACTCGGCTGCAACACCCTGCAACGAGGCGGCTCAACGGAGATCATCGACCTCGGCGGCAAAGTGTCGCTCGATGTCCAAGCGGGCGATGTCCTCACGATCGAGACGCCGGGCGGCGGCGGGGTCGGTTCCAAGAGTCCGGAACCAAGTGCTTGAGACACCCACGTTGGACCAGTACCATCAGCCTTGGATTCGAATCGAAACAGGAGCAGACTCATGATTGGACGTGGAGCGATCTTTGATGGCGTTGACGTCAGCGAGCGACCACCGCTTTCAAAGCGAGGAGAGCCGTCTTGGGAAGTCGCCTACTGTTTCCCGAAGCAAGGAGATTGGACGGAGGCGGATTATCTGTCGTTTGAGACATCGAACTTTCCGGTCGAACTCGTTGATGGTTGTTTGGAGTTTCTTCCCATGCCCACCCGAAGCCATCAGCGGTTGCTCCGCTTCTTGCTCGGACTGCTTGAACCGGTTGTCAAACGAAGTGCACTCGGGGAAATTCTGTTCGCACCATGTCCGATTCGTCTGACGCCCGGCTTGTTACGAGAACCTGATCTGTTTGTCGTTCGCCCCTCGAACATCGATCCACCGGATGCGACCGATGTGTTGTGGGTCTTGGAGATCGTCAGCCCCGGTGCGAAGAATCGAGAACGCGACCTCGTCGACAAGCGCCGCGACTATGCGCGTGCGAAGGTTCGTGAATACTGGATCGTCGATCCCGATGAACGGCAAGTCACTGTGCTGTGCCTCAAAGGAAAGAGTTATCGCGTTCACGGTGAATTCTCGCCGGAATCGACCGCAACATCCGTGCTGCTTCCAGACTTCGCCGTCGACGTGGCCGAATTGTTCGCGTCGGCGCTGGGGACGGTGTGACCGTTCGCAATCGCTCCGGGGATGGGCACTCCAGCCCGTCCGCAATTCAAAGCCGATGCCGGACGGCCAAGGGTGCCCATCCTCCATCGCGGCCGATATCATGCCAAACCGCTCGCACTGCGTGAGCGGACATCTCTTCTCGAACAAAGGACCGAATTCGTGGCTGCCAATCGACGTGCTGAAGTGGACAAGGCTCTGGCCGATGTGGATTTTTCGAAGAACACGTATCAGGTCGAGTTCGATACGACGCTGGGGAAGATTCTGCTCGACGTGTATCCCGACGTGGCGCCGGGGCACGCGAAGAATCTGATCGGGCTGACGAAGATCGGCTTCTACAACGGGATCATCTTTCACCGTGTAATCTCAAACTTCATGATCCAGGTCGGCTGCCCGCAGGGGACGGGGACGGGCGGGCCGGGCTACACGATCAAGGCCGAGTTCAACAAGACGCCGCACGACGCGGGGATCCTGTCGATGGCCCGGACCAGCGACCCGAATTCGGCCGGTTCGCAGTTTTTCATCTGCCTCAGCCGGGAGGGAACCAAGTCTTTGGACAACCAGTACACCGTCTTCGGCAAGACGGCCGACCAGTCGAGCCTCGACGTGGTGAAGGCCATCGGCGCGTCCGAAACCAACCACAGCGACCGCCCGCTGAAAGAAGTGAAGATCAACTCGGCACGAGTCATCGTCACGGCGAAGTAAACCGCATCTTGATGAGACCGACTCCGCTGAGCTAACCTGCTCAGCGAGAGTCGCTGAAGCAGTCCCGCGAGGTGTTCGATGTCAACAGCCACCAACCCTATCACCGGCCGGTCGCGTCAATCGACCATCGTGCCACCGTGGCCGCTCCATCGGTTCACGGTGGCGGAGTATCAACGCTTCATCGAAATCGGCGCGTTTGGGGAGGACGATCCAATCGAACTGCTGGAAGGGTGGGTGGTCGAAAAGATGCCGAAGACCCCCCTGCATGACGGCACAATTGATGTGGTGCAGGCTCTGTTGGAGGCAGTGATCCCCGCCGGATGGTACGTTCGAATTCAGAACTCATTGGTGACGGCGGACAGCATTCCTGAACCGGACCTGGCCGTCGTGCGCGGGTCTGGGCGCGACTACCTTCGACGACACCCAACCGCGTCCGAGGTGGCACTCGTGGTCGAGGTTGCTGACTCATCCGTTGCTCGTGACCGCGAGAAACGTCGGCTCTACGCGCGAGCGGGTGTGCCAATCTACTGGATTGTCAACCTTGAAGAAGCGTGCTTGGAAATCCATTCCGAACCGTCCGGCGAATTGAACGACTATCGGCAGGCGGACAGCCTTTTCGTCGGCAGCGCTGCACAAGTTGCGATGCCGGACGGAAACAAATACCAAGTCTCGGTGGCCGAACTGTTGCCCGGAGCGGCTCGGGACTA
Organism: Schlesneria sp.; assembly: GCA_031412755.1. Lineage (GTDB taxonomy): Bacteria > Planctomycetota > Planctomycetia > Planctomycetales > Planctomycetaceae > Schlesneria. Next base: position 22,893 of record JANODP010000462.1, on the reverse strand, counting down.
ACGGGGTCGGCTCAAGCAGTCCGGACTTTGTCGCCAAGGCGGATCGCACCTCCCTCAATCACCTTGGCTGTGATGCCGCCGTGGCCGCGCATCGCGTTGAAGCCGCCGGGACCGAGGTTGGCTTCCATGCGCGAACAGGGTTCACACGGGCCGCTGAATTCGAGCAGCGCCTCGCCGACTCGGAACTGCCTGCCCTTCAGAGCGAGCAGGTTGATTCCGGACACGACGAGATTGCGGCGTGTCAGTTCGGGAGGGACGCGGTCGCGGTGCAGCAGCCCGGCGACGGCGATCAGGTGTTCGTGCTGGATCAGCGTCACCTGCCGCTTCGTCCCCGCGCGGCCCGTTGCTTTGTGGTCGCCTTGAAGACCGCGGTCGGCCACGATGACCGCCTCTTCGACGATGGCGATCTCGCCCAGTCGTGCCGAACGGAGACCGATCCATTCGAGGCGGCCGACCTGCGGCAGGATGCCGAACAGTTCTTGCATCGTCTCCATGCGACGGCTCCATTCAGAGGAAGGTGAACCACGAAACACACGAAAGACACGAAAAGAGAACACGAGTCAAGCGAGCACGGTTTTCCTGCCCACCGTCCGTCTTTTCTGCCTCTGCTTCATTTCGTGCCTTTCGTGTGTTTCGTGGTTAGACTCCTCGGTCATTCAACGGCTAAAGAGGAGTGAACGCGATGGTAGATGGAGTGCGATTGGCGACGGGACTCGATGTGCGGCGGGCGTGTCGGCGTGGCGAGTGGACCGGACCGACGGCGGGCCTGGCGCCGAACCACGCTCAGGCGAACCTCGTCATCCTGCCGCGCGAATGGGCGTTTGATTTCCTGCTGTTCTGCCAGAGAAACCCCCGACCGTGCCCGTTGATCTCGGTGACCGAGGCCGGTGGTTGGCAACCGGCCGATGTGGCGGACGACGTCGATTTGCGAACCGACCTGCCCAAGTACCGCGTCTGGCGCGACGGGCAACTTGTTGAGGAGCCCACGTCCGTGAGCGACCTCTGGCGCGAGGATCTCGTCAGCTTCCTGATCGGCTGCTCGTTCACGTTTGAGGCAGCACTGCTGCGAGCCGGCGTGCCAGTGCGTCACATCGAACTCGGTCGCAACGTGCCGATGTTTCGGACCAACATTCCCTGCACGCCCGCCGGTCGGTTTTCGGGGCCGCTGGTCGTTTCGATGAGGCCGCTCAGACCAGCCGCTGCGATTCGCGCGGTCGAGATTTCGTCGAGGTTCACCGGTTCGCATGGTTCGCCCATTCACATCGGTTTCCCCGAACAGATCGGCATCGCGGACATCAACCGCCCGGACTACGGCGACTGTGTACCGGTGCGTGAGGGTGAACTGCCCGTCTTCTGGGCCTGCGGCGTCACGCCTCAAGCGGCCCTGCTGGAGGCGAAGCCGCCGTTCGCGATCACACACGCGCCGGGCTGCATGTTCGTGACGGATGTCGTCGATCGCGCGAACTGACCGCGCGGCTCCAGTCGACGGAGCGACTGGACGACCGTAGGGCGGTCGCTCCGCCGACCGGTGATCTTCGGGCATGCCAACTCCACAAGTTTGCCGGCCATCTGAAAATCCCGATCCGAGAGTTGTGCCTGCGCAAGCAGTCGATAGAATCGCCGCCACATTGAGTCGGTCGTCGCCAATCACTTCTCCGGCGATCTCGAACCGACTCCGATCCCGTTCACCAGTGTCTGCCATGTGATCAACGCGAGACTCCAGAACTTCAACCGGAGGGAGAGCCGCTTATGGACCGCGACCCCGTCAATCGAACCGACCCATCGAACCGACCGGAGCCACCCGGTCGCACCAGCCCGGAATTCAACCGGCGAGATTTTCTGCGAGGCTCGGGGGCGGCGGTCGCCGCCACCGCGCTGGCCACCGCCATCCACGAGCAACAGGCGGCGGCTCAGCAGCAGACGGCGAAGGTCGTCAGCGCGGCACCTCAAGCCATCACGCTGAACGTGAATGGCGAGGACAAGAAGCTAAACGTCGAGCCGCGCGTCACGCTGATGGATGCCCTGCGGAACGATCTCAATCTGACCGGCTGCAAGGACGTCTGCGACCGCTCAAACTGCGGAGCCTGCACGGTGCTGATCGACGGCAAGCCGGTCTATTCCTGCACGCGCTTCGCGATCGAGGTGGTCGGTCAGAAGATCGTGACCTCCGAGTCACTGCACTCGCCCGCGAAGACCGATGACGTGGTCAACGCCTTCTGCAAACACGACGGGATGCAGTGCGGATTCTGCACACCGGGCTTCGTCATGGCGGTGCGCGGCTACTGCAATCAGAACCCGAAAGCGACCGTCGACGACTGCCGCAAGGGGCTGGGTGGAAACATCTGCCGCTGCGGAACCTACGACGGCGTCTTGAAGGCCGCGTTTGAGACGGCTCAAACTGCGAAGGGAGGTGCATGATGGCCGAACGCAAAGTCGGATGGGAGCCGCAGGGCCAACACACACTGGTCGGAAAAGAGATCGAACGTCTTGATGGCAGGCAAAAAGCGTCGGGTCAGGCGAAGTATGCCAACGACACGAACCCGCCGGGGACGTTGTTCGCGAAGTTGCTGACGTCGCCGCACGCTCACGCCAAGCTGGCGATGCTGAACCTCGATAAGGCGAAGGCGGTCAAGGGCGTGAAGGCCGTCATTGCGATGGCCGAGGTCGGCCAGGAAGTCCGCTTCGAGGGCTGGCCGATCGTGGCGATCGCCGCCGAGCGACCCGAATACGCCGAGGACGGGCTGCGGGCCATCGAGATCAAGTTCGACGTCCTCTCGCACTTCGTCGATGAGGCCGATCTCAAGGGAGCACAAGCGGCCGACGTCACCGACGGTGGCGAGAAGGCGACGCTGACCAAGTCGATCGCGACACAGAAAAAGGGCGATGTGGAAGCGGCTCTCAAGGAAGCCAAACACGTTCACAAAGGCTTCTACGGCGTGAACACCATCACGCACATGTGCCTCGAACCGCACGGTTCGCACGCCGCCTGGGACGGCGACAAGCTGAACGTCGCCCTCTCCACGCAAAACGTCTCTGGCACCGCGGGCCAGTACGTGAAACCGCTCGGCATCGACGAGGCGAGTGTCTCGATCAAGTGCGACTTTATCGGCGGCGGCTTCGGCTCGAAGTTCGCCGTCGATGAGTGGGATGTCGCCTGTGCGAAGCTCGCCAAAGAGACTGGCAAGCCGGTACGGCTCCTGCTCAACCGCGCGACCGAGATGCAGATCGCGGGGAATCGACCGTCCGGATTCGCCGATGTGACCGTCGCCTGCGATGCCGAGGGAAAGATCACGGCGTGGGAAAGCCATCACTGGGGCACCAACGGTCCCAAGGGCGGAGGAGTCAACCAGGCGGTCATGCCCTACGTGTTCGATCCGCCGAATCGGATTCGGTCGGCGACCGGCATCATCACTCACTGTGGACCCGACCGGGCGTGGCGCGCTCCGAACCACCCGCAAGGATGCGCGATGTCACAGACGGCGATTGACGATCTCGCCGCGAAGGCGGGGATCGACAGCCTGTCGTTCTTCCAGAAGAACCTCGCGCTGACCAACCTGCCAAACATCTACGGTCCCGAGTTGGAGATCGCCGCCAAACTGATGGACTGGAAAACGAAGTGGCATCCGCGAGGGCAGGGGGGCGGCAACGGAGCCGTCAAACGCGGGATCGGCCTCGCGCTCCACACGTGGGGCGGCGGGCCGCACCAGTCCAACGTGCAACTCAAGGTTCATCCGGACGGCTCGGTCGAAGTCACGATGGGGAGCCAGGACATCGGCACCGGAACTCGCACCTGCATCGCTCAAGTCGCGGCCGACACGTTCGGCCTGCCGATATCGGCGGTCAAGGTGAACATCGGTTCCAACAAGTACCCGAAGGCCGGACCGTCCGGCGGCAGCACCACGATCGGTGGCGTCACCGGTCCGACTCGCCGAACGGCTCAGCAGGCGTTGTGGAAGATCTTTGATCTGGCCGCGGCCAAGTACAACGTCGATGCGGGAACGCTCTCGGCGAAGTTCGGCATGTTGTGGTCGGGCGACAAGGAAGTCTGCACGTGGAAGCAGGCGGCGGGCCTGGTTGGCCCGATGGCCCTCGAACTTCAAGGCGGTCCCGTCACCGAGGACGAGAAGCTGACCGACAAGCAGGTCGGCGGAGTCCAGATGGCCGAGGTGGCGGTCGATACCGAGACCGGCGTCGTCCGCATGGTCAAGATGGTCGCGGTGCAGGACATCGGCCTGATCATCAACCGTCTGCTCGCCCGCAGTCAGGTGAACGGGGCGCTCATCATGGGTATCGCGTATGCCCTGAGCGAAGAGCGGATCATGGACAACAAGACGGGGCGCTTCATCAATGCGAACCTCGTCGATTACAAACTGCCGCGCATCGGTGACATCGGCGAACTGGTGGTCGAGTTCTACGAACCCGAAGACCAGTACAAACGTGGTGTGATCGGCTTGGGTGAGCCGCCGGTGATCGCTCCCGGCGCGGCGATCTCGAACGCGGTGGCCAACGCCATCGGCGTGCGCGTCCCCGTGCTGCCTCTGACCCCGAAGCGAGTTCTGGACGCCCTCAAAAAGGCATAGCACGGATATTTAGAACCAGCCCGACGCGCCAGCGAGGGCTTCACGATCATTGAAGGTCCAGCCCTCGCTTGCGCGTCGGGCTGGTTGTCGCGATAAAAAAAGGAGCCAGAGCATGAAGGCTTTTGAATACGCTCGACCCGAAACCGAAGCCGAGGCGATCGAATTCCTCGGCACCGACGCTGGCCAGACAGCAGTCCTCGCGGGAGGAACCGATTTGGTCAGCCTGATGAAGGCGGAGTTGCTCACGCCCACCCGCGTGGTCGATCTGAAGCGCATCCCATCGCTGCGCGAGGTGACTCGCGTCGAGGGGGGCGTGCAGATCGGATCGCTCGCCACACTGAGCGATCTCGCGCAGCATCCGCTGCTCGGCGGATACCGTTCGCTGTTCGATGTCATCGACGGCGTGAGGGCCATCCAGATTCAGGGAAGCGGCACGATCGGCGGCGATCTGTGTCATCTGCCGAACTGTTGGTACTTCCGCGGCGGCTACGGATTGCTCGCCATGGAAAACGGGGTCTCGCTGCCCGAGGTAGGCGACAACCGCTATCACGCGATCCTCGGCAACGGCGGCCCGGCAAAATTTGTGAATGCGTCACGCTTCGCACCGGCCTTGATCGCGTGGGGTGCGAAAGTTCGCATCATCTCGAAGGTTGATGGTCGATCGTCGAAGGTTGATGGGCAGAAAGGTTCTTCCCTCAACCCTCAACCTTCAACCCTCAACCTTCATGAAGAATGGGTTCCGCTGGAGTACTTCTACATCACCCCGAAGACAAACAGTCAGGGGAACACGGTGCTGAGACCCGGCCAGTTGATCTCGCACATTTGGCTGCCTGATGCGGCAGCGACCGCGAGCGCCACGTACGAAGTCCTCCAGATGGAGGGCCTCGATTGGCCGCTCGCTTCGGCGGCGGTGTGCGTTGATGTGGACGGCGGCCTCGTCCGCGCCGCCCGCATCGTGATGGGACATGTCGCGCCGGTACCGTGGCTTGCCAACGATGCGGCTCGTTTGTTGATCGGCCAGTCGCTCAACGACGACACCGCCGGAATCGCCGCCGACGCGGCCGTGGCTCGCGCGACGCCGCTGTCGATGAACGACTACAAAGTCCAACTCGCCCGCACCGCCGTGAAGCGCGCCCTGCTCAAAGCGGTTGGCAAATTGGACGTCTAGCAACACGTGTATCTTCTCTTCCTCCCCCTCGCCCCTCCGGGGAGAGGGGCCGGGGGTGAGGGGCAATCGAAGAATGAGCCCACAATCAAATCCCACTCTCCAACGGAGTGCTCAACCATGTCCGCTGAACTCGAAGTGATCCAACCCGGTCCTCGCTGCCGCAGCCTGTTGTCGAAGGGGTTGTACATCAACCACGGTCTGCCCAAGGGCAAGGAAGTGACCGGCGACGGCAACTTCTGGTGCGGCAAGACTCAGAAGGTCTACGGACCCGACGACCGGATCTGCGATGGCGACCGCTGCACCGACGCCACGCGAACCTGCTACGAGAACTGACGCCACGAGTCGCACCGTCCGCGACGATGTTTTCACGACGGCGGTCTTTAACCAGACGAGCCTGTGACTCCAAGGTCCATTTTCTGCTGGTTAAAGCGGTGAGGCATCGCATGCTTCACCGCTTTGTCGCTTTCACGCTTCGTCCTCTTCGCGCAGATGATTCCTTTCTCGCAGAAGATCTCACGCGATCTCGCTCCGGCAAGTTCTGCCGATCGGCGTCGCGGTAGACGTGGCGGGGTTCGCGGGCCATCGGCAAACTCGTTAAGTTCGTTACGACCGTCTCCCGATAGCAACCCTGCGCGCGGCAGACATTCTGACATGAGCCGGGAGCAGCCGGGATTCGCGGGTCGGTCACCCGCCGAACGGCCGCCTCGGGAATCCGCGCCGCAGGCATCCCTCGGACGGTGAGATCGTGTCGATGGCGGGCGAATGGTCGGCATTGTGGCGAGACCGGTTCGGGTGCATCGTGCCCCGGGCGGCTTCGTGCGCGATGATCGCCGTCGTCGCGGTGATTGTGTCGGTGCCGGGTTGCAACCGGGCGCACTATCGCGAACAGGCCGACACCGCGGCGTACGCCGCCGTCGAGGGAGCGACCATCAATCCGCAGTTCCAGCTCCCCGGTTTCGGGATCGGGATCGATCCGCGGTCGCGGCTGTATGACCCGACCAATCCCGATTGCTCGCCGATGCCTCCCGACGATCCGGAGTCGCACCGGTTGATGGAGTGCGTGGACGGGCATCGCGGTTGGCGGCATTGGGAGCGAAACGGGGTTCTGGCCGATGTCGAGGTGAGCGATTACCGCGCGTGGCTGCCCATGGACGACGAGGGCCAAGTGCGCGTCGATCTGGGTGGCGCGGTGGAACTGGCGCGATTGCACTCGCGCGACTATCAGTCCCAGTTGGAGACGCTCTACCTTTCGGCGCTCGATGTCACGGCCGAGCGGTTTCGGTTCCAGGCGCAGTTCTTCGGCGGCAATGCGACTCAGTTTTCGAGCATCGGTCGGATTCGCAATGGCGGTGACGATGCGAGCATCCTGAGCAATGAGTCCAATCTGCGAATGAGGCAGCTCACCACCACGGGCGGTACGATTGCCGTCGGCCTGGCGAACTCAATCGTCTGGCAACTTTCCGGGCCGGACACAAACGTGACCACCTCGCTGTTGAGCTTTGCGATCTCGCAACCGCTGCTGCAGTTCGCCGGTCGGCCGCGCGTGATGGAAACGCTGACGAGATCCGAGCGGAACCTGCTCTCCAATGTGCGGCAGTACGATCGCTTTCGGCAGGGCTTCTACCTGGATATCACCACGGGAAACGGCGGCGGTGGCGGGTTGCAACGCGCGGGCGGTCTGTTCGGCGGCTCGGGACTGAGCGGCTTCACGGGTGTCGGCGTCGGCGGATTCGGTGGCGTCGGCGCGGTGGGCGTTACGTCGAGCGGCGGCTTTGCAGGGGGAGGCGGTGTCGGCGCGCAGGGTGCCGGAGGTTTCCTCGGCTTCCTGCAACAGCAGCAGTTCATTCGAAATCAGCGTGCCAGGATTGCGGGGCTGCGCGACACGTGGCTGCAACTCGAAGCGGCCTTCGACGCGGGGCGGTTGGAGAATCGCTTTCAAGTCGATTTCGCGCGGCAGGCGTATTACTCGGGGCAGAGCGAGCTGCTCAACCTCGTCGCGGGTTATGAGAGCGCGCTCGACACCTACAAGATGCGACTGGGCCTGCCGCCCGACATTCCGTTCAAGCTGCAAGATCCGTTCTTCGACCAGTTCAACCTGATCGACTCGGACCTGACGCAGTTGCAGAACGACGTGGCCGGACGATTTGAAGCGTTGTCGGGCGCGCAGGACGATGGCGGAGCGGCCGCCGCGACGCGGGAGTTGCCGGACCTGCCGAGCCGCCTGCGCCGGTTGCCGAATGTTCTGGAGAGCGACCTCAAGATCGTCGAGGACAACCTGCCGCAACGGCGTCGCTCGCTGGAGGAGTTGTCGCAACGACCCGATCTGCACGAGAACAATTTCGACAGCCGGGCGATCTCACCAACGGCGCTCGATGAACGTGTGGACTTTCTCCGCAGCGAACGGGTTCGTTTTACGAACGAGATCACGGAGCTGTCGGCCACGGTCGAACGACTGGCGGGCGACACGGACCTCGAACCGGCGGAACGGGTGCGGGCGGAGCGCGAGGTGCTGGCGCGGGTCTCGGCGGCGCTGCTCGAATTGTCGCTGTGGCAGGCGCGGACGCGACTGCACGGCGTCGCGCTGGTTCCCGTGCGGGTCACTCCCGAAACGGCGTTCCAGGTGGCGCTGGCCCGGCGGCCCGACTGGATGAATGCCAAGGCGGCGCTCGTCGATTCGTGGCGGCTGATCGAGTTCAATGCCAACGCGCTGAAGTCGAATCTCACGGTGAACATCCTCGGCGACATGGCGACGACGGGGAACAACCCGGTCAAGTTCCGCGACGACAATGGCGTGCTGCGGGCGGGTGTGCAGTTCGACGCGCCGCTGACGCGCCTCATCGAACGGAATCAGTACCGCCAGTCGCTCATCGACTACCAACAGGCCCGCCGGTCGGTGATGGCTCAGCGGGACGAGATTCATCGCGGACTGCGGGCCAGGTTGCGGCAGATTCATCTCGACCAGTTCAACCTCGAACTGCGACGGCTCGCGGTGGACGTGGCGATCACGCAGACCGACATCGCGCGGCTGAAGCTGGCCGAACCGGAGAAGCCGGTCCCCGCTGGCGGAGCCGCACCGGCACCCTCGCCCACGGTGGCCCGCGATCTGGTCGATGCCCTGTTCAATCTTCAACAGTCGCAGCAGACGTTCATCCAGGTTTGGGGCGACTACGAAATCCAGCGGCGGTTCCTCGACTTCGACCTCGGCACGATGAACCTCGACGAACGTGGCATGTGGTGCGATCCCGGTTCCGTCACGGATGAGACGCTGCTGGCCTGCTACTACGACTCGCTGCCGAATCCGCTGAACCTCACCGGCGACCCGAATCTGCCAGGATTCAGCGAGTTGTCCGCCGGCGACCTGCCGCCCACTCCGAGCAGCCTGGAACCGCCGGTGCCATCGTCACCGTCCGAAAACCCGGCGCGGCCCGAGTGATTGCCAGCCGTCCGCCCAACTCCTCAGCGAGTTCGCGCGGGCCAGTGCCGACGAACCGGTAGGGGACGGCTTCGCTCTTGGGCGTTAGCCCTCTTGTCGATTTCCGAGCGGGGCGGCGTCAGCCCCCTGGCAAGGTCGAAGGTTGAGGGTCGAAGGTTGAGGGCAAGAGTCGGGTGTGAACTCCGTCCATCAACCCTCGACCATCAACCCTCGACCTTCAACCATCGACCTTCAACCATCGACCTTCAACCATCGACCTTCAACCATCGACTCCACGAAGAACCGGGGTGGCTGACGCCGCTCCGCTCAGAAAATCATAGGAAGGAGCTGACGCTCCAAAAGCGTGGGGGACGAGCAGGAGGCTCCGTCTCTGGGTATGCTGGGAAGGGAGACCGTTGGCTGTCGAATCCTGGTCCGTCTTTCGGGTGGCTCGTGCCATGAATACTCCGATGCAGAACACTTCGTCTCTCCGTCACTCCCGCACGGCGCGGCGCGGCCCGCTCATCGTGCTGGCCTTCCTGGCCGTCTGCTGTGCGGCCGTGGGAGCGGCGGTCTACTCGCTACGGGGCGACACGATCGTGCAGGTCACAACACAGCGACCGGTCGTGGGTGAGTTCTTCACCGACATCGTCGAGCGGGGCGAGTTGGAAAGTTCCGCGAACGTCGAGTTGCGCTGCGAGATCGCGTCGGCCGAGGGCGTTCGCATCCTGGAGATCGTCGCCGAAGGAACGCCCGTGGCCGCGGGCGATGTCATCGTGCAGTTGGACGATTCGACCCTGCGCAAGGATCTGGCGACTCAAAAGATCGCGGTCAACACGGCGGAGGCGGCGCTCAGCAAGGCGACCAACGATCACGCCGCCGCCCTCATCGCACGGAAGGAATACGAACTGGGAACGTTCGTCCAGGACGAGCAAAAGCTGGAGAGCGAACTGTTCGTCGCCGAGGAAAACTCGCGCCGGGCCGAGAACTTTTTGAAGCACAGCCAGAAACTGGCCTCGCGCGGCTACATCACCGACGTCCAGCTTGAGAGCGACCGGTTCTCGGTCGAGAAGTTCGGCAAGGATTTGGCGGCGGCGAAGACCAAGCTCAACGTGATCCGCGAGTACACCAAACCCAAGACGCTGAAGAAGCATGATTCCGACATCAAAACCGCCGAAGCCAGCGTCAACGCCGAGCAGGCCAAGCTGGCGATCGAACTTGAAAAGCTGAAGAACCTCGAAAGCCAGCTCGACAAGTGTGTCATCAAGGCTCCGACCGCCGGTCAGGTCGTGTTTGCGAATCAAAGCCGCTGGCGCGGCGATGAGTTCCTGATCCGCAAGGGGAACCGCGTTCGCGAACGCCAGGTGATCGTGATGCTGCCCGACTCCAGCAAAATGCAGGTCAAGACGAAGATCGGCGAGGCCCGCGTCGATCGCGTCAAGCCGGGAATGTCCGCCGTCGTGCAGATCGAGGCCCTGCGCGGAACGGAACTCAAGGGAACCGTGAAGACCGTCAATGCGTATGCCACGGACGAGAACTGGTTCAACCCGAACGTGAAGGAGTTCGATGCCATCGTCACGCTGGATGCTCCGCCGGCGATGGTCAAGCCGGGAATGTCCTCCAAGGTGTCGATCCGCGTCGAAACGCAGGAGAAGGTGATGCAAGTCCCCGTCCAAACCGTGGTCGAACGGGGCGGCAAGCACTACTGCGTGATCCGCGAATCATCCGGCAAGCTCGGCCTGCGCGAACTGCTCATCGGCTCGACCAATGACAAATTCATCGTCATCAAGGACGGACTGAACACCACGGACGAGGTGGTCATGAACCCGCGGGCTCACCTCGTCGCCGTCGGCTTGAAGGACGAGGACGCCTCGCAGAAGAAGGACAAGCCCGCCACAGACTCCGCACCCGCCAAGCCCGCGGAAACGGCGAAGAGTGTAACGACCACCGAGCGAGCCGCATCGTGAACCCGCTGCGCTGGCTGACCGGTGGGTTCGGGTGGAGCAGTCTCAAGGCGCTGTTCCTGCATCCGCTCCGATCGATGCTTACGATTCTGGGTGTCGCGATCGGCGTGGCCAGTGTGATCTGGTTGCTCGCCATCGGTGAAGGAATCGGCCGGGCGGTGCAGAAACAGATTGAGGGGCTTGGCGCGGACAACATCATCGTCCGCTCGATCAAGCCTCCGGCCGAAGCGACGGCGGGCCAGCGCGGCATCTTTCCGTACGGCATCACACGCAACGATCTGGCACGCATCATCGAGACCTTGCCGACCGTCAAGCGCGCCGTCCCGATCCGCGAGGTGCGGCGCGAATTCCGCTATCTCGATCGGCTGGTCGATGGCCGCATGGTCGGCTGCACTCCCGACTATGCCGACCTGACAAAACTCGAAGTCGATCGCGGTCGATTCCTGTCGCTGACCGACGCCACCGAGAAACAGAACATCTGCGTCCTCTCCGCCGAAACCGCCGAGCGGCTGTTCCCGTTTGAAGACCCGCTCGGCCGTGCCATCAAAATCGAACGCGACTACTACCAGGTGGCCGGCATTCTGAAACCGCGCGCCCCTTCGGCGGGGATCGGCGGGTCGCTCGCAGCGCAGGATTTCTCGCGCGACGTGTATGTGCCGATCGAGACGCTGTGGCTGCGGATCGGCGATCTGATCCTCACGCGCCGCAGCGGGTCGTTTGAGGGGGAGCGGGTCGAGCTGAGCCAGATCACGCTGCAAGCCATCGACGTGGCGCACGTCGTCGAGACCGCCGAGATCATCAAGGCCACGCTGGCCCCGCATCACCCGACTGTCGATTACGGCATCACCGTCCCGCTGGAGCTGCTCGAACGGGCGCGGGCCATGCGGCTGATGTTCATGCTGTTCCTCGGCATCATCGCCGTGATCTCGCTGCTGGTCGGCGGCATCGGGATCATGAACATCATGCTGGCCACCGTGACCGAGCGGACCAAGGAGATCGGCATTCGGCGGGCACTCGGCGCGAAGCAGTCCGACATCACGCGGCAGTTTCTGGGAGAGACCGTCACGCTCTCGATGTTCGGCGGCACGGCGGGAGTCCTCGCGGGACTGGCCTGCCGTCCCGCGATCAACCTCATGCGCTGGGGCATCGAACAACTGATGCCCGAAGCGGTCGCGACCCTGCCCGACATCATCCGCACGATGGAACCGGCCGTCGTCAACTGGTCGGTGCCGCTCGCGTTCGGCATCTCGGTCCTGGTCGGAGTCATCTTCGGCCTCTACCCCGCCATGCAGGCCGCCCGCCTCGACCCGATCGAGGCCCTGCGGAAAGAGTGAGAATCCAGGGGCGGGCGTTTGACGCCTGATGCGCGAGCGACGGACTGCTAGACCCCGTACCTGCCCCCGCGCTTCAGGCTTCAATTCGTGTGGAGTTGTGCGGTGGGATACGAATCAACGACTGACGGCAATCGGCTGGTTTGATCCATTTCGGATTTTGCGAGGAGTCACCAAGTGTCCAATCGACCCCGGCACTTCACTGTCGCGAAAGCACGCCGAAAACCCGTGATGACCCCGCCAGATCAAGAAGGCTCATTGACGCTTCCGGGTGTCTTGACCACAATCGTCGGCGTTGATGTTGGTCCTTCCACCGCCTTCCTGCCAGGAGCCTTCCCATGCGTCTGCCAACCTTCCTTTCGATAGCATTTGTACTGGCTGTCGCCTCGTCGGCGTCGGCCGCTCAGATTTCGGGTGAATACATCGAGGCCCGGACCTGCGATGTCTACACCGGTCCCTGTTTCGCCAACGCCGAAATGGATCTCGCCGGCAAAGAGGCGGTCATGGCGTGGAAGGTCGATGAGGGTGGCTGGGACGGTGTCGCCCTCGAAGGTCTCGGTGTGGCGATCGTCGTCACGTCGGAGAAGACAATGGGGGCGAGTGAGTTCTTCCACATGCACGCCGGAAAAATCTCGTCGCTCATTCTCGTTGATGACCGTGCCACCGAAGCCCAGCACGACGCACTCGTCGCCTTCGCCAAGCACTCAGCGAAAGAATTCACGACCGACGTGAAGAAGATCGTCAAGGCTCCGATCAAGCTGGAGAACGACCATCTCTCCGGCAAGGGGACGTTCACGGCGGGCGATGTGGCGAAGATCGAAACGCGCGGCCTGAAGAAGGGTGACTGCGTCTGCTCGAACGAGGCCATCTTCTATCAGCCCCTCACCAAGGTCAGCGACATCAGCCCGGCCCTGTCGAACACGCTCAGCTTCACGGGCGAGGGCTTCGACCGAACGTGGACGACTCACGGTCAGCGGAACGCGTTCCTGGCGACGTTCCGGCGGTGATTGCGGTTGTTCGCGATTGAGGCCACTTGGAGTCGATTTCGTGCCAGCAGTCATTCCGGCAGCCAAATGCCTGACAATGTGTGACGCGGTGGTGGGATTTGAAGGCGGCTTGACCAACTTACATGGCTTATTCAATTCCATCAATGTCGTGCAGTATCCGTACTCATTGGGACACTTCTGCGCATTCGCGCAGTTGTCGCAGGGTCTCGGAACCGTTGCGGTTCACTTCGAGATACGAGCCGCCGATTCTGAAAAAGTTCTGTTCGCCACTTCGCGCCGTCGGTTGGAGTTTCCACACCGGGACTTTCTGATTCAACTCGCCGTGGAGGTTCGTGGCTGCACGTTCGACACGCCCGGAGTTTATCTGATCGAACTGTTTTGCGATGACCAGTGGGTCTGTGATACATCTTTGTTGTTGAGATGATTTGCATTTTGGAGAATTTATGATGAACGCGCGTCCCTCCAATCCCGCTGATTTTTCTGACAAATACTCCGACGCGGAATTTCATTACTTCGTGGAGCAGGCAATTCCCGTCACTGCCGACACGAAACTCGCGCCGCGGTCGGGACGATCGTCTCGACCGCTTGCCGGGTCAGATAACGTGACGGGGCGACAGGACGCTGGGCAATCTCCAGATAGTGAATCCAATCCAAACAACAACGGTGGGAGCGATCATTCATGAGTAGGGCTTTCGTGGGTGTGTTGCTGTTTTTTTCGATGATGTCCTCGCGGGCAGTTGCAGCCGAGGAAGGAAAGCTGACCACTGTCGAGAAGGCTCCCGCAGGACTGGCCGACAAAATTTCGGCGGTTTTGAATCCGAGCGGCCAGCAGATCGCGGCGGGCGGCGCGACAATCGGGTCGGTCTGGCTGGTCAAACAGTTGGAGGCCAAGGCCGACTTCAAGCCGTCGCTGTCCGTGAAGTACCCGCTGGCACCGGGGCAGCTTGTCGGCGCGATCGAGGTCGTGAAGAAGTCCGAGTTCACCGACTTCCGCGGCCAGGACGTGGCGGCCGGAGTCTACACGCTGCGCTACGGACAGCAGCCGGTCGATGGCAATCACGTCGGCACGAGCGATCTCGCCGACTTCCTGCTCGCGATCCCCGCCAAGCTGGACACCGATCCGGCTCTGCTCAAGATGTCCGACGCGATGCACAAGCTGAGTGCGAAAGCGTCCGGCTCGAATCATCCGGCCATCTTCTCACTGCTGCCTCCCAAACCGGATGAGAAGACTCCCGCGCTGACCCACGACACCGGCAAACACTTCTGGATTCTCAGCCTCACCGCCGACGGTAAGGCCGGTGACAAGGCGGTCAAGGTTCCGCTGCGAGTTGTGATCGTGGGAGTGTCCGAGGGGTAAGCGTACTCCGCTCAATTGGAGGTACTGTGAGCGTATGCGGTTAATCGGCTACTCTGACACCGCCTCAAGCCACGATTCATTTGTACGATGGTCCCCCAAACCCAAGGCGTCAAACTCGTCGCGAACAGCACCGCGATCCACTCCCAAGTGCCGGACGGCACGATTGATCGCGCCGTCCAGCAATGGTCGTCGCGCAACCTTGCCATTCTCCGGCATTTCCAACGTGCAAAGCGGACCGAAAACTACCTTTCCAGCGACCCACGCTATCGCTGCCTGTCCGCCTTGACCACCGTGGTATGCCGTCTCGATATAGGCAATGGGGAACAAATGCGACTTTGCTTCGGCCCACTCACCAAGTCGGGGGGTGAGTTCGTCCAAGTGATCGAAAGGTGCCGGTTCGTCCGGGTCACTTAACTCTTTGCTCAGAGGCAAGAAACCGAAGCCAAGAGAGAGCCTCGCCACTCTTGCTCCAGACAAACCAGCGGCCGCGCGGAGAAGGTCGTCTTCACGGGCGATGAATCCCCGAATGCAGTGCCCCATGCAGCCGCCCCACTAAGTTACCGATTAGATTTTGCAGGTCGTTCGCAGTAGGAACTTGTCCACAAGCAACTCCAGCTTTTGATGAGGCCGAAGAGAATCCCGTCACCCCAACCCTCTCCCCGGACCGCCGACGCAGCGGTGCCCGCCGGGACGAGGGGACAGGAAATGAATCAACCGTATAGCTTCGCCACGTAGTCGCCGTAGCCGTTGAACTTGACCGTGGGGAAGCGCTCGCGCGTGCCGAGCATCCATTCGGAGGATTGGCTCCACCGGGGATGCGAGACTTCGGGTTCGACGTTCGCCTCAAACCCGTACTCGCGCGGGTTGACGATGTTCCAGAACGTCGGCGGCTGTTTTCCCGTGAGCGTGATGCGGACGATCGACTTGCTGCTCTTGAAGCCGTACTTCCAGGGCAGGACCAGTCGCACCGGTGCGCCGTGCTGTTTGGGCAACGGCTCGCCGTAGATGCCTGTGGCGAGGAACGCGAGTTCATTCGTGGCTTCGGCCAGCGTCAGGCCCTCGGTGTACGGCCAGGGAAAGGAACTGTCGGCCATGTTCGGCGCTTCGGTCGGACGCTCGAAGGAGTCGAACTTGACGAACTTGGCCTCGGCGGTCGGCTCGACCATGTCGATCAGCTTCGCCAGCGGGAAGCCGGTCCACGGGACACACATCGCCCACGTCTCGACGCAGCGGTGGCGATAGGCCCGCTCTTCGAGGTCGAACTTCGCATGCAGGTCGTCCAGATCGAAGGTCATCGGGTTCGAGCAGAGACCGTCAACGGTGACTTCCCACGGCGTCGGCTGGAAGCCGTCGACGTGCAAATACGTCTGTTTGCTCGTCGAGAATTCGTAGAAGTTCGTGTAGATGGCGGCGGCCTGTTTGTCGGTCTCGTCGCGGCCGTATTCAAACGCCGGGTTTCGCGTCGCCGGATAGTGAGCCTTCGACGCCTTCGGGATCGCGACATCGGCGGCGGCCTGGAGTTTCTTTTCGTCCGGTTTGTGTCCGCAGCCGGGAAGCGATCCGCCGAGCAGCAGCCCGGCCGAACCGAGACCCAGCGATGCGAGAAACTCGCGGCGATGCAGGCCACGGTTGCGATAGACGCTTTCGTCCGTCAGCCTGTGCAGCGACGGATCCCACGGTTGGCGACTGATGAAGTTCACGACGAAGCTCCTTCGTTGAGACGCGGTCGTCCCGGTCGTAGCCCATGCTGCCAGCTTGGGCGATTTGTTCCTGCGATGCGACCAACAGAAATACGCACAAGCTGGCAGCATGTGCTACGGGCCGAGGGCGGGCGAAGTCTACACGACACCGGTAGAACTCTGCCAGAAAGTTTTCCGAATGGCTGACCTTTCCCGATTTGAACGGGCCACCGAACTTCTGCGGGCCGCATACGGACCGGTCGAACCGCCGTCGGCCGACTCGACGTGGGAACTCCTTCTGCGTGTGCTGTTCGGCGTCCCGAGCGACCATCGTGCGAATGAAGCGCTGTCCGCGTTGCTGAAGTCCTCCGCCTTGGCATCGCCCCTCGAGGCAACACAGACTTCGGCGGGACAACTTGCGGAGATCCTTTCCCCGATCCCGCGCGGTCCTCAAAAGTCGTCGGTCGTGCGGGCGGTGGCCGCGTGGTGGCTCGATCAATTTGGCGGGGCGCTCTCTCCCGAATGGACTCGCGGCGTCGAGTTCTACCGCGAGTCGTTGCGCGCCATCCGGGGACTCGGCCCGGCGACGGTGGACGAACTGCTGCTCTTCGCCGCGCAACTGAAGGTCTTCCCGGTCAATCGGACCGTGCTGCGAGTCGCCATCCGTCACGGGTGGCTCGATCTACCCCTCGAAGACGAAGAAGCGCAATCGTTCTTCGTGCGCGGCCTCCAACGGGCGGAGATCGATCCGCGCGAGTTCTCACGGCTGCTCACCAAAGTCGGCGAGACCCATTGCGGCCGCGAACCGAAGTGCGATGACTGTCCGTTGCAGCCACTACTTCCTCTCGGCGGGCCGTTGTCTCCCGAGAGTTGCTGATCCGCCCTACAACCGGCACCACCGGCACGGTCGCCGTTCATCCGGCAGCTTTCGCCGATCGGCAGAGTCTTCGGTATCGGAGCAGCTTCGCGCAGGCCGATCACTTTCCCGACAAGCCTTGACGGTCAGGGAAGAGGGAGCGGCCACCATGAACTACGAACTGCTGGTGATCGGAAGCGGACGCGAAGCCATCGACGGGGCGATGGCCTCGGCGCGGGAGGGACGGCGTGTCGCGCTGGTCGAGACGAAGGCCGCCACTGACGAAGCCGCTTCGATCAAGGTGTTGCATCAGGCGGTGAAAAACCTCGCGCCGGACGGCTCGACCTCCATGAGCGATCTTCGCGGCGAAGTCGCTCGCCTGGGTCGCTGCCAACACGCAGCGGATCGAGCGGAGCTGGAGTGCCTGGGGATTGACGTGTTCGCGGGCAACGTGCGGTTTGTCGCGGCGAACACGGTCGAAGTGCAAAGTGGCGGCGACGTGAACACGATCCAGGCGGACAACGTGCTTGTCGCCTGCGGCACGAAGTCGGCGCGGCCGGGATCCATTCGCTTCGACGGTCGTTTCGTGGTGGATGTCGAATCGTTGCTCACGCTCGATGAACTGCCCCGGTCGATGATCGTGGTCGGCGCGGGTGAGACCGGTCTGGACTACGCGCTGCTGCTCGGGTCGCTCGGCGTGGACGTGACTGTCATCGACGAACAGGCCAACGTGTTCGACGTCTGTGGCGGACTGTTCGGCGATGCGCGACTGAATGAGATGCAGTCGCTCGACATCGCCTTCCGACTCGGCGATGAAGTGATCGGCGTCGAGACGCGGTCCGACAATCGCGCCGCGGTGCGGGTGGCGAGCGGCAAGGTCTTCGTCGCGGATGCGGTCCTGGTGTGCATGGGTCGCGTCGGCAATACGGCGTCACTCAACCTCGAAGCGGCGGGAGTGGGCCTCGACGAGCGAGGCCGCGTGTGGTGCGATGCCGCTGGTGGAACGTGGGCCTCACACATCCGGGCGGCCGGTGACGTGGTGGGCTTTCGCGCGACGAGTGCACTGGCGGGATGACTCACAACGCGCGTACCGTTTCGATCGCTTGCTCCATGTCATTGGGCAGCGGCGCGGTGAAGGTTTGCCAAACGTGCGTCATCGGGTGGGAGAACGAAATCTCGGCGGCGTGGAGGGCCTGGCGACTGATGAAGGGTGAGATGGGCGGCGCGTTCGGGACACGGTCCGGTTTCAGTTCACCGCGCGCCGCGTAGAAGTCGTCACCGACGACGGGATGCCCGATCGCCGCCAGGTGGACGCGGATTTGATGCAGTCGTCCCGTGCGCGGCTTCGCCCTGACCAGCGTGTGGCGCGGGAAACGCTCGATGACTTCGTAACTGGTCTTCGAGGGTTTGGCATCGAGCGCATCGGCCCGACACGTCATCAGGGCACTCGACTCTCCGCACGACCGGCCGATTGGCAGGTCGATCGTCCCCGTGTCGTCCGGCAGGACTCCATCGACGAGTGCGACATACGACTTTGCAATCCGCTCGCGCTGAAACTCGATCGACAACAGCCGCAGCGACAGGTGGTCCTTCGCGATGGCGACGACTCCGCTCGTGTCGCGGTCCAGCCGATGAACGATCCCGGGCTTCCTCTGCCCCGGATAATCGGACTGTCCGTCGAGGTGATGCTGCACCGCGTTGGTGAGCGTTCCCGAGGGATTCTTGCCCGTCGGATGAATGATCAGTCCCGCCGGCTTGTTCACGACCAGCAGCCACTGGTCCTCGAACACGATCTCGAACGAGATGTCTTGCGCCGGCATCAGGTTGTCGGGCGGTTCGAGCAACGTCACCGAGACACTCTCGCCAGCGAAGACCCGCTGGTCGGCTCCGGCCACCACTCCGTTGACCGTCACCTGGCCCGCCCGCACCAAACGATGCAGCCGCCACGAGGTGTAGCTGCGCAGATGCCGCGCCAGAAACGTATCGACGCGGGTTCCCGACAGATAGCTTTCAACAATGGCGGTGGCGGATGGCATGAGAACGGCGTCGGCGATCGGGAATCTGGAGTCGTGAAACAGTCGAACGGAATCGGGTCACGACTCGTCAGTCGCCTTCGGCGGGATGTACCAACCGGGAAGAGAGATCACTCGAAGTTGCGACACCAGCAGCAACACACCGACCACAATGACGTAAATCGGAATCTCGACATCGAACGACAGATAATTCGCCTGACGCAGGAACGACAAGACACTGCCACTCAGAAAGACCGGTCCGACAACGACGCTCACCTTGTCGAGGCCACCGCTGATCACAAACGCCAGCACCCCGATCATTCCCAGGGACAACGTCAGCACCCAGTTGATTCTCGGCTCGACGGCCAGGGTCGTCAGCAGCCATCCCACTCCCAGCGTGATGATGAGCAGCGCGAGGACAACCAGTCCCTTGGAACCATTCTGCATGATGACTCCCGGCCAAAACATGGGATCGCGGCTCGTCTCATCGAGCACCAATCGCGGCGGGCATTCTCGGTTGCCCCCCTTCAAAACGCCAGCGTTGCGAACGTTGCGAACAAAGTGGGGATCGCTCCGAGACATCCGTCTCCTCCGTGGTTGAATCGCGTCATCTCTGGCAAGATACGGCCACGTTCCAGACACCCGCTCACTGCCACCAGGAGACTCGATCATGCAGCGTCGTGAGTTTTTGGCTTCGTCCGCGTTGAGTGTTGCCGGGGCCGCAACCCTGCTGGCGGCCGATGCGCCGGCAAAGGCCGCCGCCAGCGAGCGAGTTCGCGTCGGCTGTGTCGGCACGGGCGGGCGGGCTTTCTCCTTGGTGAACGCATTCTCACGCAACAAGAACTGCGAGGTGGTGGCTCTCGCGGACCTCGACCCCGGCAAGTTCGGACAGGCCGTCGCGGCTGTCGAGAAGAATCAGGGGACCAAGCCGCAGACGGTCGCCGACTTTCGGAAGCTGATCGACGACAAGAGCCTCGACGCGATCGTCGTCGGCACGCCCGACCATTGGCATGCGATCCCGACGATCCTCGCGTGCCTGGCCGGGAAGGACGTGTACGTCGAGAAGCCCGACGGCCACAACATTGTTGAAGGCCAGCGCATGGTTGCCGCGCTGAAGAAGCATGGCCGAGTCATCCAGATGGGGACTCAGGCCCGCACGACCGAGCGGATGCGGACGGCCATCGAATTCATTCGCACCGGCGCACTCGGCCGCTGTCTGGTCGCTCGCGCGTGGGAGAGTGCGAAGCAGGGGAGCATCGGTTTCCCCAAGGATCGCGAACCGCCGGAAGGTGTCGACTACGACATGTGGCTCGGCCCGGCCCCGAAGCGGCCGTTCAATCCGAACCGCTTTCACGGCCGCTGGCGGTGGTTCTACGACTTCGGCACGGGAGACCTCGGCAACGATGGCGTGCATCGCCTCGACATGGCCAGTTGGGCGTTGTCCGCCGCGTCGGAGGCTCAGGGAGACGGCCCGATCGGCCTGCCCACGACCGTCGCCACGGGCGGCGGCAAGTGGTACTTCGACGACATGCAGGAATGGCCCGACACGCTGCAAGTCAACTACGAGTACGGTGTCAGTTCACCCCTCGCCCCGCCCGGTCTTTCAGAAAACAAAGACAGGAGGGGAGAGGGGCCGGGGGTGAGGGGTTCTTCGATCGCTCCGAAACTGCTCACCTACGAGATGCGCATCTGGACGCCCTACAACTTCCTCGGTGAATCCGAAGGCGCGGCCGTCTACGGCGACAAGGGCCAGATCGTGATCGGCAACAATGCGTGGAAGGCCTTCGGCCCGGGCGGTCAGGTGCTGGGCGAACACACCGGCGACAACGACGAAGCGGCTCACGTTCAGAATTTCATCGACTGCATCAAGAGTCGGAAGCGGCCGAACGCCGATCTGGAAACCGTCGGCCACCCGTCGAGCCTGCTCTGCCACATGGGCAACGTCGCCAGCCGAGTCGGCCGCAAACTGATGTTCGACGCCAAAACCGAAACCTTCGTCAACGATGCCGGGGCGAACGCGCTCAGGACTCGCCCCGAGTACCGCAAACCGTGGGTCTTGCCCGAGGTGTGAGCGGAGCGAGAGACCGAGTTCCTTTCCGACTACGTTCCGTCGGGCGTGACCGTTCCTTGTGGAGTGAAGACTCCTGTCGAGGAACTCAGATAGAACGCGATCATTTGGTTGAAGGTCTCATGGCCGCGATACTGGTAGGTGATCAATCGGGCACCGGCATCGATCTTCAACGAGCCCTGCACATAACTCTTGTAGGGACGCAGCAGGGCTTCGCATCTCGGTTCGATTCCATCCAAGCCGCCGGGGTTAGACGCGACGCGGACGGTGACGGTCACCACCGGAGTTTCCGGAGTGACCTTGCTGTCCATTTGACGCATCAGGTCTTCCCAGTTTGCAGTCTGGCGTCCCCGCTGTCCCGCCCCGGTGTACTTGGGATAGAAGACCAGCAGCATCAGTCCCAGCAGCAACAGGGGAGCGAGCGACGACACGAACACGACCGCTCCACGCCGTGCCGGACTCTTCTTCTGAAAGGCCCACACCAGGCCAATCGCCGGCATGAGGAGCGAGCCCACCGCCAGCCAGGCACTCTCCTTGCCGAGATCCATCGCCATCCAGATCGACCCCACCAGCGCACAGCCGACGATCGCGACAACGCAAATCATCGAAGCCGTCATCGCGACCGGCTCGTTGAACATACCGACCACGCCAATGATCGCCGTAATGGCCAGCACAATGCCGCACGCGATCAACCAGCGCCGCAGAAACGGTTGCAGACTTCCGGAGGCGGATGATTTCTTCTTCTTCGTCTGCTTTCGTGTGCGAGTCGGCAGGGCATCGAAGTCGTCGTCCGAAGGCGTCTCTTCCTGAACTCGACGCTTGCCGGAAACACCATCGCGACGAGGACTGTCGGCAGACGCCTCTGAGGCTCGAAACTTTGCGCCGCATTGGGGGCACTTGACCACGGCGGTGGCCTTCTCATCCGGGATGCGCAGAGATTTTCCACATTCCGGACACTGGCTGGTCTGAGACATGAGATCTGCTCTTTCTGGCAACGGACCGTGTGTTGGTTGCGAATTCCGTGAGGTGCGTCCCGAGGACTCCGCGCATCTTACGGAAGCGAGTAGACTCTCGACAGATTCCCTTCAGGAGAATGTTCATCATGCTTGAGCTACTCGGTCGAAATCGTTCGGTCTGCGATGGCGTTTCGCGGCGTGAGTTGCTTCAAGCGGGCGGGGCCGGACTGTTTGGCCTCTCGCTGCCGAAACTGCTTCAGGCCGAAGAAGCTTCGCCGCCCATCAAGCCTCGCGCCAAGTCAGTCATCTTTTTGCTGCTGTTTGGCGGGCCAAGTCAGCTTGAGACGTGGGACATGAAGCCGTTGGCGGCCAGCACGATTCGGGGGCCGTTCTCGCCGATTGCGTCCCGCACGCCGGACCTGCGCGTGTGCGAGTTGTTGCCGAAGTGTGCGGCGATCTCGGACCAGTTTGCCGTGGTGCGAACGCTGTCTCACGACTTCAAC